>NZ_JBGDTY010000003.1:0-354151 GCF_046552515.1 Salmonella sp. SAL00653
TGGACCCGAAAAACCGCGATGCGGCGCTGGGCTACGCGGAGGCGCTGACGCGCTCGTCCGACCCGGAGGATAACCGCTGCGGCGGGGAGCTGCTGCGTCAGCTGGTGAGCCGCGACCACACGGATATTCGGGTGTTAAGCCTGTATGCGTTTAACGCCTTTGAGCAGCAGCGCTTTGGCGAGGCGGTGGCGGCCTGGGAGATGATGCTGAAGCTGCTGCCGGCGGGTGACGCCCGGCGGGCGGTGATAGAGCGCAGTATCCGGCTGGCGCAGGAGAAATAATGCCCTGACGGCCCGGTGGCGTGGCGCCATCGGGCCTGGCTTGTTACTGCATTCCGCGTGTTTGTAAAAATAGAATGGTCGCCGCGACGCGTGAGCGCACGTTTAGCTTGCGAAGTAGATTACGAATGTGCACCTTAACCGTCTGCTCAGAAATATTCAGTACTGACGCAATCTGTTTGTTAGAAAGCCCCTGCGCCAGCTCATGCAAGACATCTAACTCTCGTTCGGTCAGGATACTAAAGGGATCTTCCTGCGCGCCAAACCGTTCGCGCTCACGCAGATATTCATTGACCCGATCGCTAAAGACTTTACCGCCGTTAGCGCCTTTGCGAATGGCCTCCAGCAGCACTTCCGGATCGCTATCTTTGAGCAGATAACCGTCGGCGCCGGCGTCGATCAGCGCGTAGATGTCGCTGGCGGAATCCGAGACGGTAAGAATAATAATTTGCGCCGTCACACCATCCCGGCGTAGCGCGTTCAGGGTATCTAACCCGCTCAGACCTTTCATATTCAGATCCAGCAGGATCAGATCGGGCTCAATGCGATTCGCCAGATCGATCGCACTCGCCCCGTCACCCGCTTCGGCAACGACATGAAAAGCCGGGTCCAGTTCCAGTAATTGACGAATACCTCGCCGCATAAGTGGATGGTCGTCCACAATAAGCACCTGAAAAGGTGTTACTTCAGGCATGCTGTATCTCCTGAGTTTTATTAGAATGATTATTGTTTTCAGCGCGGAAATCGTCCAGATTTGCCACATTGTCAAGCGCGTAAATTTTACCCTAATTAGTGCATGGGTAAGTAGTAAAACCTGTGACAGGCGAGTAATTAGCTGAACGATAGAAAGGATAAAACAACCCGTTGTGAGAGAAAACAGAATACTCCCTGAAGTTGAATACTGGTCTGGACGCTTCTTTCGGACAATGTGACATAACAGAAGTGTGGCATATGTTGCTGCGCCCTTGCACCCGTAAGTCCAGACTATCTTTACTGGCAGGAAATTCCTTATTAAAAGTCATAGCGTCTAAAGCTTGTCATTATTAACAAATTATTTTAACTGAATTTATTTATGGTTTTATTAATGTCAATGAAATACATCTGAGCAGAACGAATGAACCGCGACATCTGTTAAATTAAATATTAAGTCAATAGCAGAGGTATTTTTATGCGATAAAGAGATTCTGACGATATTCTTATCATAAATGAAAATGTGGTCAGAAATGAGTGTCATTCACTTATAACTTATCCTGGATGTGCCTGAACAACACTCGCGGCGTTTTGAGCACCCGTTGGGGCGACTCAAGGGGAGAACGTAGTGTGGATGCTATATCAGCCGTTTCTGTGAGCGTAAGCGTGGCGTAGAAAATTTTAAATATGTTAGCCGGTTAAAAATAACTATTGACATTGAAATGGTGGTGGAGTGTATATGAAGAGAATATTTATATATCTATTATTACCTTGTGCATTCGCATGTTCTGCTAATGATAATGTTTTTTTTGGCAAGGGCAACAAGCATCAGATCTCTTTTGCTGCGGGAGAAAGTATAAGAAGAGGAGGGGTTGAGCACTTATATACGGCTTTTCTGACATACAGTGAACCCAGCGATTTTTTCTTTTTACAGGCAAGAAATAATCTGGAGTTAGGAGGATTTAAGGCTAAGGGTAGCGATGATTGCAGTAAACATTCTGGCAGCGTTCCCTGCAATAAATATAACCAGGGCGTATTGGGTATCTCGAAGGATGTGGCGCTGGTTCATTTCGCTGGTATCTATACCGGTATTGGTCTGGGGGCTTATATAAAATCTAAGTCGCGAGATGATATGCGTGTCAATTCTGCATTTACCTTTGGAGAAAAAGCGTTTCTTGGCTGGAACTTTGGGGCTTTTTCTACAGAAGCTTATATCCGGCATTTCTCGAATGGATCACTTACGGATAAAAATTCAGGGCATAATTTTGTAGGTGCTTCAATTAGTTATAATTTCTGAAGTTGAATAACAATTAGCGAGTTGCTGGCTGAAGGAGTAATTAATCACCGTACGTTGTCTACAAAACGTGTTGTGAATAGCCGATCGTTATCGACCCTATGGCGACAGGGAGGCTAATTGTTAGCGACAAAGGCGTGGTAGGCCGTTTACCTTACCAGAACGTTTTATTATTGCTGCGACAGATTGCTTACTCATTTACCTGCCACTGCAAACATTTTTTCCAGTATAGGGTGTAGATGCGCTTTTTCTGTTTTAGTACAAACATGGTTTACGTTAGTTGCCTGCATTGACTTTACTGTGACCACTGCACAGGAAAGATGTCCAATCAGTTCATGCAAAATCAGTTCATGCAAAATAACGTCTCTGGCATCAGCTAACTTTTTAATTGTAGGCATAAAAAAACCAGCCCTGACAGGCTGGTTTTCAAGGGGAATTTTGGTCGGCAGCTTCATCCGCAGCATCTGCGGAGAGCAGCGCAGGTACGGCGACCACAAAAGCCGGGGAGGCATCAGCCAGCGCGGCGTCGGCTGACACAGCCAGAACGGCGGCAGCCGCCTCGTCATCAGCATCGTAGGCATCCACCCACGCCGCCGCATCTGATACCATCGCATCACTGGCAGCGCAAAGCAGAGCTGCAGCCGGAGAATCGGCAACCAGAGCCGAAGAGGCCGCGAAACGGGCCGAGGATATCGCAGACGTGATTTCCCTGGAAGATGCAAGCCTGACGAAAAAAGGTATCGTTAAATTAAGCAGTGCCACGGACAGTGACAGCGAAGCGCTGGCGGCCACACCAAAGGCGGTAAAAACCGTTATGGGTGAG
The DNA here is from genome assembly GCF_046552515.1 of Salmonella sp. SAL00653. NCBI lineage: Bacteria > Pseudomonadati > Pseudomonadota > Gammaproteobacteria > Enterobacterales > Enterobacteriaceae > Salmonella > Salmonella sp. SAL00653. The sequence continues at coordinate 3,086 of NZ_JBGDTY010000003.1, forward strand.
GTACGGACCAAAGCGCCGCTGGACAGCCCGGCATTCACTGGAACGCCGACCACACCGACGCCGCCAGGCGATGCTAAAGGGCTTCAGACAACAAACGCGGAGTTTGTCCGCAAACTGATTGCCGCGCTGGTTGGTTCCGTACTGGAGCCACTGGACACCCTGCAGGAACTGGCTGACGTGTTGGGAAATGATCCGAACTTTGCCACCACGGTACTGAATAAACTGGCGGGCAAGCAGCCGCTGGACGAAACCCTGACGGCGCTGTCAGGAAAAAGCGTTGACGGTCTTATCGAATACGTTGGTTTGCGAGAAACCATAAGTCGTGCCGCCGATGCATTACAAAAATCACAGAATGGCGGCGATATTCCGGACAAGGATTTGTTTGTGCGTCGTATCGGTGCCGCGCGAGCGTTTGATGGCGCAGTTACTATCGGCTGTGATGATAATCCGTGGACGACGGCGGAGTTTATCGTCTGGCTGGAGTCTCAGGGCGCATTCAATCACCCTTACTGGATGTGTCGTGGCTCCTGGTCTTACGCTTATAACAAAATCATCACGGATACTGGCTGCGGTAATATCTGTCTCGCTGGCGCAGTGATTGAGGTAATGGGAGTGCGTGGCGCGATGACTATTCGGGTGACAACGTCCCATTCAGTATCTGGTTGGTGATACGTGGGTGACAGCCCCAAGTATATAAGAAGGAATAATTATGACAGCGGAAAAAAATAAAAAGAACAAACAGTTTTTAAATATTAAAAATTTCATTCCGTATGCACCGGAACCAGATGACACATTATTCGCCGATGCGGCGTATCTTAAATCAGAGGATGGTCAGGACTGGTATGGGTGCCAGCAATTATTTTCAGCAGACACGCTGAAAATTACCTACGACGATAACGATGTTATTACGTGTATTACGCATGATGTTTCCGGGCTGTGGCCTGCTGGCCAGAGCGTTGCAGAGTTGCCTGATACGGATGAAAACCGTCGCGCTGATATTTCATGCTGCTGGCAGTTTAAAGACAGTAAAGTCGTTCAAAGGGTTTATTCGCCGGAAGAGCTGCGCAGGCAGGCAGAATCGAAAATTGAACGCCCGGGCGTTGATACCGGATGATCTGGTCATCGTGGAAAGCGACCCTGAAAAATCGACACTTTAGCTGTAAAATGACAGTCCCGCCATCCGGTCATCATAACGGATTTTTCTTCTGCACCTTCTGAAGCCCGCCATGGCAGGACGACCATGAATCCGCCGATAACCTTATTGTGAAATTAAGACCAGGAAGAGATGATGTCTGCCGGACAGATACTATATGTAAATTTATAAAGGTTTTTTGTTATGCCCTTTCATATTGGAAGCGGATGTCTTCCCGCCACCATCAGTAACCGTCGCATTTATCGTATTGCCTGGTCTGATACCCCCCCTGAAATGAGTTCCTGGGAAAAAATGAAGGAATTTTTTTGCTCAACGCACCAGACTGAAGCGCTGGAGTGCATCTGGGCGATTTGTCACCCGCCGGCCGGAACGACGCGGGAGGATGTGGTCAGCAGATTTGAACTGCTCAGGACGCTCGCGTATGACGGATGGGAGGAAAACATTCATTCCGGCCTGCACGGGGAAAACTACTTCTGTATTCTGGATGAAGACAGTCAGGAGATGTTGTCAGTCACCCTTGATGATGTCGGGAACTATACCGTAAATTGCCAGGGGTACAGTGAAACCCATCGCCTCACCCTGGACACAGCACAGGGTGAGGAGGGCACAGGACACGCGGAAGGGGCATCCGGGACATTCAGGACATCCTTCCTCCCTGCCACAACGGCTCCACAGACGCCAGCAGAGTATGATGTTGTCTGGTCAGCGTGGAGAAGGGCTGCACCCGCAGAAGAGTCACGCGGCCGTGCAGCAGCGGTACAGAAAATGCGTGCCTGCCTGAATAATGGCAATGCAGTGCTTAACGTGGGAGAATCAGGTCTTACCACCTTGCCAGACTGTTTACCCGCGCATATTACCACACTGGTTATTCCTGATAATAATCTGACCAGCCTGCCGGCGCTGCCGTCAGGACTATGTAAGCTGTGGGCCTATAATAACCAGCTGACCAGCCTGCCGGTGTTGCCGCCAGGGCTACAGGAGCTGTCGGTATCTGATAACCAACTGGCCAGCCTGCCGGCGCTGCCGTCAGAATTATGTAAGCTGTGGGCCTATAATAACCAGCTGACCAGCCTGCCGACGTTGCCGTCAGGGCTACAGGAGCTGTCGGTATCTGATAACCAACTGGCCAGCCTGCCGACGCTGCCGTCAGAATTATATAAGCTGTGGGCCTATAATAATCGGCTGACCAGCCTGCCGGCGTTGCCGTCAGGACTGAAGGAGCTGATTGTATCTGGTAACCGGCTGACCAGTCTGCCGGTGCTGCCGTCAGAACTGAAGGAGCTGATGGTATCTGGTAACCGGCTGACCAGCCTGCCGATGCTGCCGTCAGGACTACTGTCGCTGTCGGTCTATCGTAACCAGCTGACCCGCCTGCCGGAAAGTCTCATTCATCTGTCTTCAGAGACAACCGTAAATCTGGAAGGGAACCCACTGTCTGAACGTACTTTGCAGGCGCTGCGGGAGATCACCAGCGCGCCTGGCTATTCAGGCCCCATAATACGATTCGATATGGCGGGAGCCTCCGCCCCCCGGGAAACTCGGGCACTGCGCCTGGCGGCCGCTGACTGGCTGGTGCCTGCCCGGGAGGGGGAACCGGCTCCTGCAGACAGATGGCATATGTTCGGACAGGAAGATAACGCCGACGCCTTCAGCCTCTTCCTGGACAGACTGAGTGAGACGGAAAACTTCATAAAGGACGCGGGGTTTAAGGCACAGATATCGTCCTGGCTGGCACAACTGGCTGAAGATGAGGCGTTGAGAGCAAACACCTTTGCTATGGCAACAGAGGCAACCTCAAGCTGCGAGGACCGGGTCACATTTTTTTTGCACCAGATGAAGAACGTACAGCTGGTACATAATGCAGAAAAAGGGCAATACGATAACGATCTCGCGGCGCTGGTTGCCACGGGGCGTGAGATGTTCCGTCTGGGAAAACTGGAACAGATTGCCGGGAAAAGGTCAGAACGCTGGCTCTCGTTGATGAAATTGAGGTCTGGCTGGCGTATCAGAATAAGCTGAAGAAATCACTCGGGCTGACCAGCGTGACGTCAGAAATGCGTTTCTTTGACGTATCCGGCGTGAAGGTTACAGACCTTCAGGACGCGGAGCTTCAGGTGAAAGCCGCTGAAAAAAGCGAGTTCAGGGAGTGGATACTGCAGTGGGGGCCGTTACACAGAGTGCTGGAGCGCAAAGCGCCGGAACGCGTTAACGCGCTTCGTGAAAAGCAAATATCGGATTATGAGGAAACGTACCGGATGCTGTCTGACACAGAGCTGAGACCGTCTGGGCTGGTCGGTAATACCGATGCAGAGCGCACTATCGGAGCAAGAGCGATGGAGAGCGCGAAAAAGACATTTTTGGATGGCCTGCGACCTCTTGTGGAGGAGATGCTGGGGAGCTATCTGAACGTTCAGTGGCGTCGTAACTGATGCACCAGGTGAATGAGGTGCGGTGCGACAAAGATATTCCCGGACGAACAACATCAGACAGTACGGATGATGTACAGGTGAAATAGGGGAGACTTCTTCAGTCAGGGCGCGGCGCAACTTTTTCGATGATAACGCGCCGCGCGCCGGTAGCGAGAAGCCGATGGAAGTACTGGATCACCTGAATGCAAAGAAGGGCAGGGGAAAGCTGTACTTTGCCGGGGAGGGTATCCAGCAACAGTGGGCTATGAAGAGAAACATACTGTCATCCCGATACACCACCCGCTTCAGGTTAAGTGACAGGTTTACCCTGATTTTCAAATTTCTGATGTGATGGTGTGCCGCAGCCACATTGTATGCAAGAACGGGCTGCGGCAAACTGGCGATCGTTCGATAGTGCGTGTATTGAATAGTTACCAGTCGTGGCGGATTCTACTGGTTAAGGATGACTAATCAATGTATTTAAGTCATCTGTTCAACTTTTCGCGTTGGAGGGAGCTTGAAGTCAATTTGCAGTGACCTTCGATAGCTATTTCACCATCATTTCACCATTTGCAAATTGGATATATAAAAAAACCAGCCCTGGCAGGCTGGCTTTTAAGGGGAATTTTGGTCGGCACGAGAGGATTTGAACCTCCGACCCCCGACACCCCATGACGGTGCGCTACCAGGCTGCGCTACGTGCCGACTTGTGGGTGCTAATACTACCTCTTTCCAACGCGAATGCAAGGGGAAACGGTGCTAACTGATTTATAATTAATCAGTTAGCGATAAAACGTTTCTCTTCTGTTAGCACTTGCAGCAGCAGACTGAGCTGCGGCTTCTGATCTTTGATCTTCTCGCCGTGTAAGTCATAGGTCTGATAATGACCGTTATTATTGAGCACCAGGGTCATTTGCGGCGTCGTGATTGCCAGCGTACTGCCGTCTGCCGCCGTTACCCAGTTATGGCGACGTGGAACGGTAAAGATGTCCTGGCCCTGTGAATATTCGTTCGCTGGCGTGCTGACATGTAACAGGCGTTGCATCAACGTGGTCATCACATCGGTATGATCGGTAAGCACATTAATACGCTGCGCAGGCGTCCCCGGCCAGTGGATCACCAGCGGTACTTGCAGATGACCTTGCGACCAGTCGAAGCGATTTTCTTCCGGCGTCAACGGTATGCCGCGTCCTGCGGTAATGATCACGACAGTATTGTCGAATTTACCGGCCTCTCGCAGCGCGTTCAGAACCCGATTGATTTGCGCATCCACGTCGCTGGCGGCACTGGCGTAACGCTTAACAAAATTTTTCTGGTTACTGTCATCAATGTTAGTACCGTTAAACGATATCCATGAGAACCAGCGGTTATCTTCCTGTGCGTAGCGCCCAAGCCAGTCTATCCACTGGCTGGCCGTTTGTGCATCAGACTGCGTTTGCGCTGCCGGCATCGAGAAATCGGACAGTAATGCCTGACGATAAAGCGGGCTGGCGAAGCCATCTGAAGAAAACAGTCCCAGTTGGTAGCCTTGCTGATTCAAGGCGGTAATGAGCGCCGCAGGGGTTCTGGTGGATAACACGCCATCCATATAGCCTGGCGATATGCCATAGAACAGGCCGAAAATACCGTTATCAGTGGTATTCCCTGAACTCATATGACGGGTGAAGTCGATGTTTTGCTCGGCAAATGTAGCCAGCTCCGGCATCTGCTTCTCAAAGCGAGAATAGTTAAGGCCGTCTACGGTAATGAGCAGCACATTCTGACCGGTGCCCATATCGCGATAGTGCAAATTGCTGAGCGGGTACTGTACGGAGACCGCTTCCGGATTGCCTTGCTCTACCAGACGGCGCTGATATTCCTGCGCATCCAGCAGACCGTGTTTTTCAAGAAAACGTCGCGCCGTCATCGGATAAGAGAGCGGCAGGTTTGCCCGCTGCATGGTAATCGGCCGGTAAAAATTAGCATCTGCCCAGATGTAGATAAGATGCGATGCGATAAAGGAGACGAAAAAGAATGCCGCAAGCGGCCTTGCGAAATGGCGACGGCGCGTGAGACTGCGCAGCTTTTGCCAACTCCATGTCGCAAATAGCATCTCAATCAATAAGATAACCGGCACGCTAATAAACATAAGCTGCCAGTCGCGCGCCATTTCGTTCTGGTCAGGGTTGATGACCAGCTCCCAGACAATGGGATTAAGATGCAGGTGAAAACGGGTAAAGACTTCGCTGTCGATAAGCAACAACGTCATACCCGCGGTCGCCAGAATGGCTGATATAAACCGCATCAGCCGCTGGGACATCACGATAAACGTGAGCGGAAAAAGAATAAGCAAATAGCTGGCGAACACCAGAAAGCTAAAGTGCCCGACAATGCTCAGGTAGGAGTATATGCGACCCGCAAGCGTTGTCGGCCAGTCGGCGACAAACAGGTAACGGCTGCCGAGCAACGTAGCCAACAGTATATTGAACAGAGCGAACCAGTGCCCCCAGCTAACCATCTGGGAGACTTTTTCACGGTAGCGCTGACGATGAGTTACCATACCTGTTGCTTGTTTCTCCGGAGTCGGCTTTTTAGTGCGCGTTGTCTTCGCTAATCGAAGACTGCAAGGCGCGGGCAAAAGAGTTCGCAATCGCCTGGCGTTGAGCCGGCGCCACGCTGGTGTTGATAAGGTTGGTGACCATATTTCCCAGCACCATCAGGGAAAGATCGGTCGGCGCCTTATGTTTTTCCAGTACACTGAGCAGTTCGCTCAGCAGTTGTTCAACATGTTCATCACTATAGCGGGAGAGTTGTGGCATAAATCAAAATCTGTTTGTTCATGAAAGGGCAACATATTACCGTAGCAACAGTTTTTTTTCTGCATTTTTATCCCCTAAATCATTCGCGTTACGGATAACGCCTGAAATGACAGGGCGATTGCTTGCGTCTTTCGGCAGGCGGTGGTTGAATACCGCCCGGTCTTAAAGGAGAGTTTATCATGAGTCTGGATATCAACCAGATTGCCCTGCACCAGCTTATCAAGCGCGATGAGCAAAATCTTGAGCTGGTCTTGCGCGATTCATTGCTGGAGCCGACAACCACCGTTGTCGAGATGGTGGCTGAACTGCATCGGGTCTATAGCGCCAAGAATAAGGCGTATGGCCTGTTTAATGAAGAGAGTGAACTGGCGCAAGCGCTGCGGTTGCAACGTCAGGGGGAAGAAGATTTTCTTGCCTTTAGCCGGGCGGCGACCGGACGCCTGCGTGACGAACTGGCGAAATACCCCTTTGCGGACGGCGGCATTGTATTGTTCTGCCATTATCGCTACCTGGCGGTGGAGTATCTGCTGGTTACGGTACTGAACAACCTGAGCAGTATGCGGGTCAATGAAAATCTGGACATTAACCCGACGCATTATCTTGATATTAACCATGCGGATATCGTGGCGCGTATCGATCTTACCGAGTGGGAAACTAATCCGCAATCGACCCGCTACCTGACGTTTCTCAAAGGTCGGGTAGGGCGCAAGGTCGCTGACTTCTTTATGGATTTCCTCGGCGCCAGCGAAGGGTTGAACGCCAAAGCGCAGAATCGCGGCCTGTTGCAGGCAGTGGATGATTTCACCGCAGAAGCGCAGTTGGATAAAGCGGAACGTCAGAACGTGCGCCAGCAGGTGTACAGCTACTGCAATGAGCAATTACAAGCCGGGGAAGAGATTGAGCTGGAATCGCTGTCTAAAGAGCTTTCCGGCGTCAGTGAAGTCAGCTTCAGCGAATTTACCGCCGAAAAAGGCTATGAGCTGGAAGAGAGCTTCCCGGCAGATCGCAGTACGCTACGCCAGTTAACCAAATATGCCGGCAGCGGCGGCGGGTTAACGATTAACTTTGATGCGATGCTACTGGGCGAGCGGATTTTCTGGGACCCGGCGACCGATACCCTGACTATCAAAGGGACGCCGCCGAATTTGCGCGATCAGTTGCAGCGACGCACGTCGGGCGGGAAATAAAGGCATACGACATAAAAGGACGCCGTAGTGAGTAAAGGAATACGACAGAAGCCGCCTGTTAATTTCAGTTTATTTCGGCAGGTTTTGTATGCGCACATTGTCGCATTTTTGATGATGTTGGTGCTCGGCATGGTGTTCACCGTTCTATCGTTGGTACTGTTTTATACTTATGGTGCCAACTGGTTACTGAGCTTGTTCATATGCCCGCTGTTCTTGTTAAGTGGTTTATTCATTACTGGGTTTGCTTTTAAATCAACCTGGTCCAGCATACGTTACTATTACGACAAGGGGCAGTTGAAACGGTATGGACTCAATCTTGATGCCACTTTGACGCATAAAGAGAAGGTGGAAATACGCATCGATAATGCAAAGCGTCAAGTGCGTGTAGATGAACTGGAGCTCCATGTCTTATTTGATTTTCAGTTTGATAGCAAGACATGGAGCTGCGGCGACTTACTGACCAATGAAAAGGTATTTGATGCGTTGAATGACGGACAAACGATACCAATACGAATTTTGCCATGGAAACCGGAAAGTGCCAGCGTTCGTCAACGGGCATTATTCAATCGGCTTAAAGGTATGAATACCGCGTCGGAAACTACAGATCCTCGATTAGGGGAGGCGCTAATTGAATGTGGCGAGGTGTAAGAAAGCAGAAAAGCAAAGTGGGTTCTCGTTGCTCTGCATGTCGTCAAATTCAATTAAACGCATAAAAAAACCCCGCCGGGGCGGGGTTTTTCTTCAACTTCCAGGCGATTACGCGCGAACGAAGTCGATGTGAGTCAGCTTCGGTTTGTAAGCGTGACGCTGTACAGCCTGAGCTTTAACTTTTACTTCTTTACCGTCAACAACGAGGGTCAGAACTTCGCTGTAGAATTCAGCTTTAGCTTGCATGTTCATCACCTGGTCGTGGTCCAGTTCGATAGCAATCGGGGCTTCAGAACCGCCGTAGATGATTGCCGGGAACTTGTTAGCGGCGCGCAGGCGGCGGCTCGCACCCTTACCCTGCTCTTTACGTACTTCTGCGTTGATAGTAAACATTTAAATCTCTCTTTAATAATTCCTGCTACAGGCGACCCAGCAACAGGTAAGTGATCTGCTTTGCGTATGCAAAGGCGGGCGGGATTCTATACTCAAATCGCCGTTACATCAATGAAAAGTACAATTAACCACGTAATTCGTGCGCTCGGCGGAAGCGGCCTTCATAGTCGAACACTTTTTCACGCACCTGCCAGTACTGGCCTTTCATCCGCGCGACCACAAAATCGGGATGCCGCAACAGCGCCTGCTGCGCGACAATATCCGCCGCCGTGATCCAGCGTAAAGGAACGCCGGGCGTGCGGGTATGCGGGCGAATAAATAGCTGTTCGAAAGCGGTACGCTGGGCGGGCGTGTGCAAGCGGAAGCGCTCACTGACATCCGCGCCGTCCTCGTCATAGTAAGTGATTTTCAGCCATTCGCCTTTCTCATCCTGCCCATGCTGCATCGTCATTCCGCTACAGCGCAGGACTAACGCATCCTTGAGCCTGAGCGCCGCTTTTAACATATCGTCCGGGTCGACCAGAATAGCGTCACATTCCCGGCAGCGTCGGGCGGCAATATCGTTTTCGGCATTACACTGCGGGCAGTTTTTGAAGCGAAAGCGAAAATCGCACTGCTCGCGATGGCCGTCGTCATCCTCAAACCAGCCCTGGCAGCGACGGCCAAAGTGTTCAATCAGCGTGCCGTCGGCAGTGGTTTTCCCCCAGAAGGTGTTGGCAAAGCCGCAGGCCGGGCAAAATACCTGGACAGGGACGTTATCGCTTTTTCCCTTCGGGCTACCGACCTCCGGGGCATACAGGTCGTGCGGGTTGCCTGCGTAATCAAGAATCAGGCAATCGGTCTTTCCCGGCGCAAGGCGCAGACCACGCCCGACAATTTGTTGGTAAAGACTAACTGACTCCGTGGGACGTAGAATCGCGATGAGATCAACGTGTGGGGCGTCAAAGCCGGTGGTCAGCACCGAGACGTTAACCAGATAGCGAAAACGCTGCGCCTTGAAATTATCAATCAGCGCGTCGCGCTCGGGCCCTGGCGTATCGCCGGTAATCAGCGCCGCGTCGTCCGCCGGAAGCAGACCGACAATCTCTTTCGCATGTTCGACCGTGGCGGCGAAAATCATCACGCCTTTGCGCGTTTGCGCAAATTCCATAATCTGGCTGATGATGTGCGGCGTAATCCGCTGCTGCTTTTTCAGCTCGCGGTTCAGGTCGGCTTCGCTGAACAGCCCATTGCTTTGGGCCTGCAGGCGGCTGAAATCGTATTGGACCACTGGCATATCAAGCCGCTCAGGCGGCGTCAGATAGCCGTGTTTAATCATATAGCGCAGCGGCAGTTCATAAATACAGTCGCGAAACAGAGCGTTGTCGTTGCCGCGCACCATACCGTGATAATGAAATTGATAAATCCAGCCTTTTCCGAGGCGGAAGGGCGTGGCGGTGAGCCCAAGCAGACGTAAGTGAGGATTAACTTTACTCAGGTGAGTGAGGATTTGCTGATACTGACTGTCTTCATCGTCACCGATGCGGTGGCATTCATCGACAATCAACAGCGAAAACTCCTCCTGGAAGGCGTCAAGATTACGCGCCACCGACTGTACGCTGCCGAACACGACTTTGCCCTGACTCTCTTTACGTTTGAGTCCGGCGGCGAAAATATCCGCTTCCAGCCCCAGCGCGCAATATTTGGCGTGGTTCTGCGCGACCAGCTCTTTCACATGCGCCAGCACCAGTACCCGTCCGCGGGCGACGCGCGCCAGTTCGGCGATCACCAGGCTTTTACCTGCGCCGGTCGGCAGAACAATCACGGCGGGCGTACGGTGGCGGCGAAAGTGGCTGAGCGTGGCGTCTACGGCTTCTTGCTGGTAGGGGCGGAGTGTAAAAATCATGGTCTCACTACGTTAAACGGTTCCGGGAATAGTATGCCATGAATCATTTCCCTTGAGGGATATAGTTAGCCCGCTATACTGAGCGGATAGCAATTCCCTTTTTTCGGGTAGAATGCCCGATTTCCGTATTATTACAGGCTAAATCACACACATGCGACTTGATAAATTTATCGCTCAGCAGCTTGGCGTCAGCCGCGCTATTGCCGGGCGTGAAATTCGTGGTAACCGCGTTACCGTCGATGGCGACATCATTAAAAATGCGGCCTTCAAACTGCTCCCGGAACATGCGGTTGCGTATGACGGCAATCCCTTAGCGCAGCAACACGGGCCACGCTATTTTATGCTTAACAAGCCGCAGGGATACGTTTGTTCAACCGATGATCCCGATCATCCAACGGTGCTGTATTTCCTGGATGAGCCGGTGGCGTATAAGCTGCATGCCGCAGGACGTCTGGATATCGATACTACCGGTCTGGTGTTAATGACAGATGACGGTCAGTGGTCGCACCGCATTACGTCGCCGCGCCATCACTGTGAAAAAACCTATCTGGTGACCCTGGAGTCGCCGGTGGCCGACGATACGGCAGCGCAATTTGCGAAAGGCGTGCAGTTGCATAATGAAAAAGATCTCACTAAACCCGCTACGCTGGAGGTGATAACGCCTGTGCAGGTCCGTTTGACCATCAGCGAAGGCCGTTATCATCAGGTGAAGCGGATGTTTGCCGCAGTAGGCAATCGCGTTGTGGAACTGCACCGCGAACGGATTGGCGCCATTACGCTGGATGAGAATCTGGCTCCTGGCGAGTACCGCCCGTTGACTGAAGAAGAAATCGCCAGCGTCGGCTAACTATCTCGTTAAATTCAGGAGTTCGATGTGACCACCCGGCAGCACTCTTCCTTTGCCATTGTCTTTATCCTTGGCCTGTTGGCCATGTTAATGCCGCTGTCGATTGATATGTATCTTCCAGCGCTGCCGGTGATTTCTGCGCAATTCGGCGTGCCTGCCGGTAGCGCGCAGATGACGCTCAGCACCTATATTCTGGGGTTTGCGCTGGGTCAGCTTATCTATGGACCGATGGCGGATAGCCTCGGGCGTAAGCCGGTCATCCTGGGCGGGACGCTGGTATTTGCCGCTGCGGCGGTCGCCTGTGCGTTGGCGCAGACTATCGATCAACTGATCGTGATGCGTTTCTTTCACGGTTTGGCGGCCGCGGCGGCAAGCGTCGTCATCAATGCGCTGATGCGGGATATTTATCCAAAGGAAGAGTTTTCGCGCATGATGTCATTTGTCATGCTGGTCACTACGATAGCGCCGTTAATGGCGCCCATTGTTGGCGGCTGGGTGTTGGTATGGTTAAGCTGGCACTATATCTTCTGGATACTGGCCATTGCGGCGATTCTGGCGTCAGTCATGATCTTTGCTCTGATTAAAGAGACGTTGCCCGTTGAGCGGCGTCAGCCTTTTCATATTCGTACCACAATAGGTAACTTTGCTGCGTTGTTTCGCCACAAACGCGTACTGAGCTATATGCTGGCGAGCGGGTTTAGTTTTGCCGGTATGTTCTCTTTTTTGAGCGCGGGGCCGTTTGTCTATATCGAAATTAATCATGTTCCGCCGCAGGATTTCGGCTACTACTTCGCGTTGAACATCGTATTTCTGTTTGTGATGACGATTATCAACAGCCGTTTTGTCAGACGGGTAGGGGCGCTAAACATGTTTCGGGCCGGGCTATGGATTCAGTTTGCGATGGCGGTGTGGATGGTTTTCAGCGCGCTGATGGGCATTGGATTCTGGGCGCTGGTGGTCGGCGTTGCGGCGTTTGTCGGCTGTGTGTCGATGGTTTCGTCCAATGCGATGGCGGTCATTTTGGATGAGTTTCCGCATATGGCCGGAACGGCGTCTTCGTTGGCGGGCACTTTCCGCTTTGGTATTGGCGCTATCGTCGGCGCGTTGCTGTCGCTGGCTACCTTTACCAGTGCGTGGCCGATGATCTGGTCGATTGCGCTTTGCGCCGCCTGTTCCATTCTGTTTTATCTCTACGCCAGCCGTCCCAAAAAACGGTGACGGGCGCGCTGTCCCTCAATGGCGCCGAAGAATGCGCAGGCGGCGTTGGGGGACGCTATCCGCTACACGATGGCAAAGCCAAACGGCTTTCATAGTTGATGTATATCAATTACCAATTCCTCATTTTCCTCCTTTATGTTTATTTTATGTAAAATCCATTTATGTAAAAAGTCACATCATTGTAGTTAAAAAGGTTGAGTTAGATCGCAGAAACGGGTACATATAGCCCGCCGCTATCTCCGCGTCGGTAAAACTATTTTAACTCCCGCTTGCTGTAGAGCCACTGACGGAGAGAAGGGCGTTAGCAATCTGTTTAAGGACGGGTTGTCAATGATGTGTTAATATAAATGTAAGTAAATTGTGAAGTAATTGTGCTTCCGGGGAAAGAAAGTGAATACATTACAGCTCTCAATTGTTCACCGTCTGCCGCAAAACTATCGCTGGTCGGCGGGTTTTGCGGGGGCAAAGGTTGAACCGATTTCGCAAAACGGGCAGAGCACCGAGAATAGTCTGGTGGCGCTTAAACTGTTGAGTCCGGCAGGCGATAGCGCGTGGTCAGTGATGCATAAGCTCAGCCAGGCGCTAAGCGATATTGAAGTTCCTTGCTCCGTGCTGGAGTGCGAAGGGGAACCGTGCCTGTTCGTTAATCGTCAGGATGAGTTTGCCGCCACCTGTCGGCTGAAAAATTTCGGCGTGGCGATAGCGGAACCTTTTTCTAGCAATAATCCTTTTTAGGCGTCAGCTTAACGCGAGTAGCTGACGCGTATACGCTTGTTGCGGTGCGGTAAACACGCGCTCGCATTGCCCCTGTTCAACCACCTCCCCCTGCCGCAGCACGATAACCTGATGGCACAGCGCGCGTACTACATGCAGATCGTGGCTAATGAAGATATAGGCCAGACGGTGCTTTTGCTGTAGCGATTTCAGGAGGGCAAGAATCTGCGCCTGAACGGTTTTATCCAGCGATGAGGTTGGTTCATCCAGAATAATAAGCGACGGTTTTAAAATCAGCACCCTGGCGACGGCGATACGTTGACGCTGGCCGCCGGAAAACTCAGCGGGATAACGATGCCGCGTTTCCGGGTCCAGGCCGACTTCCATCATGACCGCTTTCACCTGCTGTTCGCGCTGCGCGCCTGAAAGCGTAGGCTGGTGGACGCGCAGGCCTTCTTCGATAATTTGCAACACGTTTAAACGCGGGTTTAGCGATGAGTTTGGGTCCTGGAATACGACCTGGATACGGTGGCGAACAGGTAAAAGCTGGCGGCGGTTTAACGTATCCAGCGATTGACCGTCAAACACGATGCGGCCTTCGGAGCGGATAAGCCGTAACAGCGCCAGACCGGTGGTACTTTTTCCCGATCCTGACTCGCCGACCAGACCCAGCGTTTCGCCTGGATGCAGGGTGAAACTGATATTGTTAACCACCACATTATGATCCACGACGCGCTTCAGAATGCCTTTGCGGATCGGGAAGGCGACGCGCAGCCTGTCCACCTCCAGCAACGGCGTCTGCCCGGCGGGGAGCGGAACCGGATCGCCTGTGGGTTCGCTGTTGAGTAGTTTTTGCGTGTACGGATGGGTCGGCGCGGAGAGCAGCGTGTCGGCGCGTTGGTTCTCTACGCACTTGCCGTGTTGCATTACCGCCACCGAATCCGCCAGTTTTTTTACAATGCTGAGGTTATGGGTGATAAACAGCAATCCCATATTGAGCTCGCGCTGGAGTTCCCGCAGTAGAGATAAAATCTGCGCCTGTACGGAGACGTCGAGGGCGGTGGTCGGCTCATCGGCGATCAGTAATTCCGGCCGTGTTAACAGCGCCATGGCTATCATGACGCGCTGGCGTTCGCCGCCGGAAAGCTGATGCGGATAATCGCGCAGACGCTGGCTCGCCTGGCGGATACCGACCCGATCCAGACAACCGATCATCTCCGCTCTTGCCGCCTCCCGACGCATTCCCCGGTGGAGCGACAGCACTTCATAGAGCTGTTTTTCCAGCGTATGCAGCGGGTTAAGTGAAACCATCGGTTCCTGAAAAATCATGGCGATTTTATTGCCGCGTACGCCGCGTAGCGTCTGCTCGCTGGCATGAAGCAATGATTCGCCGTGAAAGCGAATATCGCCGGAGAGGTAGACGGCGGGAGGGGTAGGCAAAAGACGCAGAATGGAAAGCGCCGTCACGCTTTTTCCTGACCCGGACTCGCCGACCAGCGCCAGCGTTTCCCCGGCGTTCACCTGTAACGAAATGGCGTTAACGACAGGACGCACGTGCTGTTGCTGACGGAAACCTACCGATAAATTTTCAATCGCAAGCAATGGAGATGTCATCTTATACCGCCTTAGCAGGATCAAAGGCGTCGCGTACCGCTTCGCCGATAAAAATCAGCAGCGATAGCAGAATGGCGACAGACAGAAAGGCGGCGATCCCCAGCCAGGGAGCCTGTAAGTTGTTTTTCCCCTGTAAAAGAAGTTCGCCGAGAGAAGGGGAGCCAAGCGGCAGACCGAATCCCAGAAAATCCAGCGACGTCAGGGTGGTGATGGAGCTACATAAAATGAACGGTAAAAATGTCAGGGTAGCGACCATCGCATTAGGCAACATATGGCGCAGGATAATGTCCCGATCGCTGACGCCAAGCGCCTGCGCGGCGCGGATATAGTCAAAATTGCGGGTCCGTAAAAACTCGGCGCGCACTACGCCCACCAGACTCATCCAGCCAAACAGTACGGTTATGGCCAGCAACCACCAGAAGTTAGGCTGCACTACGCTGGAAAGTAAAATAATCAGAAACAGGGTCG
Organism: Salmonella sp. SAL00653; assembly: GCF_046552515.1. Taxonomy (NCBI): domain Bacteria; kingdom Pseudomonadati; phylum Pseudomonadota; class Gammaproteobacteria; order Enterobacterales; family Enterobacteriaceae; genus Salmonella; species Salmonella sp. SAL00653. The sequence goes on from NZ_JBGDTY010000003.1 coordinate 18,419, forward strand.
GCATCCCCGACCAGACTTCGATGAGACGTTGTCCCCATAAATCGACTTTGCCGCCATAATAGCCCTGTAGCGCGCCCGCCAGTACGCCCATGACGCTGGAGCAAATCGTTAACATCAGGCCGAATAAAATAGAAATGCGGGTGCCGTACAGGATGCGGGCGAAAACGTCGCCGCCATTCGCATCGGTGCCCAGCCAGTTTTTCGCCGAAGGCGGGGAGGGGAAAGGCTGCGTGGTGGCAAAATTAATGGTATTGGCACCAAAGCGTACGGGGGCCCACAACACCCAGCCCCGATTCTCAAGCTGCCGTTGTAGCCAGGGGTCCTGATAATCCGCCGTTGTCGCCAGCGGGCCGCCGAAATCGCGCTCGCTGTAATTTTTTACCAGCGGAAAATACCACTGGCCTTCATAGCGCACCAGCAATGGCTTATCGTTAGCAATCAGTTCCGCGCATAAGCTCAGGCTGAACACGACCAGGAAAATCCATAGTGACCAGTAGCCCCGGCGATTATGGCGGAAACGCGCCCAGCGGGCCTGATTGACCGGGCTTAATCGCGGCATTATCGTCCCTCAAAATCAATGCGTGGATCGACCAGCGTATAGCTGATATCGCTCAGGATATTCAGTAATAAGCCAATCAGGGTAAAGATATAAAGCGTACCGAACATCACCGGATAGTCGCGCGAAACGGTTGCTTCATAACCCAGCAGCCCCAGGCCGTTGAGCGAGAACATGACTTCAATTAGCAGCGAGCCGGTGAAAAACATACTGATAAAAGTGGCGGGAAACCCGGCGATCACCAGCAGCATGGCGTTACGAAAAACATGTTTCCAGAGAATGTTTTTTTCACTCACGCCTTTAGCGCGAGCGGTAACGACATACTGTTTACGCACCTCGTCGAGAAACGAATTTTTCGTCAGCATCGTCAGGGCGGCAAAACCGCCGATGACGGTCGCCAACACCGGTAGCGTAATGTGCCACAAATAATCGGTGATTTTCTGGTACCACGGTAACGTGTCAAAGTTGGCGGAGACCAGGCCACGTAGCGGAAAGATATCGTAGTAGCTGCCGCCGGCAAAAAAGACGATTAATAGAATAGCGAACAGAAAGGCGGGGATCGCATAACCGATAATGATAAACGCGCTGCTCCATACATCAAAGCGGCTGCCGTTATGGACGGCTTTGCGGATCCCCAGCGGGATAGACACCAGATAAATAATCAGCGTGCTCCATAATCCCAGAGTAATGGAGACGGGAAGACTATCTTTGATCAGCGTTAGTACGGATGCGCTGCGAAACAGACTGTCGCCGAAGTCAAAAGAGAGATAATCCCGTAGCATCTTGAAATAACGCTCATGCAGCGGTTTGTCGAAGCCGTAGCGATGGGTGATCTCCGCGATCACCTCCGGATCGAGTCCCCGGCCGCCGCGATAATGGCTGTCGCTGATATTGCCGACGCCGGTTTGCGCATGACTGGCGCGAACGCCTTCGCCGCTGGCGCCGGGCAACGCGCCGCCCTGGCCAAATTCAATCGCGGCAATCGCCTGATCGACAGGGCCGCCGGGAGCGATCTGCACGATAAAAAAGTTAATGGTAATAATGGCCCATAGCGTGGGGATCACCAGTAACAGACGGCGGATAAGATAGGCGCCCATTGATTCTTACTACCTCCTGGCTGCCGGTAGTTTGGCGGCTTTGTTGACATCATACCACCAGGTATCTAACCCGATGGTATATACCGGGCGAATCGCCGGATGGGAGAATTTATCCCACCAGGCGAGCCTGTCTTGCGCCATATACCACATCGGCAGCATGTAATAGTTCCAGGTCAGCACGCGATCCAGCGCCCGTCCCAGCGGCACCAGTTTCGCTTTATCACCCTGCGCTGCGATAATTTGCGCGATCAGTTTATCCACCACCGGGCTTTGGACGCCGGGAGCGTTATAACTGGAGTCAATGTATTCCGACGCCCATGAGATTTGTAGATCGGAGCTGGGCCAGGGCATCGCCCGCCATAGCCTCGGCATCATGTCATAGTCGCGGCTGCGCATCCGGTTGGTGAGCTGAGAATTATCAACCTGACGGATAGTCATCGTAATGCCCAGACGCTGAAGATTATGCTGGAAGGGCAGAACCCACTGGCTATTACTGCTGGCAGGAAGGAGAAGTTCAAACGTCAGAGGCTTACCGGTGATGCTATTGACCCGTTGCTGTCCGTTGATCACCCATCCGGCCTGCGTCAACAAGGCGTCAGCTTTAAGAAGATTTTCGCGATCGTAGCCGTCGCCGTTAGAGACCGGCGGCTGATAGATCTGAGTGAAGACTTCAGGAGGAAGATCTTTTTTCATCGGCGCGAGTAATACCAGTTCATCGGCGTCAGGGTAATTTCTGGCGGCGTACTCGGTATTCTGGAAGTAACTGTTGGTTCGGCTCCAGGCATTATAGAACAGCGCTTTATTCATCCACTCAAAATCGAAGGCCAGGGTGACAGCTTCACGTACCCGCCGGTCTTTAAATACCGGGCGCTGAATATTAAAGGCCAGCCAGCGTGTGTCCTGCGCCGACTCGTTTTTCTGCTCTTCTTTAATGATGTAATGATTATCGAAATTTTTACCTATGTAGCGCGTAGCCCAGTTTTTAGCGTCGTTTTCCAGCCGTAGATCAAATGCGCCCGCTTTAAACGCCTCGAAAGCGACATTGTCATCAAGGTAGTAATCGTAGCGGATAGTGTCGAGGTTAAAACGTCCACGATTGACCGGCAGATTAGCCGCCCAGTAGTTTTTGACGCGTGAATAGACAATGTACTGGCCCATTTTCCACTGAGTAATCCGGTATGGCCCGCTGGCTAAGGGCGGCGTTGAAAGCGGATCGCTAAGTTTGTGATTTTTCCAAAATTTTTCGGGCATGATCGGTAATGAAAACAGACTAAGCATGTCTTCTTTACCAGGCTTCGCCAGCTCAATTCGCACGGTTAAAGGCGCAATCGCCTTCACGGTAGTACCTTTATAGACCAGACGGAACTGCGGTACGCCTTCGGTCATAAACTTATGAAAGGTAAAGGCCACATCGCGGGCGGTAATGGGCGTGCCATCGTGAAAACGAGCGCGGGGGTTAATCGAGATTTCCACCCAGGAATAGTCGGCGGCATAGCGGGCATGGGCGGCAATCAGCGGGTAATAGCTTCCGGGTTCATCATCCGAAGTGGTAAAAAGCGTATCGTAAAGGGCTTCGGTACGTACGCCGGGATTGCCGCGCAGCGAATAGCGATTGAAATTATCGAACGTACCAATGGCGGAAAGCGTCATCTGACCGCCTTTCGGCGCAGCAGGATTCACATAATCAAAGTGATCAAAGTTAAAAGCATACTTAGGTTCGCCGAGTACGGCGAAAGCGTAGCTTTCTTTGATTTCCTGGGCCTGGGCGCCAGCGCTAACCAGTGCGACAAGCAGAAGCATTACGCGCGCAATCATCTGAAGGCGGTTTCCTTATCGTATTGCCCGCTGCAAACCGGCAGGCGTTTCGCTGAATAATAAGTGACGTTGCGTCTGATGTGAATCCGTTAAAACCGTAAGGGGACTACCATTCAGGCACGGAAGGCGCCGACATCCACAGCACGAAATCTTTTAGGGGTAAAGGACGGCTAATCCAGTACCCCTGCAAGTAATTAACACCGTGATCGCGTAGCCAACGGGCCTGCTCCGGCGTTTCAACGCCCTCGGCCACCGTCAGCATATTCAGGCGTCTGGAGAGCGTCAGCACGGTATCCAGAACCGGAGACGTGACGGTTTCCGTGCCGATCGCCTGGATAAAACCGCGATCGATTTTCAGATAATCTAAAGTAAATCGCTCCAGATAAATCAGGGCGCTATGGCCTGTACCGAAATCATCTATAGCGATTTCAAACCCGGCGGAATGCAGCCATTCGAACAGTTTGGCCGCTTCATACTGCTGGAGCATATCGCGTTCAGTGATTTCCAGCACGATATGAAAATGGTGCGCGGGCAGGGCGTCCTTGAGCCGGTGCATATCCTCTTTAAAACTGTCGCTGTGCAGATGTTCCGGCGCGATGTTAATGCCAAATTTGGCACCGACGGGCATCACCTTCTGTAACGTGGGCGCGTCGCGGGCGATCAGCTCGAACAGATGCTGCGTTAACGGTACGATAAGTTGCTGCGCTTCGGCATAGTGGATAAAGGCATCCGGCGGAATCTCTCCTGCCGTAGGGTGACGCCAGCGCAGTAAGACTTCAAGTCCGGTGACGCTCAGCGTACGAGTATCGACGACGGGCTGATAAACCACATAAAACTGCTCGTGTTTGATCGCCGTTAAAATCTCTTTGCCTGGTCGCGTCCGGAGGGCATAGATAAAGTAACAGATAAACCCTGCTACGATGCCGCTAATGCAGCCCAGCATCAACGCATACCACAAGTCATTGTAGGTCCAGCTATCGGCATAAAGCTGTATTTTAAGCGGCAGGCCGTTGATAGTTGCCTGTCGTGATGGCGTGCCCGGCAGCTCCGCGACGGTCAGCAGACGCGAAGAAAAGGTCGACAGCGCGGTATTGCCGACAATCAGCGCGATGCCGTTAAAATCGTCCTGGCGCGTGGTATAGAGTAAGTAGGGCGTCAGGTTAATATTCAGCGATGTGAATACGCCGCTGTCATTTAATAATGGGTTTCGATACCAAATCACCATTGTCGGTTTGTTGGGCATCATTGGCGTGCCGGGCAGAATCGCCATAGCAACGTCTTTGCGGATATCTATATCCGGTACCAGTTGCTGAAGCGGCATATTCATGGCGCCAGTGGCGGAAGAGCAGAACACTTTTTTATCTTTAATCAATAAGAAGGCGCGGACATTAAGGCTAAAAGCGGCTCTTGAGGTGAGTTCTGCGCCAACCTGCTGACAGGTGTTGATCGTCAACGGCTGAAGAATATCGGTGGTGGCTTTCAGGTCGGCGAAATAGCTGGCCAGGTAATGTTGTACATCAGAAAGGAGCGTATTGTATTTAACATCCCGTTTATGCCACGACAGGAAAAATTGCAGGCTACCAATAAGTAATGCTGCCGCTATCCCCGTAATGATACAGGTAAGCAGGATTTTCCGACCGGAAGAGGAGTCGCGTGTAAGCATAATTCCTGGTGTGACCTGAAAAGGCGGATGCCGGTTAAACTGGTTGATTTATAAGACTATAGCCTGGATTACCCCGGATAGTCATGCTTTTCGTGATGTGCAGGAAAGCGTATTGTCGCAGTAGCCGTTGGGGGAAACGACCTGAATGTCTGATGGCGCTATGTTTATCAGACCTACATTCGTGTGTTATAGGCTGGATAAGAGGCGACACGTCGCCATTCGGCAAAACGGGTTCAGAAGGGATAATAAGCAAAAGCACTGCCGAAGCAGTGCTTTTTATGTCGTCTCATCAGGTAAGCCAAGGGAGGTGCTGCCTGATGAAGATTAACTGCGGCTCAGAACTCGACGCGCTTCATTGTAGCGTTTTTTCCAGTACGGTTCGTTCATACTGGAGATAATGACGCCGCTACTGGTAGACGCATGGACAAACTGGTTATTGCCGATATAAATACCGACATGACGACCAGTGGAGCCGGCGCGGAACAGAACCAGATCGCCCGTACGCAGGTTATTGCGTGAAACCGCTTTGCCCATTTCCTGCTGTTCATAGGTTGAACGCGGAAGCTCTAAACCAAACTGTTCACGGAAGGTGCGCTGTACAAAGCTGGAACAGTCGACGCCTTTCTTAGTGCTGCCGCCCAAGCGGTAACGCACGCCTTTCCAGTCAGCATACTGATCCATAATCCGCGACTTAACGTCGAGGTTACGCACCATATTTTCAAATTCATCCTGAGAGGCTTGCAGTGAAGAGCTATCGCTATTGCCCACAGCATGCGTCTCAGAATGCATATTCTTTGCGGTATTGGTGGTTGTGCTACAAGCAGAAAGCAGAACCGCAACTGCAATCGCAGGAATCCCGCGCAAAATATATCTCAAAATCGGTTGAGATTTGACCATGTTGTTTGTTTTCCCTTGAAGTCCTTAACGATAAATATCGTTATAAAAATGCCAAACGTGATGAGACTAATCACCTGCACAGCTTGAGACAATTCTTTGTGCACAAATCTGTGGCGGAACGCACAAATTTATTCGCAATGAGAATAATTATCTGGCGAGGCAAAACGAGTTTGAGATTACCCGATTGTTGCTGTCATTGCGAGCGATTTCGCGTGATTTTTTATAAGAATTTATGATACGAAAAGTGAACTATCAGCACGGGTCAAATTAAGCGCAAATCGTTTAAAAATCGGGCAACCCGTTCATTTTGCAGAGGAATAATATGACCGAAAAATGATGGGCTGGGGGAATATCATCATAAATTACCTTCAACGATGTAAAACTATCGCTGAAGGTAATGTTAATTACATAGGTTATTTGTTTAAAATTTGTTTATTTCCGCCCGGGAGATAATTCTCAAAAAGCGCTATCGCCCGGTCGCTGAGCGGGGTCATCAGCCACCAGGGGAGGCCAATCAAAATAACCGTGAGCGACCCGACCACAATATCGGTGAACCAGTGAGCGCCAATCATAACGCGCGGAAACGCGAAAACCACAAATATAATAAGGGCGATAATCCCCGCCGTTTTGCCGAAATAACGCAGCATAAAGGCGGAAAATATCAGCAGCATCATACCGTGATCGCCTGGGAAACTGTCTTTTGACGCGTCTTTTGTCGGGATGTGCAGCAACTCGCTGACGCGATAAATATGCTCAAAAGAGAGCGTTGGGCTGGCGCGCTTGACGGGGATCAGCGCCTGACCGAGTTGGTTAAGCACCACCGCTGTTAGCAGCATGACCAATCCGATTATCACAATGCGCCGCCGGCCCGACGCGTCTTCTTTTAGCCATAAACTGAGCATCAGTCCGCCCATCGCCAGCAGCGAACAGCCGTCAAACGCCCGATTATTGGTAATAGCGACCCACCAGAGGAACGCGTGGCTTTCCACCAGTTTCTGGTTAAAGAAGTGGAATATGCCGGAATCAATGGTGAACCAGAAACCGTGATTGACGGGAAGATACCATGACAAAAACAGCGCCAGACCGGCGGCATTAAGCAGAATTATCAAGGAATAGCGGGTTTTCATCGTCATTTCGCCATAGTTTTTAAACGGTGGCAACCTTACGCGTGCGTCGCTAAACGAAGCTTCAACAAGGCCGTCTGTAACGTATTCCAGTCGGTTTCTGTGTTTGAGATAAGTTCAACCCGGCTATCCGGCGGCGCGACACTCTGTGTTTCGATGTGCAGGTCATCGCCCTGGCGATTGATGCGTACCAGCCCCTCTTGTATGCGCATAACGCCTTTCACCCGGCCCACCGGCGCCAGACGCGCCCATTCGAGTAGGCCAATGGTGTCAAACACGGTATCGGCATCGAAAATCCAGCCGCAGGCCTGATGACCCTGTCCGCTATTGAGGCTGCGTCGCCAGCGCTGCTGGGCGGGCAGATTTAGCGCGGCGAGTCCTTTTTTACTGGTATGAGTGTGAGAATGCGCGGCGCTGGCCGGCAGTTCCGCCAGATTTTGTCGTGGTAAATCAAGAAGCTTACCGTCTATCTGTCCATGTTCGGCATGAATCAGTTGACGATCGCCGCCGTACTGTCGCCACCACTGTTGCAGGGCGGCATCGCTCTGCGCCGTGGCGCGATCGGTCTTATTGGCGATGATAATATCGGCTGAGGCGAGCTGATCGCGGAAATTTTCATTGGCGACGCTCTGTTGGTCCAGTAGCAGGCGAGGGTCAAGGATGCAGAGCGTGGCGCGTAAATCAATCCACGGCTCATAAACTGGCGCAGTTAATAAATCCAGAATCTGTTTTGGGTGTCCCAGTCCGGTTGGTTCAATCAGCAACCGGTCAGGTTTGCCCTGGCGCAGCAGCGTGTTGAGCCCCACCTGTATAGGCAATCCATTGACGCAGCACATGCAGCCGCCGGGGATCTCTTTTAGCAGTGCGCCGCTGTCGGCAAGCAGCGCGCCGTCAATACCCACTTCGCCAAATTCATTGACCAGGACGGCCCATTTTTCAGCCGGATCTTTATGAGCTAATAAATGAAGGATAGAGGTGGTTTTTCCGCTACCGAGAAATCCAGTAATAAGATTGGTTTTGGTCACGTCAGCTCCAGAATATTGATACAACATAACAACTTTAATAATCCTGGCGAATAAACGTGAAAAAGAGAAGGGCTGAGTTGACGAAGTCGTGCTTCTGCCATCTTAAGAGCAGAAAATGTTAAATTTTTAACGTTTCTCTTTCCGGGCGCAGAACAGTCAATAAATAAAAGGGGCAGACTGCGCCCTGGGGCGCAGCCGAAAAATGTGAAACTTAATCCGCGCGCCCCATATAACGGCGCTCTTCGATATGAATGCGGATTTTCTCACCTGCGCTCAGGTATTCGGGAACCTGAATCACCAGACCGGTGCTTAATGTCGCAGGTTTGTTACGTGCGCTGGCGGACGCTCCCTTAATACCCGGCGCGGTTTCGACGATTTCCAGATCCACGGTCTGCGGAAGCTCTAGCACCAGCAGTTGGCCGTCCCAGGTCAGAACCTGCATATCCGGCATTCCGCCTTCAGGCATAAACAGCAACTCTTCTTCAATCTGATCTTTGGTGAAGGTATACGGCGTATAGTCTTCTTTATCCATGAACACATATTCGTTTCCATCGACATAAGAAAAGTCAACGCCGCGACGGCTCAGGGTGACGGTATCAACGATATCGTCGCCTTTGAAACGTTCTTCCACTTTCAGACCGGTGCGGACATCGGAAAAACGCATTTTATACAGTGTGGCGGCGCCACGGGCGGTAGGCGACTGAATGTCGATATCTTTCACAATCAGCAATTTTCCGTTGTAGTTCAGTACCATACCTTTTTTGATTTCGTTCGCTCTTGGCATCGAGGAGATCCTGTTGTAGAGATTATCTAAAATATCGCGTAAAACTACTCGCGGCGGGCCGTCCAGGCAAGTGGAATTGTCACTTTTGCTGGTGCAAAAAAGGTGATACTGTTCGCCCGCTTTCCGCTCCGCGTTCAACGAGAATACGCGATGGCATGTCGCCCGGAGGGGGGAAGTGTGCTGTGTTGTCCCTTCTGTTTCCAGCCTTGTCTTCGGAATGTCTGAGGGCAGGCCTGATCATGATGACGTCCACATTTTAAATCTGGATTTTTCTTTGGACAAATTCTGTTATCTTTCATTTGGTTATAAATAGAGGGCTGAGCATGGACTGTCGTAGCGGCTGTGGCGCTTGCTGTATTGCGCCTTCAATTTCGTCGCCGATACCCGGAATGCCGTATGGCAAGCCGATGAATACCAGATGCGTGCAGCTTTCGGAAGATAACTTGTGCCTTATCTTTGGCTCGCCTTTACGCCCAAAAGTGTGCTCTGGTTTGCAACCGACAGGGGACATGTGTTTAACGACCCGGGAAGAGGCCATTATTTATTTGCTGGAACTCGAGCAGAAAACCTTACCATGAGCTAAGCCGTTTTTGATAAACGTGCAGGGGCTTACGTTATATCCCGAAATAGTCTGCAAAAGCTGCGCCTCAAATTACCTCCTTTTACCATTAAATAGCGTAATACATGCTTCCCTTATTTCGTGGCTTCTGAAGCGGTAGATGTCGCCGCTCAACCCCGTTGGTGCCTGAACGTGTACCGAATAAACCGTCACATAAAACAAAAACGATCAATTTTATTTATATGATAGCTTTTATCTATTAAAAAGAGGGATTTTGATCGATTTTAATTATTTATAACGATCGATATAATGAATTTGATAGTTTATATCTATAATTGATGTATTTACCGATCGATATAACCAGTGTGAATGTGTTGTTATTTTCCTTTAAAATACTCGAATTCTTATGTGTGGGTTTTATCTTATGAAGAAATATACGTTCGCAGCCAGGGCGTTTATTTTTACGCTGGTGTTGCTTTTTGTTATTTCAGTATTCGGGTTGACTATTAGCGTTTTAAGAGGGATGTGAAATGCGGGGAGAAAATAGTGAAATTGATTTAGTCGACGTTTCCTTATTCCTTATAAGAAAATGGCTAAGTATCGTGATCGCTACCTTTATTTTTGTCGCCATTGGCTATGTTTTTGTGAGCGTGCAGCATGATACAAAGGTTGTGAGTATTACGATCAAACCTAATCTGGATACGCCTGCTACCTATGCGTTATGTGGCTATACTAATGATATTCAATGTAAAACAACGGTTATCCTTAACCAGTTTAGCCGTTTCTTGCCTGCGAACTATAAAAATAAAATAAGTTTTGACGCGAAAAAACAGCTTGTTCTTTTTAAGGCGCAGGGGAGGGAAGAAAGGGTCAATAATATTATTTCCACCCTGAAAAATAGTGTCGATAAAATGGCAGCATGGTATATCGATGATGGTGACATTAAACGTTATAGTGTGCATAAAAATATGTTGCAAACGGAAACATATGCAAAGCTATCATTGTTGTCGGAGGCGGTTAAAAATAATGCTAACATTGAAGTGATAGATGTTGCTGTAACACCAAAATATAAGATGCGGCTGGTGTTGGTCCTTTGCGGGCTGATGGGCGTAATTTTCTCAATAACCGGTCTTTTATGTAGGAGGGCGCTTACAGAATATCGTATTGAGAAAAAGACAATGAATGACCGCGCATGAACATTGCGCAGTGATAAACTCTGCGCTGAAATGTGTCGAAGAGTAAAAGTATCAGGCTTGCAAGTTAAACATCTTTAATACGCGCCAGGCAGAACATGGTGGCGACAATCATGACTAACGCAAACCAGAAGACCGCATGATAATTCCAGATTTCTGCGGCGATTCCTGCCAGCGAACCGGCAATGATCCAGCCGACGCGAATGGTATTGGTATACAGCGTGGTGGCTGAACCCGCCTGGCCTGGCATGAGATCCTGAAAATAGAGCATGCCAATCCCGCCAAGAATGCCGATGTAAATCGCGTTCAGCAACTGCAAGCCGAGCAACGTCGCCGGCGCGTGCGCCAGCAACATACCCGCATAAAAGCACAGTCCGGCGACAACGGCGATGCACATTAACAGGCGTTTTCCCAGCCGTTTGGCGAAGTAACCTGCAATCAGCATTGTGGGAATCTCCAGCCCGGCGGCGGTGCCCATCATCACGCCTGCAAGTTTTTCCGGAAGATGCAGCTCATTGATGATAAACAGCGGCATATTAATGATATACAGGCTGTTAGTTCCCCACATTAACGTACAGATGACAAACAGCAACAGCGTATCGCGGCGATTACGACGCGGTGCTTCCAGCGTGCCGGTTGCCAGCGGCGCATCTTTGCGCATTGACGGTAAAAAGAACCACACCATGACGCCGCAGACGATAAAAGCTACCGCCGCGCTCAAATACATCACCGTAAAGCTAAAACCCATCGCCAGCGCATAGGCCAGCGGCGGCCCAATGACCCAGGCCAATGAGACCTGGGCGCGGAGGATTGAGCTGAACATCACCGCTTCACGACCTGTACGATCGGCATGTTCACGGGCCAGCGCAAACATCTGCGGGTTGGCGGTAGAGCCGAAGCTACTGAGAAAGACGCCGATGAACAGCAAAATAAAGTAGTTGCGGTTCCAGGCAAACAACACGCAGGCCAACATGCCCAGCACGCAACAGAAAACGATCAGTTTTTTGCGATCGCCTTTTTTATCTGAGCGACCCGCCAGAAACTGGCTCACGATAATGCCGATAACCGCGCTGCCGGTAAAAAAGAATCCCACCATGCCGGGGCGGGCGTGAACCTCATCCGTCAGAAAAATACTGAGCGTCGGCGTCTGTAACGCACCGGCAATACCGGTGAGAAAAGCGACGATCAAAAAGGCGGTAGACGTCAGGTCAAACGATTTAGGCGCAGCGGCGGCGGGACTGTTGTGCATGTTTCTATATCAGTGGTGTGAAGAGAGGCGGAGTTTACGCTGCCCGTCAGAAAATAAACAGGCGTCTGAATCAAAATCGACACGAAAAATCAAAATAGCATTCCAGTTTGTTACCAGGGCGTGCTGACGCAAGCTGAAAGAAAAAAGCTGAAGCCTTTTATGCGTCAGCTATTGAGGGTCTGTTGGAGAAAAAATGTGCTTCACCTCAAAAAATTACTACAAAACCGGTAACTTTTCTTGCGTGCTGAAGCAGAAAGATCCAGACTTCTTGAAACGTTTCAGCGCGATCTGGTTTTTTTGATAACTCAGATTGGCGCTTTTTTTCTCATAGTGGCTGAATCGTTTCAATTCAGCAGGAGAGGAGACACATGTTCCAGTTATCGGTTCAGGACATTCATCCGGGCGAGCAGGCCGGAAATAAAGAAGAGGCCATTCGGCAAATCGCCGCCGCGTTAGCGCAGGCGGGGAATGTGGCGGGCGGCTATGTTGACGGTATGCTGGCGCGCGAACAGCAAACCTCGACCTTTCTTGGCAATGGTATTGCGATTCCCCATGGCACAACAGACACGCGCGATCAGGTGCTGAAAACCGGCGTCCAGGTCTTTCAATTCCCGCAGGGCGTTACCTGGGGAGAAGGCCAGGTCGCCTACGTGGCGATTGGTATTGCCGCCAGTTCGGACGAACACCTCGGCCTGCTGCGTCAGCTGACGCATGTGCTAAGCGATGACTCCGTGGCTGAACAGCTGAAATCCGCGACAACGGCGGAAGAGCTGCGCGCATTGCTGATGGGCGAGAAGCAAAGTGAACAATTAAAACTTGATAACGAGACGATGACGCTGGATGTCATCGCCAGCTCGCTGGTCACATTGCAGGCGCTAAATGCGGCGCGTCTGAAAGAGGCGGGAGCGGTTGATGCGGCGTTCGTCGCAAAAACGATTAACGATAGTCCGATGAATCTGGGACAAGGCATCTGGCTGAACGACAGCGCGGAAGGCAATTTGCGCAGCGCTGTTGCGGTAAGCCGTGCGACCCAGGCGTTTGACGTAGAGGGTGAAAAAGCAGCCTTATTAGTCACTGTCGCGATGAACGATGAGCAGCCGATTGCCGTGCTAAAACGCCTCGGCGACCTGTTGCTGAACAATAAAGCCGATCGTCTGCTGAGCGCTGACGCCGCGACGCTGCTGGCGTTGCTGACCAGTGATGATGCGCTGACGGATGACGTACTGAGCGCGGAATTTGTAGTGCGTAATGAGCATGGTCTCCATGCCCGTCCGGGCACCATGCTGGTGAATACGATTAAACAATTTAACAGTGAAATTACCGTGACAAACCTTGATGGAACCGGCAAACCGGCAAACGGACGTAGTCTGATGAAAGTGGTGGCGTTAGGCGTGAAGAAAGGCCATCGTCTGCGCTTTACCGCGCAGGGTGAAGATGCTGAACAGGCGCTGAAAGCGATTGGCGATGCGATCGCCGCCGGTCTCGGGGAGGGCGCATAATGAGCAGGCGTGTTGCCACCATTACCCTTAATCCGGCTTACGATCTGGTTGGGTTTTGCCCTGAAATCGAACGCGGCGAAGTGAACCTGGTGAAAACCACGGGTCTGCACGCGGCGGGCAAAGGCATTAACGTTGCCAAAGTGCTGAAAGACTTAGGCATCGACGTCACCGTCGGCGGTTTTCTCGGTAAAGATAACCAGGACGGTTTTCAGCAATTATTCAGCGAACTGGGCATCGCTAACCGCTTTCAGGTGGTTCAGGGCCGGACCCGCATCAACGTGAAGCTGACGGAAAAAGATGGCGAAGTGACCGACTTCAACTTTTCCGGCTTTGACGTGACTCCCGCAGACTGGGAACGCTTTGTTAACGACTCCCTGAGCTGGCTGGGTCAGTTCGATATGGTCTGCGTCAGCGGTAGCTTACCGGCTGGCGTGAGTCCGGAAGCGTTCACCGACTGGATGACGCGTCTGCGCAGCCAGTGTCCATGCATTATCTTTGATAGTAGCCGTGAAGCGTTAGTCGCCGGTCTTAAAGCTGCGCCGTGGCTGGTGAAACCGAATCGCCGCGAACTGGAAATTTGGGCGGGTCGTAAGCTCCCGGAAATGAAAGATGTGATTGATGCGGCGCACGCGTTACGCGAACAGGGTATCGCTCATGTGGTGATTTCGCTGGGGGCGGAAGGCGCGCTGTGGGTTAACGCCTCAGGAGAATGGATCGCTAAACCACCGGCAGTGGACGTGGTAAGTACCGTCGGCGCAGGCGATTCCATGGTTGGCGGATTGATTTACGGCCTGCTGATGCGCGAGTCCAGCGAACATACGCTGCGTCTGGCGACGGCGGTTGCCGCGCTGGCGGTCAGCCAGAGCAATGTGGGTATTACCGATCGTCCTCAGTTGGCCGCAATGATGGCGCGTGTCGACTTACAACCGTTTAACTGACAGCAGGAGAGGCATAATGAAAACGCTGCTGATAATTGACGCTAATCTCGGCCAGGCTCGCGCTTACATGGCGAAAACCCTGCTTGGAGCGGCGGCGCATAAAGCAAATCTGGAAATTATCGACAATCCGAATGATGCTGAGCTGGCGATCGTGCTGGGCGAATCTCTGCCGCACGACAATGCTCTGAACGGCAAAAAGGTTTGGCTGGGGGATATTGGTCGCGCCGTCGCGCATCCGGAACTGTTTCTGAGTGAAGCCAAAAGCCATGCGACCCCTTACAGCGCCCCTGCTGCGGCTGCTCCTGCGGCGAGCGGCGGTCCGAAACGCGTGGTCGCGGTAACGGCCTGCCCGACCGGCGTCGCTCATACTTTTATGGCGGCTGAAGCCATTGAAACAGAAGCGAAAAAACGCGGCTGGTGGGTAAAAGTCGAAACGCGCGGCTCCGTGGGGGCCGGCAATGCCATCACCCCGGAAGAGGTGGCGGAAGCGGATTTAGTGATTGTGGCGGCGGATATCGAAGTGGATCTGGCGAAGTTTGCCGGTCTCCCGATGTACCGCACGTCGACCGGCCTGGCGCTGAAAAAGACGGCGCAGGAGCTGGATAAAGCCGTAGCGGAAGCGACGCCGTATCAACCGGCGGGTAAGGCATCGCAAGCGGCGACCGAAGGGAAGAAAGAGAGCGCTGGAGCATACCGGCATCTGTTGACGGGCGTTTCTTACATGCTGCCTATGGTGGTTGCCGGGGGACTGTGTATTGCACTTTCCTTCGCCTTTGGTATTGAAGCCTTTAAGGTGCCGGACACGCTGGCGGCGGCGCTGATGCAGATTGGCGGCGGTTCGGCGTTTGCGCTGATGGTGCCGGTACTGGCGGGTTATATCGCTTTCTCCATCGCGGATCGCCCAGGCCTTACGCCAGGTCTGATTGGCGGTATGCTGGCGGTTAGCACCGGTTCCGGTTTTATCGGCGGGATCATTGCCGGCTTCCTTGCCGGGTATATGGCGAAGCTTATCAGTACCAAACTGAAACTTCCGCAAAGTATGGAAGCGCTGAAGCCAATCCTGATCATCCCGTTAATTTCCAGTCTGGTGGTGGGGCTGGCGATGATTTACCTGATTGGTAAACCGGTTGCCGGGATTCTGGAAGGGCTCACCCACTGGCTGCAAACCATGGGGACGGCAAACGCGGTGCTGCTGGGCGCGATTCTCGGCGGGATGATGTGTACCGACATGGGTGGCCCGGTGAACAAAGCGGCGTATGCGTTTGGTGTTGGTCTGCTGAGTACGCAAACTTACGCGCCGATGGCGGCGATCATGGCCGCAGGTATGGTACCGCCGTTAGCGCTGGGTCTGGCGACGATAGTGGCGCGCCGTAAGTTCGACAAAGCGCAGCAGGAGGGCGGTAAAGCGGCGTTGGTGCTGGGGCTGTGCTTTATCACTGAAGGCGCTATTCCGTTTGCGGCACGCGACCCGATGCGTGTACTGCCGTGCTGTATCGTTGGCGGCGCGTTGACCGGGGCCATTTCTATGGCGGTAGGCGCAAAATTGATGGCGCCGCATGGCGGTCTGTTTGTTCTGCTTATCCCAGGCGCAATTACGCCGGTATTGGGATACCTGCTGGCAATTGTGGCCGGTACGCTGGTGGCAGGGCTGGCTTATGCCGTCCTGAAACGTCCGGAGACGGAAGTCACGGCAAAAGCGGCATAAGAGAAACACGCTAAAAAAGGCAGAGCGCGCTCTGCCTTTTTTATTGCCTGAAGAACATTGAGCGTCAGGCCATCGCTTCGGCAATTTGCTGGGCTTTTAACCACGCAATCTCTTCCGCCCAGATATCAGGATTGATGGTCTCCAGTATCAGCGGAATACCGTCAAAATGCCCATCCTGCATAATCCAACGAAACGCATCGTGGCCGATATTGCCTTCACCCAGACTGTGATGGCGGTCAACGCGGCTACCGAAGGCGCTTTTGGCGTCGTTCAGGTGCATTCCGCGCAAATACTGAAATCCGACAATTTTCCCGAATTCGGCGAATGTTTTTTCGCACGCCTCTGGCGTACGCAGATCGTATCCGGCGGCAAAGGCATGGCAGGTATCGATACAGACGCCAACGCGCGACTTATCTTCCACGCCGTCGATGATGGCGGCTAACTGCTCAAACTCAAACCCCAGATTACTGCCCTGACCGGCTGTATTTTCGATAACCGCCGTAACGCCCTCGGTCTGCGCGAGGGCAATATTGATGGATTCCGCGATCCGCGCCAGGCAATCCTCCTGTGCAATCTGCATCAGATGGCTACCGGGATGAAAATTAAGCAAGGTTAAGCCGAGTTGTTCACAGCGCTGCATTTCATCGAGAAAGGCATCGCGTGATTTTTCCAGCGCTTCACTGACCGGATGGCCCAGATTAATCAGGTAACTATCGTGGGGAAGAATTTGCGCCGCCGAGAAATGATACTTTTCACAGGCGATTTTAAAGTCATCAATGACCTGGGGAGTAAGGGGGGCGGCACGCCACTGACGCTGGTTTTTTGTGAAAAGCGCAAAGGCCGTTGCGACAATTTCAGCCGCGCGGGCAGGGGCGTTAGCCAGACCGCCAGCAGCGCTGACGTGCGCTCCGATGTATTTCATAAAAGACTCCTGTTAAACCCGCTAACGGTTCATTACGAACGCTATGATAACGGGTTAACAGGCGTGAAACGTAATAATTTATGCGATAAGGCTATGGATTAGGACGTTAATGGCGCCACCGCCAATAATCAGCCAGGCGAATAGTGCCAGCGCCATCAGCAGCGGTTTCGCCCCCGCTTTTTTCAATGCGCTAACGTGAGTGGTCAGACCCAATGCCGCCATCGCCATCGCCAGCAGCACTGTGTCCAGCGTCACCAGCATATCCACCACGGCTTTCGGCAGCAGGTGGAAAGAGTTGAAGATCGCCACTACGATGAAGAAAATAGCAAACCACGGAATGGTAATTTTGCTTTTTTCCGCGCCGGTCGCCGGTGAAAGCTGTTTAACGCGTGCCGCCAGAATGATCAGGAACGGCGCCAGCATCATGACACGCAGCATCTTAGCGATAACTGCCGCATTTTCCGCATCCGGGCTAACGGCATGACCCGCTGCGACCACTTGCGCGACTTCATGCATGGTTGAGCCGATATAGATGCCGTAAGTTTCCGGGCTGAACCAGTGCGCCAGCAGCGGATACATTGCCGGGTAAAGGAAAATAGCGATGGTGCCGAAAATAACGACAGTCGCGACGGCTACAGTAACCTTACTGGCTTCCGCTTTTACCACCGGTTCTGTCGCCAGTACCGCCGCCGCGCCGCAGATACTGCTACCGGCGCCAATCAGCCAGCTGGTGTGCCTGTCCAGACCAAAGACTTTTTGGCCTAAGAAGCAGGCCAGCATGAACGTGCTGGAAAGCGTTAATACGTCAATCACAATACCGCTAATACCCACATCGGCGATTTGTGAAAAGGTAAGGCGGAAGCCGTAAAGGATAATCCCTAAACGCAGTAAATGTTGTTTTGCAAACAGCACGCCGCCGTCGCATTGTTTCCATATTTGTGGATAGACGGTATTCCCGATAACCATACCCAGCAGGATAGCCAGGGTCAGGGCGCTGAACCCCGCGCCTGCAACGGCAGGGATAGCGCCGCCCCACAGGGCGACTCCTGTAATGACGGCGCTCAGAGCGAGCCCCGGTATAAAATGCCACATTGTACGACGATGATTCTGCAAGGTGAGTTCTGTCATAACCTTCTCCTGTATATGGACAATAAGGTTACGGTGATCTGGTTTAAAAATAAAATTGATTATATATTTATAATTAATCTTTATAAGTGGTAAGTGAAACGCTATCGGTGGGATACGACTATGCATATTACGCTACGACAACTTGAAGTGTTTGCTGAAGTACTGAAAAGCGGTTCAACAACCCAGGCGTCGGTCATGCTGTCATTATCGCAGTCTGCCGTTAGCGCCGCGCTCACCGATCTGGAAGGTCAGCTCGGCGTACAGTTGTTTGATCGGGTGGGGAAACGGCTGGTGGTCAACGAACACGGGCGCTTGTTATACCCGCGCGCGCTGGCATTGCTGGAGCAAGCGGTAGAAATTGAGCAGCTATTTCGTGAAGATAACGGCGCGATACGGGTTTATGCCAGTAGCACCATCGGCAATTACATTTTACCCGCCATGATTGCCAGCTATCGCCAGCATTATCCGGCCTTGCCGCTGGAACTCAGCGTGGGAAACAGCCAGGACGTGATTAACGCGGTGCTGGATTTTCGGGTTGATATCGGCCTGATTGAAGGGCCGTGTCACAGTACAGAGATTATCTCTGAGCCGTGGCTGGAAGATGAGCTGGTGGTCTTTGCCGCGCCGTCCTCGCCGCTGACGCAGGGGCCGGTGACGCTGGAACAGCTTGCGGCATCCCCATGGATTTTACGCGAGCGCGGTTCCGGTACGCGGGAAATTGTCGATTATTTGCTGTTGTCGCATTTGCCGCGCTTTCATATGGCGATGGAGTTGGGGAATTCAGAAGCGATCAAACATGCGGTGCGTCATGGACTGGGGATAAGCTGTTTATCGCGCCGGGTGATTGCTGAACAACTCCAGGCGGGAACCCTGGGCGAAGTCGCGGTGCCGTTACCGCGCCTGGTGCGCACGTTGTGGCGTGTTCATCATCGGCAGAAACATCTTTCTAACGCGTTGCAGCGTTTTTTGAGTTACTGTGAATAAAGGTGAAGAGGAGGGCTGCCCGGGCGGCATCGCCATTTTTAGTATCCGCTTACGTATACGTTATTCTCTGCTTTACTTATAATCCGTGGCCGGTCATGAAGGTCTCTTATAACCGCGCATTTGTGTCGGAAGGATAGTATTTCGTCTGTTACAATCGCGCCTCATTTTTTGGATGGATAGCATTTTCACATGGGTTCCAAAACTAAAACCACAGAAGCGCCCGCGCTACGTCGCGAATTAAAGGCGCGTCACCTGACGATGATTGCCATTGGCGGCTCCATCGGGACAGGTCTTTTCGTTGCATCTGGTGCGACAATTTCTCAGGCGGGGCCAGGCGGCGCGCTGTTTTCTTATATTCTGATTGGTTTGATGGTCTACTTCCTGATGACCAGTCTTGGCGAGCTGGCGGCCTATATGCCAGTATCTGGCTCGTTTGCGACATATGGTCAGAACTATGTGGAAGAAGGCTTTGGTTTCGCGCTGGGCTGGAACTACTGGTACAACTGGGCGGTGACTATCGCTGTTGACCTGGTTGCCGCGCAATTGGTGATGGGCTGGTGGTTCCCGGACACGCCGGGCTGGATCTGGAGCGCGCTATTCCTCTGCGTCATTTTTTTGCTGAACTA
Source organism: Salmonella sp. SAL00653 (assembly GCF_046552515.1). NCBI lineage: Bacteria > Pseudomonadati > Pseudomonadota > Gammaproteobacteria > Enterobacterales > Enterobacteriaceae > Salmonella > Salmonella sp. SAL00653. Next base: position 38,183 of record NZ_JBGDTY010000003.1, read on the forward strand.
CATTTCTGTACGCGGTTTTGGCGAGGCGGAGTACTGGTTCTCGTTAATTAAAGTCGCGACCGTTATTATCTTCATCATCGTTGGCGTAGCGATGATTATCGGCATCTTTAAAGGTGTCGAGCCGGTCGGCTGGAGCAACTGGACGACGGGCGATGCGCCTTTCGCTGGCGGTTTTGCGGCAATGATTGGCGTCGCGATGATCGTGGGCTTCTCTTTCCAGGGAACCGAGCTGATTGGTATTGCCGCCGGGGAATCTGAAAACCCGGAGAAGAATATTCCGCGCGCGGTGCGTCAGGTATTCTGGCGTATTCTGCTGTTTTATGTTTTCGCGATTTTGATTATCAGCCTAATCATTCCTTATACCGATCCAAATCTGCTGCGTAACGACGTCAAAGACATTAGCGTCAGTCCGTTTACCTTAGTGTTCCAGCATGCGGGCTTGTTGTCTGCGGCGGCGATAATGAATGCGGTTATCCTGACGGCGGTACTGTCTGCGGGTAACTCCGGGATGTATGCCTCGACCCGTATGCTCTACACCCTGGCCTGTGACGGTAAGGCCCCGCGTATTTTTGCGAAATTGTCCCGCGGCGGCGTACCGCGCAATGCGCTTTATGCCACCACCGTGATTGCCGGTCTTTGCTTTTTGACCTCAATGTTCGGCAACCAGACGGTCTATCTGTGGCTGTTGAACACCTCCGGTATGACGGGCTTCATCGCCTGGCTGGGGATTGCCATTAGCCATTATCGCTTCCGTCGCGGTTACGTGTTACAAGGGTATGATGTGAATGATTTGCCGTACCGTTCCGGGTTCTTCCCGCTGGGGCCGATTTTCGCCTTTGTACTGTGCCTGATTATTACGTTGGGGCAGAACTATGAAGCGTTCCTGAAAGATACCATCGACTGGGGCGGCGTCGCGGCGACCTATATCGGTATTCCGCTGTTCCTGCTTATCTGGTTCGGCTACAAGCTGATAAAAGGTACGCATTTCGTGCGCTATAGCGAAATGCACTTCCCGGAACGCGTTAAAAAGTAACGCGGTATTCTCGTCATAGGCCGGATAGGCTTTATGCCGCTATCCGGCACGGACAGCCTGAACCTGACCCTTCTAACCCTCTCATTCGAGAGGGTTTTTTGTTTTTTCTTTATGATTGGTTCAAATGACATAATTATTAACAATTAAATTGATAATTATTATTGTTTGCTTTATCGTTACGCTCGAAATCAGAAAGGATGAAGATTCGGGCGCGACCGTCACTCATGAGCCCGACTCGCCTGCATAAAAAGAGTTCGCCGTGATAACCGTTATCGCAGGCGAAACGTAATGCGTTGTGAGCGATAACCGATTTTTTTGTCGTATTTACCTCATGGAGAAATGGAATGTTTAGGTTTAACCCTTTCGTTCGGGTAGGGCTTTGTATGTCCGCAGTTACGTTGGCTTGGCCGGTTGCCGCGGCAACGGATGATGGTGAAACCATGGTCGTTACCGCGTCCGCCATCGAACAAAATCTAAAAGATGCGCCAGCAAGTATCAGCGTCATTACCCAGCAAGATTTACAGCGCAGGCCCGTGCAAAACCTGAAAGATGTCCTGAAAGAGGTACCGGGCGTACAGCTCACTAACGAAGGGGATAACCGTAAAGGCGTGAGTATTCGTGGTCTGGACAGCAGTTATACGCTGATCCTGATCGACGGTAAGCGCGTTAACTCCCGTAACGCGGTCTTCCGCCATAATGATTTTGATCTGAACTGGATACCGGTTGACGCTATCGAATGCATTGAAGTGGTGCGTGGCCCCATGTCCTCGCTGTATGGTTCCGATGCGCTGGGCGGCGTGGTCAACATTATCACCAAAAAAATTGGTCAGAAATGGCACGGCAGCGTCACGGTTGACTCCACTATTCAGGAACATCGCGACCGTGGCGATACTTATAACGGTCAGTTCTTTACCAGCGGTCCGCTGATCGACGGCGTGCTGGGAATGAAAGCCTACGGTAGCCTGGCGAAACGCGAAAAAGACGAGCAGCAGAGTTCCGCCACCACCGCTACGGGTGAAACGCCGCGCATTGAAGGATTTACCAGCCGGGATGGAAATGTCGAGTTTGCCTGGACACCAAACGAAAATCATGACGTTACCGCAGGCTACGGTTTTGATCGCCAGGACCGGGACTCCGACTCGCTGGATAAAAACCGTCTGGAACGGCAAAACTATGCGTTGAGCCATAACGGTCGTTGGGATCTCGGCAATAGCGAGCTCAAGTTCTACGGCGAAAAGGTGGAAAACAAAAACCCCGGCAACAGTAGCCCTATCACGTCAGAAAGCAATTCGATTGACGGGAAATACGTTCTGCCGTTAGCGTCTGTCAACCAGTTCCTCACCTTCGGCGGCGAATGGCGTCACGATAAACTGAGCGATGCGGTGAACCTGACCGGCGGTTCCAGTACTAAAACCTCCGCCAGCCAGTATGCTCTGTTCCTTGAAGATGAGTGGCGCATCTTCGAACCGCTGGCGCTGACCACCGGTATTCGTATGGATGACCATGAAACCTATGGCGATCACTGGAGCCCGCGTGCTTATCTGGTCTATAACGCAACGGATACCCTGACGGTGAAAGGTGGGTGGGCCACGGCCTTTAAAGCGCCGTCGCTATTGCAATTAAGCCCGGACTGGGCGACCAACTCCTGCCGTGGCGGATGCCGTATTGTCGGTAGCCCGGATCTGAAACCTGAAACCAGTGAAAGCTGGGAGCTCGGCCTTTATTACCGGGGCGAAGAAGGCATACTGGAGGGCGTGGAAGCGAGCGTTACCACGTTCCGTAACGATGTGGACAATCGCATCAGCATTAGCCGTACCCCTGACGTTAACGCCGCGCCCGGCTATTCCAACTTTGTCGGCTTCGAAACCAACAGTCGGGGACAGCGCGTTCCGGTCTTCCGTTATTACAACGTGAATAAAGCACGTATTCAGGGTGTGGAAACCGAGTTGAAAGTTCCGTTTAACGAGGCGTGGAAACTGTCGTTGAATTACACCTATAACGACGGACGCGATGTCAGTAATGGCGGGAACAAGCCGCTTTCCGATCTGCCGTTCCACACCGCGAACGGTACGCTTGACTGGAAACCGGCGCAGCTTGAAGACTGGTCATTCTACGTATCAGGGAATTATACCGGACGTAAGCGGGCCGACAGCGCAACGGCGAAAACGCCGGGCGGGTACGTGGTCTGGGATACCGGCGCGGCATGGCAGGCGACGAAAAACGTTAAACTGCGTGCGGGCGTTCTGAACGTGGGCGATAAAGATCTCAAACGCGACGACTACGGTTATACCGAAGACGGACGTCGTTACTTTATGGCGGTGGATTACCGTTTCTGACAGAGACTGGCGACAGCCGCGTTTTGCCGCTGTCGCCAGAATGTTATAACCGATGCAGCCTGGAGAGCAGCGCCAGCGACAGAGTCGTTAGCAGAATGGCGATTAACGCATAGATATAAACGCCCGACCACGCCCAGCTATTTTTCACCATAATTACCGGCACACCGGCCATTGCCGCGCCGACATAGCTGAACAATCCCCGAAAGCCGGTAATCGATCCCGCCGCATCCTTATGGGTCACATCCAGACAGCCGACGGCAAAAAGCATATGCGGTCCGTATAAGGCGAAGCCCATGATGGTGAACAGAATCGCGGTGAGGGTGTAAGAGGTATCCTGAACCAGCGGCACCAGCACGATGCATATGCACAGCGCTAACGCGAAGATTAATCCGGTCATCCAGCGGTTACTTTTGAACATAAAGTCAGACAAGTAGCCTGCCAGCAACCCACCCGCCAGTCCGCCCGCCTCAAACCAGGAAATAATCGAGTTCGCTTTTATCAGGCTCCAGCCGTGAACCTGCGAATAGTAAATCTGCGGCCAGTCGTTAAGGATGGTGCGCGCAATATAAACCGACATATCACCGATAATAATGATCCATACCAGTGGATTGGTCAGGATATATTTCACAAAAATCTGCCAGAAGCTCAGGTTGACCGGGCTGGCCTTGACCTGGGCCAGTTCCGTCGGGTCGTTACGCCACTGCCCCACGTTGGGCAAACCTAACGTACCGGGACGATCTTTAATGGTAAATAGCGCCACTATCCCCATCAGCAGCGAAATGGCGCCGGGAACATAAAACCCCATTTTCCAGCTACCGCTAAAGGCGATAGCAAAACTGGTCAGCAGCGGCGCGAGGCTGCCGCCGATATTGTGCGCCGCTTCAACGATAGCCCACCAGCGCCCCCGTTCGTTTTTCGAAAACCACGAGGCCATAATTTTCGCCATCGGCGGAAAGCTGGTGCCCTGTAATATCGCGTTGAGGCTGTACAGTACGTAGAATGCTGCCACGCTATCGGAAAAACCGAACAGAATATTTACAATCCCCACGCCAATCAGCACCGGGCCGGTCATGGCTTTCGGGTTAATTTTATCGACCAGCATCCCGCCGACAAACTTCATCGCGCCATAAAGAATGTAAAAAATAGAAGACATAATGGCGAAGTCTTCTGCGGTCAGCGACGTTTCCGTCAGCATGGCCGGCATCGCGGCGGAGAAGTTTTTACGGGTAAGATAAAAGACGGCATAAGAGATAAAGACCGAGGCGATAATCTCAAAACGAAATTTTTTATAGGTCTGGTCTATCTCTTTTTTCTCTTTTTCAATCGGCTTATCGGGCTGGCTGAAAATAAATGTTTTTATACTCATTTTAAAATTCCCTTCCGGCGAGGTGAGTCGCGTTATAATTCATCTTCAATAAGAAAAAGAAGCAATTCGAAACCGTGATAATTAATCTGATGGTGGATTTTTTCCCGCACAACCGGCTTCGCTTTCCAGGCAATACCGGTGCCAGCATGTTCTAACATCGGCAGATCGTTGGCGCCATCGCCGCAGGCAATAATATTCTCCGTGGCAATATTTAACCGGGCAGCCAGGTCAACCAGCGTCTGTTTTTTGTTTGCGGCGTTCATAATCGGCAAGGTAATGTTATCCGTCAGAACGTTATCGCGTATTTCAACCGTATTCGAAAAGGCATAATCCAGTTGATACCGCGCTTTTAGACGCTGGGTGAATATATCCAGTCCCCCGGAGATAATCGCGGTTTTAAATCCTTTGGCCTTGATGACTGGCAGAATAGTTAACAGGTCTGGCGAAAGGGTCATGCGATCGCATACGGCGTTCAGCACTGCTTTCGGTGTGCCTTTCAACATTCCAATACGTCGGGTAAAACTGGCGTTAAAATCAAGCTTGCCCTCCATCGCCTGTTGGGTAATGGCGGTGATTTGCGTCGACATGCCAAGCTCGCGGGCAATTTCATCCACGCCTTCTTCCGCAATAAATGTCGAGTCCATATCAAACGCGATAATACCGTTAGCAGGCAGTGGCTGCGGCTTAATAAAAAAATCAAACTGCCATTGCAATGAGAGTTCGCGTAAATAGCGATAAAATTCAGGCGTCAGACGTTCCGCTGGCAGCGTAAGCTTTAAATAAGCGGTATTGATAAGCGCGGCATAACGTTTATCAAATAATAGCGGAAACGGCATGGTGACGGCATTAAATAACGTTTCCTGTAATTTCTTCTGAAACGTATCGATATCCTGTGTAGTAATAAAATAAATAATGCTCATATGATAACTCCCTTAATTTACGGGTATTATAATGGCTCTTTTGCGGCGTGGAATCTCGTGCTATCACAGATATCACAGCCAGAAAAGGGCTAAAAAAGCGTTGTTTTTGATACCAGGTAAAGTTCAGACACAAAAGGTATCACTTTTGATATGCCAACTGTGCGAGGATGTTATTTATTACTGAACGCGAATGACACTGAAAGGATTGGTATAACGATGGAGAGTTGCCTTGATATATTCAAAATAGTAATAGGTCCATCCAGCTCACGTACCGTAGGGCCGATGCGCGCCGCCTGTCACTTTATTTCATTGCTCAGAGAACAAGAGACGTTGCCGCTAATTCGGGAAATTGAAATCGAGCTGTATGGCGCGTTATCGTTAAGCCGCAAGTGCCACAATGTGGATACCGCCCTTTATCTTGGGCTACTGGGTTGCCAGCCGGAGAATGTCGATCTCCGTTCGCATATGGCGGTGATTAAGCGTGCGGAAAATGAAAACAAAATCGAACTCCCGCTCTCCGACGCGGGCGGAATCACGATAAAAGTCAAGATTATCGCCAATCACCAGGCGCATCCAGGCCATCCTTATGCCATGACGTTTCGCGCCAGAGATGATTATTTCACGGTGTATGAAGAGACCTGGTTTTCGACCGGCGCCGGGCAGGTCCGCAAACATGGCGAGCCGCTGACGCCATCGCTTCCTTTGCGTACAGTGTCGCCCTTTGAATTTAGTCATGCCGCGCAGTTGCTGGCGCTGTGTCGGCGTAACGGCCTGTCCGTGGCGGCGCTGATGATGAAAAATGAGCTGTGCCGCCACTCGCCACAGACGTTGCAGAATTATCTGGCGCAAATATGGGACGTGATGCAGCAGGCGGTTTATCGCGGCCTGCATACTGAGGGGGTATTACCCGGCCCCTATCAGGTACCGCGGCGCGCCTGTGCGTTACATAAGACGTTACAGGCTAACCGCTCCGCCAGCGATTTTTTAACCGCGCTGAACTGGGTCAATGCCTTCGCGATTGCGGTAAGCGAAGAAAATGCCAGCGGCGGACAGATTGTTACCGCGCCAACCAATGGCGCGTGCGGCATCATTCCGGCAGCGCTCTGCTGGTATGATAAATTTGTCACGCCGCTGGAGCCCGGTGCTCTGACCCGTTTCTTCCTGGCCGCCGCCGCTATCGCGATATTGTTTAAACAAAACGCCTCTATTCTGGGATCTGAAGTGGGCTGTCAGGGGGAAATCGGCGTGGCGTGCTCAATGGCGGCGGCGGGCCTGGCTGAACTGATGGGCGCATCCGTGGAGCAAACGCTGAGCGCCGCTGAAATTGCCATGGAACATCATCTGGGATTGACCTGCGATCCGCTGGGCGGGCAGGTACAAATTCCCTGCATAGAGAGAAATGCCATCTCTGCCGTGAAAGCGATAAACGCGGCGACGATGGCGATGAGTCGCGTAAGCGAACCCTGTATTTCGCTCGATGAGATCATTGCTGCGATGTACGAGACCGGTAAAGACATGAGCGCTAAATACCGTGAAACGTATCATGGTTCGCTGGGGAAAATTCAGCCGCGCAAGAGAGGGTAACAGCGTGAAATACAATACGATGAATAACGACGAGATTATCCTGTCGTTGTGCGCCCGCTTAAAGGAGACGCGTCTGTCTCTTTCGATGACCCAGCAGCAGCTTGCCGATCGCGCGCACGTTGGCATTGCCACCATCAAGCGTATCGAGAAGGGGGGAGGGCTCAATCTTGATACGTTAATTTCTCTCCTGCGGGCGCTGGATAAGTTGCATAATCTTGATGCGGTGCTGTTTGAATCCGAGCTGCGTAATTTTCACGAAAGTTATGAAGGCGGAGAGGGCAGCGGCCGCCTTCAGGTACGCCAGCAGGCCGCGGATTTAAATAATAAATCTTCCGCGCCGCAGTCGGAGGAGGTGAATTACAGCGCGGCGCTGGAAAATTCATTATGTTGGTGACGTCTCACGCTCGTCCCGTAAATACCGGGCATGAAAGCGCAGATGGTCCTCGATGAAGGACGCAATAAAATAATAGCTATGATCGTAGCCAGGCTGGATTCGTAGCGTCATCGGCCAGGCGGTTTGCCGCGCGGCTTCCGCCAGTACGGCGGGCTGAAGCTGATCGGCGAGGAATTGATCGCTGTCGCCCTGATCGATGAGCACAGGAATGGCGTCCTGCGGCTGGCTGGCCAGCATTAATTCGCAGCTATCCCAATCAGTCCAGGCTGATTCATCTTCGCCGAGATAAGCGGTAAGCGCTTTGATTCCCCACGGCACGCGGCTGGGGTTGACGATAGGCGCAAAAGCAGAGACGCTGGTGTATTTACCCGGATTTTTCAGCGCCATGATTAATGCGCCGTGGCCGCCCATCGAGTGCCCGCTGATGGCGCAACGGTCGCTGACGTTAAACTGTGTCTGGATAAGCGCCGGAAGTTCATCGCGCAGGTAATCGTACATGCGATAATGGCTGGCCCAGGGCGGCTGTGTGGCATTGAGATAAAACCCGGCGCCGTGGCCTAAATCGTATCCGCTATCGTCGGCGACCTGTTCACCGCGTGGACTGGTATCCGGCATCACCAATACAATGTCCAGTTCTGCTGCGATACGCTGCGCGCCTGCTTTGGTGGTAAAATTCTCATCATTGCAGGTCAACCCGGACAACCAGTACAGTACCGGAGGCGGTTCATTATCCTGAGTCGGCGGAAGAAAAATGCTGAATGTCATGGCGCAGTTTAGCGTGGCGGCATGATGACGCCAGCGCTGCTGCCAGCCGCCAAAACATCGGTGCTCTTCGAGCATTTCCATGCGGGGGCTCCTTTTATGGTGAACCTGATAAGGTATGCAGATTCTTCATAATACAGATTATTCACCGCGTTGTGAGTAACTTTCACTTCCGTAATACATAAACATGCTACATCATTTAAATAACGTTGCGTTAACAAATATGCCCTTTGTCCTGCCAGCATTCTCGCACCGGAAAAGATGTCATGAAAGGCAGCGACAATTTCAACAATTATGGGCGTGAATACTGGATTATGTGCGCCACCTCACGCACAATAATCGCACTGTCACAATATTGACAAACTTTGCCCCATGCAGGGCAGAGGCGCCACACCTGCAGGAGAACACGATTAATGCCATCACTCAGTAAAGAAGCGGCCCTGGTTCATGACGCGCTGGTTGCCCGGGGGCTGGAAACGCCGCTGCGCCCGCCTATGGATGAACTGGATAATGAAACGCGAAAAAGCCTTATCGCAGGGCATATGACTGAGATTATGCAGTTGCTGAATCTCGATTTGAGCGATGACAGTCTGATGGAAACGCCGCATCGTATCGCTAAGATGTACGTTGACGAGATTTTCGCCGGCCTCGACTATGCTAATTTCCCGAAAATTACCCTCATTGAAAATAAAATGAAGGTGGATGAAATGGTCACCGTCCGCGATATCACGCTGACCAGCACCTGTGAACATCACTTTGTGACCATTGATGGCAAAGCGACCGTCGCGTATATCCCCAAAGATTCCGTGATCGGCCTGTCGAAAATTAACCGCATCGTGCAATTCTTCGCCCAGCGTCCGCAGGTTCAGGAACGTTTGACCCAACAAATTCTGACGGTGCTGCAAACCTTGCTCGGCACCAATAATGTAGCGGTATCGATTGATGCGGTGCATTACTGCGTGAAAGCGCGCGGTATTCGTGACGCAACCAGCGCCACGACGACGACGTCGCTGGGCGGATTGTTTAAGTCCAGCCAGAATACGCGCCAGGAGTTTCTGCGTGCCGTTCGCCATCATCCATGATTAAGGCGGAGACGATGGAACGTAATGTCACGCTGGATTTTGTACGTGGCGTCGCTATCCTCGGTATCCTGCTTCTTAACATTAGCGCCTTTGGATTGCCGAAGGCGGCTTATCTCAATCCCGCCTGGTACGGCGCGATCGTTCCCGAAGACGCCTGGTCCTGGGCGATTCTCGATATTGTGGCGCAGGCTAAGTTTCTTACTCTGTTCGCGTTGTTGTTTGGCGCGGGGCTACAAATGCTGCTTCCGCGTGGTAAACAGTGGATTCAGTCGCGCTTAACGCTATTGGTACTGTTAGGTTTTATCCATGCGTTATTCTTTTGGGACGGCGACATTCTGCTGGCCTACGGTCTGGTCGGGTTAATTTGCTGGCGACAGGTACGCGACGCGCCTTCGGTAAAAAGCCTGTTCAATACTGGCATACTCCTTTATCTGGTCGGGATTGGCGTGCTACTGCTGCTGGGCGTGGTATCGAGTAGCGAAACCAGCCGCGCCTGGACGCCGGATGCGTCGGCAATATTGTATGAAAAATACTGGAAGCTGAATGGCGGCATGGAGGCTATCAGCAACCGGGCAGAGATGCTGTCGAATAGTTTACTGGCGCTCGGCGCGCAGTATGGCTGGCAACTGGCGGGTATGATGCTGCTGGGCGCCGCGCTAATGCGTAGCGGCTGGCTGAAAGGTCAGTACAGTCTGCGGCACTATCGCCGTACCGGGGCTCTGCTGGTGGCGTTAGGGCTAATGATCAACCTGCCTGCGGTCATCTTACAATGGCGGCTGGACTGGGCGTACCGCTGGTGCGCCTTCTTATTGCAGGCGCCGCGCGAACTGAGCGCGCCGTTGCAAACGCTGGGCTATGCCGCGCTGATGTTTGGCTTCTGGCCGCAGCTTAGCCGATGCAGACTGACGCTTGCCATTGCCTGCGTAGGGCGAATGGCGCTGACCAATTATCTGCTGCAGACGATCATCTGTACCACGCTGTTTTATCAGTTTGGCTTATTTATGGAATTCAATCGGCTGGAACTCTTGTTCTTTGTCGTTCCGGTATGGGCAATAAACCTTCTCTTTTCCGTCATCTGGCTACGTTTCTGGCGACAGGGACCGGTCGAGTGGTTATGGCGTCAACTCACGTTGCGCGCGTCAGGATCGCTCAGATAACGATCTGGATCACATTCATTAACAAAATGGCTGTAACCGTTTCCATCCCTGTGATGTTTCTCACGCAGCCCTGGGCAGGGTGCTGACAAAATAGCCGCCTGCTAACGGGGCATTTGTGAGCATTTTTGAACTCAAACAGGGCAGTGAATATGATCACCATTCGTGATGTAGCGCGCCAGGCTGGCGTGTTTGTAGCGACCGTTTCCCGCGTACTGAATAACAGCGCGTTGGTCAGTCCCGACACCCGTGACGCCGTTATGCAGGCCGTCACCCTGCTGGGATATCGGCCAAATGCGAATGCGCAAGCGCTGGCCACCCAGGTGAGCGATACCATCGGCGTCGTGGTCATGGATGTTTCCGATGCCTTTTTCGGCGCTCTGGTGAAAGCCGTAGATCTGGTCGCGCAGCAGCACCAGAAATATGTTCTCATTGGCAACAGTTATCATGAGGCGGAAAAAGAGCGCCATGCGATTGAAGTCTTGATCCGTCAGCGTTGTAACGCATTGATTGTTCACTCAAAAGCCTTAACCGATCGCGAGCTGAGCGACTTTATGGATCAGATCCCCGGTATGGTGCTGATTAACCGTATCGTGCCGGGTTATGCGCATCGTTGTGTTTGTCTCGACAATGTGAGCGGCGCCAGAATGGCTACCCGAATGTTGCTGAATAATGGACATCAACGCATCGGCTACCTGGCCTCCAGCCACCGTATTGAAGATGACGCGATGCGCAGAGAAGGGTGGTTACACGCGCTGCAAGAGCAGGGGATTGCTGCGTCGGAGAGCTGGATAGGCACCGGCACGCCGGACATGCAGGGCGGCGAGTCGGCAATGGTTGAGTTGCTGGGACGCAATCTGCAACTGACGGCGGTATTTGCCTATAACGATAACATGGCGGCGGGCGCGCTGACGGCGTTAAAAGATAACGGCATCGCCATTCCCTTGCATCTGTCTGTCATCGGTTTCGACGATATCCCTATTGCTCGTTATACCGATCCTCAGTTGACTACCGTGCGCTATCCTATTGCTTCTATGGCGAAAATCGCGACCGAGCTGGCGTTACAGGGGGCTGCAGGCACGCTGGATATCACGGCGACGCACTGCTTTATGCCGACCTTGGTGCGGCGCCATTCGGTGGCGTGGCGACAGAATGCGGTACTGATCACTAACTGATTACGCCCCGCATGTAACCGTTTTCAATCTGTGAGTAAATTCACAGTTTATTAACATTGTGATAGCTATGATGACAACGTTTGTCGCACTGTAACTAATGTGTAACAATTAGTTGTCAGTTTTGCTGGGGTATTTCGCTTATAAAAACCGTTATCACAATATCCCGCGACTACCGGACAAAAATAAAGAGTTGAATAAGAGCCTATCCCATTAGGGCTATTTTACTTGCCATTTTGGACCTGGGCAGTGCTCGCCAAAACGCGTTAGCGTTTTGAACGCCGCTAGCGGCGGCTCGAAGGGCGAGCGTAGCGAGTCAAACCTCACGTACTACGTGTACGCTCCGGTTTTTGCGCGCTGTCCGTGTCCAAACTGGCTGCGCCAATAACGCCTGGTGAGATAGGCTCTAAATACGCTTCGGCGTTCAGTAACACGCGTTAATGTGCTGAACAGCCGGGCATTTTTTTACGCTATACCCTACATAATAAAACCGGAGCTACCATGAATAAGAAGGTACTGACCCTTTCTGCCGTGATGGCAAGTCTGTTATTCGGCGCGCACGCGCACGCGGCTGATACTCGTATTGGCGTGACGATTTATAAATATGACGATAACTTTATGTCCGTGGTGCGTAAGGCTATTGAAAAAGATGGCAAATCCGCGCCGGATGTTCAGCTACTGATGAATGACTCGCAAAACGATCAGTCCAAACAGAATGATCAAATTGACGTTTTATTGGCGAAAGGGGTTAAAGCTCTGGCGATTAACCTGGTCGACCCGGCAGCCGCTGGTACGGTGATTGAGAAAGCGCGCGGGCAAAATGTGCCGGTGGTGTTCTTTAACAAAGAGCCTTCCCGCAAAGCGCTGGACAGCTATGACAAGGCGTATTATGTCGGGACTGACTCTAAAGAATCCGGTGTGATTCAGGGCGACTTGATTGCCAAACACTGGCAGGCGAATCAGGGTTGGGATCTGAATAAAGACGGTAAAATTCAGTATGTTCTGCTGAAAGGCGAGCCGGGGCACCCGGATGCTGAAGCCCGTACGACGTATGTGGTGAAAGAGTTAAATGATAAAGGTATTCAGACCGAGCAACTGGCGTTAGACACCGCCATGTGGGATACCGCGCAGGCAAAAGATAAGATGGATGCCTGGCTATCTGGCCCGAACGCTAACAAGATTGAAGTGGTTATCGCGAATAACGATGCGATGGCGATGGGCGCGGTAGAGGCGCTGAAAGCGCATAATAAATCGTCGGTTCCGGTCTTTGGCGTCGATGCGTTACCGGAAGCTCTGGCGCTGGTGAAGTCGGGCGCGATGGCCGGTACGGTACTGAATGACGCCAACAATCAGGCGAAAGCGACATTCGATCTGGCGAAAAACCTCGCCGAAGGCAAGGGCGCGGCTGACGGCACCACCTGGAAGATTGAGAACAAAATCGTGCGCGTGCCTTATGTCGGCGTGGACAAAGACAATCTGAGCGAATTTACCCAAAAATAACTTTTCCGTCTGTGGGCGCAATTTTGTTGCGCCCTGAAACCGTGGAAGGGTGACGCGCCGCAGACCGGATAACGTATTTCTTTTGCCATCCGGCGCGGATAGTCATAATTAAAAAGGCCGACAGGGTATCATTATGGGCAGCACGATTTCTCCGTCGTCGGGTGAATATTTGTTGGAAATGCGTGGCATTAACAAATCATTTCCCGGCGTGAAAGCGCTTGATAATGTCAACTTAAACGTTCGTCCGCACTCTATTCATGCATTAATGGGCGAAAACGGCGCAGGCAAATCAACATTATTAAAATGTCTTTTCGGTATTTACCAAAAAGATTCCGGCAGCATTGTATTTCAGGGAAAAGAAGTGGACTTCCATTCGGCGAAAGAAGCGCTGGAGAATGGGATTTCGATGGTACACCAGGAGTTAAACCTGGTATTACAACGTTCGGTCATGGATAACATGTGGCTGGGACGTTATCCCACCAAAGGTATGTTTGTCGACCAGGATAAAATGTACCAGGATACCAATGCGATATTTGATGAGCTGGATATCGATATTGACCCGCGCGCGCGTAGGAACGTTATCCGTTTCGCAAATGCAGATGATCGAAATTGCGAAGGCGTTTTCCTATAACGCTAAGATCGTTATTATGGATGAACCGACCTCATCGCTAACTGAGAAAGAGGTTAATCATCTGTTCACCATTATTCGCAAGCTGAAAGAACGCGGCTGCGGCATTGTTTATATCTCGCATAAAATGGAAGAAATTTTTCAATTGTGCGATGAAATTACTATCTTGCGCGACGGTCAGTGGATTGCCACCCAGCCGCTGGAAGGGCTGGATATGGATAAGATCATTGCGATGATGGTCGGGCGTTCCCTGAACCAGCGCTTCCCGGATAAAGAAAATAAGCCGGGCGACGTGATTCTGGAGTACGTAACCTGACCTCGCTGCGCCAGCCTTCCATTCGCGATGTCTCCTTTGATTTGCACAAGGGCGAAATTCTGGGCATTGCCGGTCTGGTTGGGGCAAAGCGTACCGATATCGTCGAAGCGCTGTTTGGCATTCGTGAGAAGTCGTCCGGGACAATCACTTTACATGGCAAGAAAATTAATAATCACACTGCGAACGAAGCGATTAACCACGGTTTTGCGCTGGTGACGGAAGAGCGTCGTTCCACCGGAATTTACGCCTATCTGGATATCGGATTTAACTCATTAATTTCGAATATCCGTAATTATAAAAATAAAGTGGGGTTACTGGATAATTCCCGGATGAAAAGCGACACCCAATGGGTCATTGATTCCATGCGGGTAAAAACGCCGGGGCATCGCACGCAAATTGGTTCACTTTCCGGCGGCAATCAGCAAAAGGTGATCATTGGTCGCTGGCTATTAACGCAGCCGGAAATATTAATGCTGGACGAACCGACCCGCGGCATTGATGTCGGCGCAAAATTTGAAATTTATCAGCTTATTGCGGAACTGGCGAAAAAAGGCAAGGGGATCATCATTATCTCTTCTGAAATGCCGGAGCTGTTAGGGATTACCGATCGTATCCTGGTGATGAGTAACGGTCTCGTTTCCGGCATTGTCGATACTAAAACAACAACGCAAAACGAAATTTTGCGTCTTGCTTCTTTGCACCTTTAAGATCAGGGGCTCCTTATGAGTGCGTTAAACAAGAAAAGCTTTTTGACCTGGCTGAAAGAGGGCGGAATTTACGTCGTTCTTTTAGTGCTGCTGGCGATTATTATTTTCCAGGACCCGACTTTTTTAAGTTTGCTGAATTTAAGTAATATTCTGACGCAATCTTCGGTACGTATTATTATCGCGCTGGGCGTGGCGGGACTCATCGTCACCCAGGGGACAGACCTGTCGGCGGGGCGTCAGGTAGGGCTGGCGGCGGTTGTGGCGGCAACATTACTGCAATCAATGGAAAACGCCAACAAAGTGTTTCCGGAAATGGCGACCATGCCGATTGCGCTGGTCATCCTGATTGTCTGCGCGATTGGCGCGGTGATTGGCCTGGTGAACGGCATCATCATTGCTTACCTGAACGTGACGCCGTTTATTACCACGCTTGGCACGATGATTATCGTTTATGGGATCAACTCCCTTTACTATGACTTTGTCGGCGCTTCGCCCATTTCCGGCTTTGACAGCGGCTTTTCCACCTTTGCGCAGGGCTTTGTGGCGATGGGCAGTTTCCGGCTCTCCTACATCACCTTTTACGCTCTGATTGCGGTAGCGTTTGTCTGGGTGCTGTGGAATAAGACCCGCTTTGGTAAAAACATTTTTGCTATTGGCGGCAACCCGGAAGCGGCGAAAGTTTCTGGCGTAAACGTGGCGCTGAACCTGCTGATGATTTATGCGCTCTCCGGCGTGTTTTATGCCTTCGGCGGCTTACTGGAAGCAGGGCGTATTGGTTCTGCCACCAATAACCTCGGCTTTATGTATGAACTGGATGCGATTGCCGCGTGCGTGGTCGGGGGCGTATCGTTTAGCGGCGGAGTGGGTACGGTCTTCGGCGTGGTGACCGGCGTCATTATCTTTACCGTCATCAACTACGGCCTGACCTATATCGGGGTAAACCCGTACTGGCAGTACATTATCAAAGGCGGCATTATCATTTTCGCCGTGGCGCTGGACTCGCTGAAATACGCGCGTAAGAAGTAGTTATCCAGACCTATTGCCTTGCTTATCAGATAACCCGGCGCAGCGAAACTGCGCGCCGGGCTTCATACCGCGAGCTACAGCGTTAACGCGTGCTCTTTTTCGCCTTTTTTAAATTTGACCTCGCCTAAATCAATACAGGCGACCGGGCAGACATGACCGCACAGCAGACAACCGACGCATTTTTCCGTATTGCAATGCGGCGTGCGGCTGTGTTCATCCCACTCCATCGCCTGATGACCGCCGTCATAGCAGGAGATATAGCAACGTCCGCAGCCGACGCATTTCTCCTGATTAATCCGCGGATAGACGATATAGCTGCGATCCAGGTCTTCCGCCGGGATAATATTGCCATTCGCCAGCCCGATCATCTCCTGTAATGAGGCAAATCCCTGATCGGCCAGATAGTGGCTGAGGCCGCTCGCCATATCTTCTACAATGCGGTAACCGTATTGCATAATGCCTGTCGTCACCTGTAGGGTCGCCGCGCCCAGCAGCAGAAATTCGGCAGCGTCTTCCCAGGTTTCAATGCCGCCGATACCGCTAATCGGGAAATCGCGCAGCTCAGGGTGCATTCGCAACTGCTGGATAAAACGCAGCGCAATGGGTTTCACCGCTTTTCCTGAATAACCGGAGATACTGGATTTACCGTTAACCACCGGCATCCCGATTTTGCGGTTCAGGTCGATGTTAGTAATGGATTTCACGGTGTTGATGGTGGCGATACCGTCGGCCCCGCCGCGTTTGGCGGCCAGCGCGACTTCACACATATCGCCAATATTCGGCGTCATTTTCGCCAGCATTGGCAAAGATGAACCGCGTTTTACGGCGCGGCAGTATTTTTCAACCAGTTCCGGGCTTTGCCCTACATCGCTTCCCATGGCGTGCGAGGTCATCTGCGGGCAAGAGAAGTTACACTCAATCATATCCGCGCCGGCTTCTTCAACCAGACGCGCCAGTTCCTGCCACTGCTGCTCATTTTCCCCCATGATGGAAGCAATCAGCACCTTATCCGGATAATCCTGTTTTAGCCGTCGAATGGCGGCCAGATTCTCTTCCAGCGGATGCTCAGCAATTTGCTCCATGTTTTTGAAACCAATAAAACCGGTATCTTCTTTCGTCAGGTGATCAAAACGTGGAGAGACTTCGTTGGCAATAAAAAAACCAATGGTTTTAAAAACGATCCCGCCCCAGCCGGTATCATAGGCTTTGGCGCACATCTCATAACAATTGCCTACCGGAGAAGAAGAAAGACAAAACGGATTGGGAAACTTAACGCCGCAAAAGGTAACAGACAAATCTTTTGTTAACATGAGCAGGCCTCCTCTAAATAATGATGAATGGCCTGAGCGGCTTCTTTTCCGGTTTTTACCGCATAAACGACGGTCTTATCACCTTTAACAATATCGCCAGCGGCAAAGATCGCCGGGTCGTCGGTTTGATAATTATGCGTGTCGATAATATTATGCTGCGCTTTTATCTCCGCAAAGGTATCCAGTCGCGCGTGCTGCCCCACGGCCAAAATAATATTTTCCGCTTCCAGCGTCAGTTCTCCTGAGTGGCGTACATGGTGGAAGGTCACTTTATTTCCGCTGACGGCGACAGGCGTAAAGCCATCAATAATTGATACGCCTAATGCCTGAGTGCTGGTAAATTCTTTTTCGCTGGCGGGAAATTGGGCTAATTCTTCCCGCGCCACGCAGGTGACGGAAGGGCAGCCGAGAATTTTTAACGTACTGGCGACATCCATCGCTACGTCGCCGCCGCCAATAATTAATGCACTACGCGGAACGCTAATATCGCCGTCGGCCTGACGGGCGCGCTGTAAAAAATCAACGGCAATCTCTACGTGACTGGCTTGCTCAAATAACGGTAAATCAGAGCCACAGGACATCCCGACGGTCATCAGCACGGCGCGATATTCGGCTTTGAGTTGCGCAAGCGATAGCGACCCGCCCACGTCACAATTACATTTAATATTGACGCCCATTTCTACAATGCGGGCAATTTCCTGATCGAGTACGCTTTGCGGCAGACGAAATGCCGGGATGCCGTGACGCAGCCATCCGCCGGGCTGCGGCTGTTTTTCGTAAATGGTGACGTCATAGCCTAAATGTGTGAGCGTCACGCTTGCCTGCAAACCTGCCGGACCCGCGCCAATAATCGCGACTTTCCCGCGTGTTTTACTCCCGGGCTGATAAATCTGCATGGCAGTCTGCTGTTCAAAATCGGTAATAAAACGTTGCAGGCGTGCAATATCAATAGGTTTATCTATTCCGGAACGTGTACATCCGCGCTGGCATAATTTTTCCGTCGGACAGACTCTGGCGCAGACAGCACCAAGCGCATTATTTTCCCGGATAGTTTCCGCTGCGCCTTTAAAATTGCGAAAGTAAATAGAACGAATAAATTTCCCCGGATCGGTTTGCGCCGGGCAATCCTGACTACAGGGCGCATCGTGACATAATAAACAACGTGAAGCCTCTTTTATTGCCAGTAATGGCGTAAAACCAGGCGTGAGTTCATCCAGATAATTTTGTTGCGGCATATAATCTTCCTTAATGCTTGAATAAATTAAGGCGAAACGCAAATAACGCGTTTTAATGATCTAAAATCTACCGCCAGCCTAAGCATTGAAAGAAGGGGATTCTGTGAAAGAATTCACAAAAAAATGAAACCAGAATGCAAAACAGCATTTGTTCCTTATATCATAATAATAACTATTCTCAATTTTAAAGGGATAATAAATAGATTAACGATAAAAAAGAAGATAAATAATCATTCCAGTAAATAAAAAACCGCAACCGGTATAAAGAAAAAGATAAGACCAATATTGTACGGGATCGGCATGGCGATAGACATAAACCGGTTTTCGCGCATTTTTGACAACTTTATCTACCGCGCCGGTTCGCCAGCCTTTCCAGGCCTCACGGAAGCAAAAAAGCGGGAGTAGCAGAAAGGCTAATATGACAAATATCGTCTGTACATCCATGATCATTTCCCTTTTTTCTTTTCCAGTTCAAGCAATTGTTCCGGCGTAACGGCCGGATACCCCTGGGCGTCATTCGGCACCTGATGCTGCGTGGGAATAGGTACCAGCGGGCCTAAAAAACGCGGTTCGCGTTTAAAAATATAGAGATCCGCCAGCGCGCTAAAGCGGGCGCCAAATTCGCGCAGGCGCACTGTCAGCATATTTTTGGGCGAAGGTACCGCGTAACACTGCGCCTGAATGCCCATATGCAGCGCAATAAACAAGGCGCGTTCGCAGTGGAAGCGCTGAGTGATGATAATAAAGTCGTTGGTATCAAACACTTTGCGGGTACGCACAATGGAGTCAAGCGTACGGAAGCCAGCGTAATCAAGCACAATGTCCGCAGGATCGACGCCCGCCGCGATAAGGTCTTTGCGCATGGTCATCGGTTCGTTATAGCTTTGCAGGGCATTGTCGCCGCTGAGCAGCAGGTAATTGACTTTACCGCTATTGTAAGCGTTTAACGCGCCCTGGATACGATAACGATAGTACTGATTAATGACACCCTTGCGATAGTATTTGGCTGTCCCTAACACGACGCCAACCTGGCGGTAGGGGAGATCCTGTAGCTCGTCATAGATATAGGGCGCTGTTTTCCAGCTCATCCACCGATCGAGGCCAAGCACCGTCAACAGCAGCAAGCCTACCAGGACCAACAGGCTGTAAAACACGCGCTTTAACATGCAGGAAACTCGATACCAGGATGAAAGTACGATCAGGCTACTGTACCCGAAGACGTAGCGCAAGAAACCGCCGTCTGATTGCGGAGATTTTCAGCATGATTTCCCTTGTATCGAGTCGCGGGAGAGGAGAGTCAGGCCGGATAAGACGCCAGTGCGTCGCTATCCGGCACATTTGCTTAGCCGAGAAGGACGCGGTCAATATTATGGCAACCTAACGCTTTCAGCGTTGCGGCGGTGGCATCCCATTGAATTAATGCTGCATCGCCTTTTTCCGCCAGAATCGCGCGCTGAATATCCGCATAGTCATAGCCATTGAGACTCAGCAGGTTTAGCGCGCCTTGCAGCGGGGGAAGCGTAGGGTTAAAGGCGGCGTTTTCCGCATAGCTGCCGGTGAAAATACGGCCATCTTTACATTCCAGCGCCACGCCGCTCGGTGAGTGGCTATAAGGCATATGGCTCTTATTGGCTGCCGTTATCGCCGCTTGCGTTAGCGTATCGCCCGTTAACGTAAAGCCATGATCCTGCTCGTCCATCAGCAGCGTTTTGATCTCCAGATCTTTTGGCCCGAAAGCGTCAGGCAGATAATCGCGTAACGTATGCGGCGCGCGGCCCGGCAGATGAATGCGCAGATCCAGACCGCTGTTCAGCTCGTTCATAAACTGGCGACAGTGGCCGCAAGGGGTGTAGTTAACGGTGACGGCGGCGAGCCCTTTTTCGCCGCGTAGCCAGGCGTGGCTAATCGCGCTTTGTTCAGCATGCACAGTTTGTTGCATGGTGGCGCCCAGGAACTCCATATTTGCGCCGAAATACCAGTTGCCGCTAACGCCGCGCGCAATCGCGCCGACGTTAAAATGGGACAAATCGGTACGGGCGCAGGCCGCCGCCAGAGGTAACAGTGCGAAAGCCAGAGCGTCTTCGTCCAGTCCCGCCGTATTTTTAAGCGTCGAGACCTGCTCTGCGGTCAGCATGGCGGGAAAATGGTGGTCCGCCAGGATAGGGGCCAGCGCTGATTGCAAATTATCCGCAAGCTGGGCAAAAGCAGTTTGAAAACGTGGATGCATGGCGTTGCCTCATAACAATGTAATGGAACCGTAGTTTACGGGCCTGCTATGTCTTAATATGTGATCTAAATCTCATTGCTTATGCAACTTGTGAAACTTCAATGAAAAATGCGCGACGTATCGCAAATTTTAACCCGGTCTTTTGTCCCGTCGTTAGCGCATTACCGCCAGAATGAGCGGAAACAAAAAGGGCGCTACCAGCGAGGTAATAATGCCGCAGATTACCAGCGCCAGGGAGCTAAACGCGCCTTCCTGGTAATCCAGCTCGGCGCAGCGCGCAGTACCGAGCGCATGTGAGGCGGTCCCCATTGCCAGCCCGCGTGCGGCTTTAGTACGGATGTGCATCGCGTTTAACAGCGTGTGGCCAAACACCGCGCCCAGAATACCGACAAAAATTACGCATACCGCGCTGATCGCGGGGATGCCGCCGATGCTGCCGCCCACCGCCATCGCGATAGGCGTAGTCACGGATTTAGGCAGTACCGATGCCGCGATTTCAGGCGTTGCGCCCATCAGCAAGGCAACGGATGTTCCGGTAATCATCGCTACCAGACTGCCGACAAAACAGATGCTAATAATGGATTTCCAACGCGCGCGAATCTGGTGCAACTGTTCATAAAGGGGATAGGCCAGCGCCACCACCGCCGGTTGCAGCAGATCGTTAAGTACTTCGCTGCCTTTGAAGTAGTGCTCGTAGGGAATACCGGTCAGCAACAGAAAAGGAATAATGACTACCATTGCCACCAGCAGCGGATTCAGCAACGGCATTTTAAAATGCGCCGCCAGTCTGCGGGCGGCGAAAAATACCGCCAGCGTCAGCGGTAACGACCACCAGATATATGTCATCATTTTTTCGTTCCCTTCTGCCCAACCACTTTACGCTCACCGTGTATCAGATGTGAACTCCAGCTTACGACCACAAAAACGACCAGCGTACTGATAGCGCAAGAGACCACCACCGGGCCGAATTGCGCGCGCAGTAAATCAAAATATTGCATGACCCCGACGCCAATCGGCACAAACAGCAACGCCATATAACGAATCAGCACATAGCAGCCGGGGTTAACCCACTTTGCCGGCAGAATTTGCAGCGCCAGCAACACAAACAGAATTAACATCCCGATAATGCTGCCGGGAATAGTGATAGGAAGCAGTGATGCAAGAAAAATGCCTGCGTACAAACAGGCATAAATCAATACAAAAGCGCGTATATATTGCCAGATAATATTCAGTGACTTACTCATGTTTAAAGCCCTTGATGAGATGGATTCATCATACAATTAAACGTTAAAACGTGCTACCGATCACATCATGAATTCTTAGCATAGTGGGTATAGACAGCAGGAACATCGGGCAATGCCCCTGGTCGGCGGCGTTAAACCTGGGCTAAAAAATACAAAAAGCGACTCAGGGCCAAAGACGGCGTCTCATTCTTACGCCAGAACATCCCTACGCTGCCTTTTTGCTCAATTTTTGGCAAGTTTAAAATCGCCAGTTGCCCCTGGCTGGCATAGCGTTGCGCCAGCCGTAAAGAAAGAATAGAGATCATATCGCTGCTTTGCAGCAAATTGGTGCTGACGTTCATTGACGCCGATTCAATGGTGTTTTCCGGGAGCATGACGCCATTATCGACGAGGGCGTTATCAATACTGATGCGAATAGGGGTGCCGGTTGGCCAGACTATCCACCGCCAGTGTGCCAGATCGCTCCAGGCGATCTGCGCTCGCGCGGCCAGCGGATGGTGCGGACGCGCCACAAAGCAGACCGGCTCGGTATAAAGTACCTGATAATTAAGCGGCAGTTGCAGGGCGCGGCCGCCGACACGCCCTACCACCACATCCACCTGACCGGCAAGCAAATCGTGCAGCAGCGGCGTCATTACCTTCTCTTCAATATTCAGATGCAGCGTCGGCATTTCGTTAAGCAGGCTCAGAATCGCCTGTGATACGCAGTCAGTCGCCACGGGCGAACAGCCGATCTTCAGACTGCCAACCAGACCGCCCTGCTTGAAACGGGCGATTTCATACTGTGAACGCTCCAGATCGTTAATTAGGCGCTGGGCGTGCTGGAGCAGTAATTTACCGCCTTCCGAGGGGCGTAGTCCTTTACTGTGGCGCTCAAAAAGCGTGATGCCTATCTCATCTTCGAGTTGAGATAGCCACTTCGATAGCGCCGGCTGGGAGATATTCATCATCCGGGCGACGTGCGTCAGGTTGCCCTGTTCGCCCAGCGCAACCAGCGTTTGCAGGTGATGTAATTTCAATTTCTGCGCCCAGTTCGCCATTCGCTATAACCTCCAGGTTATGTCTCTGCCTGAAAAGCCATTGTACATTTTATCGCTCACTCTACAAACTCGTAACATAGCAAACATAAAAACAACATCTATCTCCCTGCACTGAGGCATTAGCTATGACTCAACGACGTGATCTACAAGCCCTTATTGATGCCGCGCCCGTCGGCAAAATGCAGTGGCGCGTTATCATCTGCTGTTTTCTGGTGGTTATGCTCGACGGTTTCGACACCGCCGCGATTGGCTTCATCGCCCCGGATATTCGTACTCACTGGCAGCTAAGCGCCAGCGAACTTGCGCCGCTGTTTGGCGCAGGGCTGCTGGGGCTTACGGCCGGCGCGCTGCTATGCGGGCCGCTGGCGGATCGCTTTGGCCGCAAGCGGGTCATTGAGCTTTGCGTGGCGCTATTCGGCGCATTGAGCCTGCTTTCCGCTTTCTCGCCGGATATAGAAACCCTGGTGTTGCTGCGCTTCTTAACCGGTCTGGGACTGGGCGGAGCGATGCCAAATACCATCACCATGACGTCGGAATACCTTCCCGCTCGTCGACGCGGAGCGCTGGTCACGCTGATGTTCTGCGGTTTTACCCTGGGGTCGGCGACGGGCGGGATTGTGAGCGCGCAACTGGTGCCGCTGATTGGCTGGCACGGAATTCTGGCGCTAGGCGGCATCTTGCCTTTGATGCTGTTTTTCGGCCTGCTGTTCGCGCTGCCGGAATCTCCCCGCTGGCAGGTACGCCGCCAACTACCGCAAGCCGTTGTCGCCCGGACGGTCAGCGCCATTACCGGCGAGCGCTATCTCGATACGCAATTCTTTCTGCATGAGACGGCAGCCATCGCCAAAGGCAGTATTCGCCAGCTTTTTGCCGGGCGACAGCTTGTCATTACCCTGATGTTATGGGTGGTGTTCTTTATGAGCCTGCTCATTATCTATCTGCTTTCCAGCTGGATGCCGACGTTACTTAACCATCGCGGTATTGATCTGCAACAGGCGTCGTGGGGGACTGCCGCATTCCAGGTTGGCGGCACGCTTGGCGCGCTGTTACTCGGCGTGTTGATGGACCGGCTTAACCCGTTCCGGGTACTGGCGGTGAGCTATGCGCTGGGCGCAGTTTGCATTGTCATGATAGGCCTGAGCGAAAACGGCCTTTGGCTGATGGCGCTGGCGATTTTTGGTACCGGCATCGGTATTAGCGGTTCCCAGGTCGGGCTTAATGCTCTGACGGCGACGCTGTACCCCACCCAAAGCCGGGCGACGGGCGTGAGCTGGTCGAACGCCATTGG
Organism: Salmonella sp. SAL00653; assembly: GCF_046552515.1. Taxonomy (NCBI): domain Bacteria; kingdom Pseudomonadati; phylum Pseudomonadota; class Gammaproteobacteria; order Enterobacterales; family Enterobacteriaceae; genus Salmonella; species Salmonella sp. SAL00653. Next base: position 62,507 of record NZ_JBGDTY010000003.1, read on the forward strand.
ACGCTGCGGGGCGATTGTCGGTTCGCTCTCCGGCGGCATGATGATGGCCCTCAATTTCTCTTTCGATACGTTGTTTTTTGTCATTGCTATTCCGGCGGCTATCAGCGCGGTAATGCTTACCCTGCTGACGGTGGTTGTCCGCCTTTCGATTTCTGTACCTGACGACCTGCCGCGTGCCAGCGTCGTAAACGAATAAGGAGAATCTCCATGTCTGAAATAAATCAGAACGTAAAAGATAGCCGTCAACAGTATTACCAACATATTTCCGGGCAGAATCTGACGCCGCTGTGGGAATCGTTACATCACCTGGTACCGCAGACGCCAAACGCCAACTGCGCGCCGGCCTACTGGAATTATCAGGAAATTCGTCCGCTACTGATGGAAAGCGGCAATGTCATTGGCGCGAAAGAGGCGATCCGCCGGGTGCTGGTGCTGGAAAATCCGGCATTGCGCGGTCAGTCGTCGATCACGGCGACCTTATACGCTGGTTTACAGCTGATCCTGCCCGGCGAAGTCGCGCCGAGTCATCGCCATAACCAGTCGGCGCTGCGTTTTATCGTCGAAGGTAAAGGCGCATTTACCGCGGTGGACGGCGAGCGCACGCCAATGCATACCGGCGATTTTATCCTGACGCCGCAGTGGCGCTGGCACGATCATGGTAATCCGGGATCAGAGCCGGTGGTATGGCTGGATGGTCTGGATCTGCCGTTAGTCAATCTCCTGGGCTGTGGTTTTGCGGAAGACTATCCTGAAGATCAGCAGCCGGTGACGCGAAAAGAGGGCGATTATCTGCCGCGCTATGCAGCGAATATGCTGCCGCTGCGCCACCAGCGCGGGAACTCGTCGCCGATTTTCAACTACCGTTACGACCGCAGTCGCGAGGCGTTGCACGATCTGACCCGTATGGGCGATCCGGATGAGTGGGAAGGCTACAAGCTGCGTTACGTTAATCCCGTCACCGGCGGTTATCCAATGCCGTCGATGGGCGCGTTCCTGCAACTGCTGCCAAAAGGCTTTGCCTCGCGTGTGGCTCGGAGCACCGACAGCACTATCTACCACGTCGTTGAAGGGGCAGGGCAGGTCACTATCGGCAACGAAACTTTTCATTTTTCCGCAAAAGACATTTTTGTGGCGCCGACCTGGCATGAGGTGTCGTTTCGCAGCAGCGAAGACACGGTGTTATTCAGCTTTTCGGACAAGCCGGTTCAGGAAGCCCTGGGGCTGTTTCGCGAAGCACGTTATTAATTAGGGAGAGAGAACATGACCAAATATGTATTCCAGCCGCAGGCCCCGGTAACAGTACCCGTGGCGGGCAGTGATGAGCAGTTTCCGGTACGTCGCGTTTACTGCGTGGGTCGCAACTATGCCGCCCATGCCCGTGAAATGGGCTTTGATCCCGATCGCGAACCGCCGTTCTTCTTTTGTAAACCAGCGGACGCTGTCGTCCCGGTAGCGGCGGGGGATACCCTGGAACTGCCGTATCCGGCGCAGACCGATAACTACCATTATGAAATTGAGCTGGTGGTGGCGATTGGTAAAAAGGGGAGCGATATTCCGCTCGAAAAAGCCCATGAATATGTCTGGGGATACGCCACCGGCCTGGACATGACGCGTCGCGATCGTCAGATGGAAATGCGTCAGATGGGACGCCCGTGGGAAATCGGCAAAGCGTTCGATCTCTCCGCGCCCATTGCGCCATTACACAAAGCCGCTGAAACGCATAATGTGGATAACGCCCCTATTTGGCTACAGGTTAACGGCGAAGACCATCAACGCAGCGATATTCGTCACCTGATTTGGTCGGTGAATGAAACCATCAGCTATTTGTCCGGCTTTTTTGAATTGCAGCCAGGTGATTTGATTTTCACCGGTACGCCAGAGGGGGTGGGCGCCGTGGTGAAAGGGGATGTTATCACCGGGAACGTAGAAGGTCTGACGCCGATTGCTGTGAAAATTGTCTGAGGTGAACGATGAAGCTGTACAGTTTCTTTAATAGTTCGGCGTCTTATCGTGTACGTATTGCGCTGGCGTTAAAGGGGATTGATTACCAGACGGTGGGCGTCAATATTCGTATCGGCCAGCAGAATGCGCTGGCCTACCGACGGATGAATCCGGTAGGCCTGGTGCCGACGCTGGTCACTGATGACGGCGAATCGTTGGGGCAATCGCTGGCCATCGTCGACTGGCTGGACCGACATTTTCCGCAAACGCCGCTGCTGCCGACGAGCGACCCGGCGCGCAGCCAGGCGCTGGAAATTGTCTACGCTATCGCCTGCGATATACACCCAATCAATAACATGCGCGTGTTGCGCTACCTGACCGATGAGCTGAAGGTTAGCGAAGAGGATAAAAAACGCTGGTACGCCCACTGGATACAGCAAGGGTTAAGCGCGGTAGAGCAGCTATTGCGTAAAAGTCAGTCCGGACGATTCTGCGTGGGCGACGCGCCAGGCCTTGCGGACTGCTGCCTGATTCCTCAGTGGGCGAATGCGCTCAGGATGGGCTGCGATTTATCAGGCTATCCGCGCTGTAAAGCCGTTTATGACGCCTGCGTACAGCTACCGGCGTTTATTGCCGCCGCGCCGGAAAATCAACAAGATAAAATCCCGGCCTGAAAAGGAGAATGACCATGACTCACGTGACAAGCGCAATTATTGTAGGTGGCGGAATCGGCGGCGCGGCGACCGCGCTGTCGCTGGCGCGCCAGGGAATAAAAGTCATGCTGTTGGAAAAAGCGCACGAAATTGGCGAGATTGGCGCGGGTATTCAGCTTGGGCCGAACGCTTTTTCGGCGCTGGATAGTCTCGGTGTGGGCGATGTTGCCCGCCAGCGTGCGGTGTTTACCGATCACATTACCATGATGGATGCCGTGAATGCCGAAGAAGTGGTATGCATTGAAACCGGACAGGCGTTCCGCGACCATTTTGGCGGGCCGTATGCGGTAATTCACCGGGTAGATATTCATGCAACGGTATGGGAAGCGGTGCTGACGCACCCTGGCGTGGAGTATCGTACCTCGACCCATATTGTCGATATCCGCCAGACGCCGGATGACGTTACGGTGTTTGATGAGCAGGGAAATAGCTGGACGGCGGATATTCTCGTGGGCTGCGACGGCGTTAAATCGGTCGTGCGGCAAAGTTTACTCGGCGATGCGCCGCGCGTAACGGGGCATGTAGTTTATCGGGCGGTGATTGATTGCGACGATATGCCGGACGATTTACGTATTAACGCACCGGTGCTGTGGGCAGTCCCGCATTGTCACCTGGTCCATTATCCGCTACGCGGAGGTCAACAGTACAATCTGGTGGTGACATTCCACAGCCGCCAGCAAGAAGAGTGGGGCGTGAAAGACGGCAGTAAAGAAGAGGTGCTCTCTTATTTTGCCGGCATTCATCCCCGCCCGCGCCAGATGCTGGATAAGCCGACCTCCTGGCGCCGCTGGTCGACCGCCGATCGCGAGCCGGTCGCAAAATGGGGAACCGAGCGTATCACTCTGGTGGGCGACGCCGCGCATCCGGTGGCGCAATATATGGCCCAGGGCGCCTGTATGGCGCTGGAAGACGCCGTCACGCTAGGCAAAGCGCTGGAACGCTGCGACGGCGACGCGCAGCAGGCATTTGCGCTGTATGAGTCGGTGCGTATTCCCCGCACGGCGCGTATCGTCTGGTCTACCCGCGAGATGGGGCGTCTCTATCACGCCGCCGGGGTGGAGCGTCAGGTGCGTAATCTGTTGTGGAAAGGGAAATCGCAGGAGGCGTTTTATCGCGGTATCGAATGGCTGTACGGCTGGAAAGAAGATAACTGTCTTGAGCCGCGTTGAGCACTTTACGTGACGTAGCGTGGCGTTTGCGCCGCCACCCGGCAAAAAGTTTTGCTCATCGCAGAGAGGCGTTATGATAGCGCCTCTTTTTTTGCTGTGGATACCGATATGCGTGTTTTACTGGCGCCGATGGAAGGCGTGCTCGACGCGTTAGTGCGCGAGCTGCTGACCGAAGTGAATGATTACGATCTCTGCATCACCGAATTTGTGCGCGTGGTGGATCAGCTGCTGCCGGTAAAAGTGTTTCATCGCATCTGCCCGGAGTTGCATCACGCCAGCCGCACGCCGTCCGGCACGCCGGTGCGTATTCAGCTTCTGGGCCAGCATCCGCAGTGGCTGGCGGAAAACGCCGCGCGGGCGACGGCGTTGGGATCATATGGCGTGGACCTGAACTGCGGCTGTCCGTCAAAAGTGGTGAACGGCAGCGGCGGCGGTGCGACATTGCTCAAAGATCCCGAACTCATCTATCAGGGCGCGAAAGCGATGCGGGCCGCGGTACCGTCGCATCTGCCGGTGACGGTAAAAGTGCATCTCGGCTGGGATAGCGGCGATAGAAAATTTGAAATCGCCGATGCGGTGCAGCAGGCCGGCGCCAGTGAACTGGTGGTGCATGGTCGTACCAAAGCGCAGGGCTACCGCGCCGAGCATATCGACTGGCAGGCGATCGGCGAAATACGCCAGCGTTTGACTATTCCGGTTATCGCGAATGGCGAAATCTGGGACTGGCAGAGCGCGCAGGCATGTATGGCGACCAGCGGCTGCGATGCGGTGATGATCGGCCGTGGGGCGTTAAATATTCCTAACCTGAGTCGGGTGGTGAAGTATAACGAGCCGCGTATGCCGTGGCCGGAAGTGGTAACGTTATTACAAAAATATACCCGACTGGAAAAGCAGGGCGATACCGGTTTATACCATGTCGCGCGTATTAAACAGTGGTTGGGATATTTGCGTAAGGAATATATTGAGGCGACGGAACTCTTTCAGTCGATTCGGGCGTTAAACCGTTCATCCGAGATTGCGCGGGCGATTCAGGCTATTAAAATCTAATCTCTACAGCGTCCAGAACGTGTGCCGGGCAGATACTATCGCTGCCCGGCGCAGGAATCAGAAAATCATCTTAAACACGCCCGTTACCACCAACAGCCCAATCAGAAAAATAATTAAGATTGCCCATAGAAGAATTTTCATTGTTTGTCCCTTTATTGGTAAATACAAACAAAGTATAGGAAAGTATTAAGCCATCTGCTGCTTTGTTGGGCGCGGCGACGTTTAACTCATGAAGGCTGCTGGCGCGTATTGCAGCAAAATCGTTCATTTATGAACGGGTTAGTGGGACTTTTCATTGAAGTATTACATCAAAAAATGTATCAGATGAAATTATTTGCTAATCATATAAATTTCAAAATATGTCTTTTGTTGTCTGATGATGTATTGCCACGCGTAACTAAAAAATAGATCGCCGTAAGACGTACTCTCTGCGCACCTTTTTTTATCAGAACACCTCCATGAATCGTAATTCTTTCCTTGCCGCGACAGCGAGCTTACCGCTTTTTATTTTGCTGGCGGGTTGCGCCCCCATGCACGATACCCGCCAGTCGCTGACCCAGCAGACGCCCTCTTCTCATGTTGATTCCAGCCTGCCGGCGGCATTGAAAAACGGTTGGCCGGATAGCCAGTGGTGGAAGGCGTATCACGATGCGCAGCTTGACGCGCTGATCGATAATGCCATACAGCATTCGCCGGATATGCAGGTGGCTGAACAGCGTATTCAACTGGCGGAAGCGCAGGCGAAAGCGGTTGAGGCGCAGGACGGCCCGCAGCTCGACTTTTCTGCCGACATTGAGCGCCAGCGAATGTCCGCGGAAGGGCTGATGGGGCCATTCGCGATTACCGACCCCGCGGCGGGAACGACCGGGCCGTGGTATACCAACGGTACATTCGGCCTGACGGCGGGCTGGGATCTGGATTTATGGGGGAAAAACCGCGCTGAAGTTACTGCGCGGATCGGGGCGGTCAAAGCGCGCGAAGCGGAGCAGGAGCAGACCCGACAATTGCTGGCAAGCGGCGTGGCGCGACTCTACTGGGAGTGGCAAACACAGGCAGCGCTGAAAAATGTGCTGATGCAAATCGAGCATGAGCAGCAAAACGTGGTGGCGGTAAACCGGGAGCTGTATCAACACGGTATTACTTCTTCTGTTGAAGGGGTCGAGACCGATATCGACGCCAGCAAAACCCAGCAGCAGTTGAATGACGTTAACGGTAAAATGAAGGTTATTGAAGCGCGGCTCAGCGCGTTAACCAATACGCAATCGGCGGCGCTCAAGCTGCGTCAGGTGAGTCTCCCCGCCGTTGAAAGCCAGTTACCGTCGCAACTGGGGTATTCGTTGCTGGCGCGCCGGGCGGATCTACAGGCCGCGCACTGGTACATTGAATCCTCGTTGAGCAGCATTGACGCCGCGAAGGCCGCGTTTTATCCCGATATCAATCTGATGGCTTTTTTACAGCAGGATGCGTTACATCTGAGCGATCTGTTCCGCCATTCCGCACAGCAATATGGCATTACCGGCGGGCTGACGCTGCCGATTTTCGACAGCGGCAGGCTGAATGCCAACCTCGATATCGCCAAAGCGCAAAGCAACCTTTCTATCGCCAACTACAACAAAGCGGTGGTAGATGCGGTTAATGATGTGGCGCGCGCCGCCAGTCAGGTAGAGACGCTGGCGCAGAAAAATCAGCATCAGCAGCAGATTGAGCATGACTCGCAGCGTGTGGTCGGTCTGGCGCAAGCGCGCTTTAATGCCGGTATTATTGCGGGTTCCCGCGTGAGCGAGACCAAAATCCCGGCACTGCGCGAGCAGTGTAACGGCTTGCTGTTGCAGGGCCAGTGGCTGGATGCCTCTATTCAGCTTACCAGCGCGCTGGGCGGCGGTTATCATTCCTGATTTTTCCGGATGATTCAGACAGGGTTCCTATACTTAGGCTGTGTATGAATCATCCGGAGAGGAATATGACCAAAGTCGCAATTGTAACGGCATCAGATTCGGGAATTGGCAAAGCGTGTGCGTTGTTATTAGCACAAAACGGTTTTGATATTGGTATCACCTGGCATTCCGATGAACGCGGCGCGCAGGAAACGGCGAAAAAAGCGGCGCAATTTGGTGTGCGGGCTGAGACCATTCATCTTGACCTGAGCCAGTTGCCCGAGGGCGCGCAGGCCATTGAATATCTTATTCAGCGCCTGGGGCGCGTTGACGTGCTGGTCAATAATGCCGGGGCGATGACCAAATCCGCGTTTATTGATATGCCGTTTACGCAGTGGCGGCAAATTTTTACCGTGGACGTCGATGGCGCGTTTCTCTGCGCGCAGATCGCCGCCCGGCATATGATTAAACAAGGAGAGGGAGGGCGCATTATCAACATCACCTCCGTCCATGAGCATACGCCGCTTCCGCAAGCCAGCGCCTATACCGCGGCGAAACATGCGCTGGGCGGATTGACTAAATCCATGGCGCTGGAACTGATTGAGCATCATATTTTGGTCAACGCCGTCGCGCCAGGCGCTATCGCCACGCCGATGAATGATATGGATGACAGCGACATTGAGCCGGGATCGGAACCCTCGATCCCTATCGCCCGACCGGGTTCTACGCATGAAATAGCCAGCCTCGTCGCCTGGCTGTGTTCGGAAGGCGCAAGCTATACCACCGGTCAGTCGCTGATTGTCGACGGCGGGTTTATGCTGGCGAATCCGCAATTCAACGCAAAATAAACGCCGGGGCCGGATGGCGGCGTTAGGCCATCCGGATACCATCGGGTTTAACGGGCCTCCGCTTTGCCGCGTCTTTTCAGCCACCAGCGCACGCCCACCACCAGGACGATGGCCAGAATCAGCCAGACTCCGTGCCTGAGATGCTGATCGAGGTCGTGCAGCCATGGCGCGATCACCTCGCCGCCAAGATATCCCAGCGTGGTAAACAGCAGCGCCCAGATCAGCGCGCCTACAATATTCAGCGGCAGAAAAATTTTAGGCGGCAGGCGGCTGGCGCCAATCAGCAACGGGCCAACCACCCGGAAGCCATACATAAAACGCGTGCCGATCACAAACAGATACGGATGGCGTTGGATCATTTTCTGCGCGCGACGAATCTTCATATGATAACGCGGGAAACGACGCAGGATCTTCCCGCCATAGCATCGTCCTAACAGGTAAAGTAGCTGATCGCCCATCATCCCTCCCAGCGCGACAGCCGCCGCCACCAGCGGAAACTTGAGTAATCCCTGATGCGCCGCGACGCCCCCCAACAGGGTAACGGTTTCACCTTCGGCCATACTGCCGATAACCAGCGCCGCATAGCCATAATGCGTAATAAGCGTGTTGATATCCATGCGTAAACCACCTCCGGCATTAAGCATACACCCTGGCAAGAGGCGTGCGAGGCAAAGCCGACGTTTTGCCGGAGACTATTTTGCCATTGCTCATAAAATAACCAGAAACTGAATTATACTTGAACATACTGGCATCTGAGGCAGCAGAAGGGGGCAGTATGAACCATGTATGGGGGCTTTTTTCCCATCCCGATCGGGAAATGTAGGTGATCAAAAGCGAAAACGAAACCGTTTCGCATCACTATACGCACCATGTTTTGCTGATGGCGGCGATTCCCGTCGTCTGCGCCTTTATCGGCACGACGCAAATCGGCTGGAATTTTGGCGACGGCAACGTGTTACAACTCTCGCTGTTTACCGCTTTTGCGCTGGCGGTCTTGTTCTACGGCGTGATGCTGGCGGGCGTCGCGGTGATGGGACGCGTCATCTGGTGGATGGCGCGAAACTATCCGCAACGGCCATCGCTTGCGCGCTGTATGGTTTTTGCCGGCTATGTCGCAACGCCGCTGTTTTTAAGTGGTCTGGTGGCGCTCTATCCCCTGGTATGGCTATGCGCACTGGTCGGCGCTGTCGCGCTCTTTTACACCGGCTATTTGCTGTATTTGGGTATTCCGACTTTCCTTAACATTAATAGAGAGGAAGGATTAAGCTTCTCCAGTTCGACGCTCGCTATCGGCGTGCTGGTCCTGGAGGTGCTACTGGCGATTACCGTGATCCTGTGGGGATACGGCTACCGCCTGTTCTGATGCGAAAAAGGGCTGGCGCAAAAGCCAGCAATGCAGCATTTGCTGACGATTCTTCTGTAGCGGCAACGCTGGCGTGCCGCTATGATGCCACTGCTAGCTTGAGTATAATCTTAGCTCAGGCGGTGTGCGTTACGACGCGCGTGAATCATTATCAGAAATCTCATCATGCTGAAATTCCGAGCTTCATTCCTGAGCCTTGCTCTGATGTTGGCCGTTCCTTTTGCCCCGCAGGCTGTGGCGAAAACGGCAGCGACAACCGCGGCGTCTCAACCTGAGATTGCCTCCGGTAGCGCAATGATTGTTGATCTCAACACCAATAAAGTGATCTATTCGAACCACCCGGATCTGGTGCGTCCGATTGCCTCGATAACCAAATTAATGACAGCGATGGTCGTGCTCGACGCGCGATTGCCGCTGGATGAAATACTGAAGGTCGATATCAGCCAGACGCCGGAAATGAAAGGGGTTTACTCCCGCGTGCGCCTGAACAGCGAAATTAGCCGCAAAAATATGTTGCTGCTGGCGTTGATGTCATCCGAAAACTGTGCGGCGGCAAGCCTGGCGCACTATTATCCTGGCGGTTATAACGCGTTTATTAAAGCAATGAATGCGAAGGCGAAAGCGCTGGGCATGACGCATACCCGCTTCGTTGAGCCGACGGGGCTGTCGATTCATAACGTCTCGACCGCGCGGGATTTAACAAAATTGCTGATTGCCACGAAGCAATACCCGCTGATTGGCCAGCTAAGCACCACGCGCGAAGACATGGCGACATTCTCGCATCCGGCGTATACGCTGCCGTTTCGCAATACCAACCATTTGGTCTACCGTGATAACTGGAATATCCAGTTAACGAAAACCGGATTTACCAATGCGGCGGGGCATTGCCTGGTGATGCGTACCGTAATCAATAACAAACCGGTCGCGCTGGTGGTCATGGACGCGTTCGGCAAATATACCCACTTTGCGGACGCCAGCCGCCTGCGTACATGGATTGAAACCGGTAAAGTCATGCCCGTTCCGGCTGCCGCGCTGAGCTATAAAAAGCAAAAAGCCGCGCAAATGGCGGCAGCCAGCGCCAGTGCCGGAGCGCAAACCGCACAGAACGATTAAGTCGCCGCAGGCCCGGCAGGCATCGCGCCGCCGGGCTTCACGGTAAACCGCACGGTGTTAATGCGTTTCGTCGGGCGTATTTTCCTGCCAGAATTTCCGCTTACTCGTTTTGCCGATACCGGGGTTCATACTGTTGGTCGGGTCATTTTGCCGATAAAAACGCGTCAGCGTTTCCGGCGCTTTATACAGATGTCCAACGTTGTGCTCCGCCGGGTATTGTGCCCCGCGCGCCTGCAACAGCTCCAGCATTTGCGCTTTCAGCGCATGGACGTCGACGCCTTTCTTCACGATATAGTCCTGATGAAAAACGTGGCACATAAAGTGACCGTAATAGAGTTTATGTACCAGTTGGCTGTCGATTTCCGGCGGCAGATGCTCGAACCAGTCGGTATCGTTGCGGCGCAGGGCGATATCCAGCGCCAGGATATCTTCCACTTCATCAGCGTGTACGGCCTGATAACGAATCGCTGCGCCAGCAGCGGCGAAGCGGTGCAGGAAGGCTTTGCTGCCTTCTTCCGGCGTACAGGTGAAGAAACCGCCCTCAGCGGATTTAAAAAATTCATTCAGCCAGCGTTGCGCTTCTGCGACGCCGTCTCCCGCCATTTTTAACAGCAGATGATGCTCATATTTATCGCGCCAGTTTTTCATTCGCGGCGGCAGATGGCTGGGAAACAGGTGGCCGAATTTCTGCATCGCGCGGTCGGTGAAATGCGGACGGAAAAATTTTACTTTTTCCAGCATCGCATCGGTTCGGCCTTTTAGCGTGAAAAAGAACGGAATCTTGTCGGTGCCGAGTTTATCGATCATCAGAAAGGTATCTTTACCGTACTGCTCCGCAATATCGTAGATATCGCGATGCATATATTCTCCCGCCACTGGCAGATTGACGAAGTTCGCCAGAATATGCCGACGGATTTCAGTCAGTACCGCGGGCTGATTGGTGCCGATATAAAAAACCTGCTGATTTTTTTCCGCTGCAAAGGTATCAAGGCGAACGGCAAAAACCGCCAGTTTCCCGGCGCAGCCGGAAGATTCAAACAAACGGTCCGGGTCGGCGTTATAGCGGGCGGGCGTATCGGCGTTGATATCTCGTACCCGCGTCACATAGTCGTGATCGTGCGCATGACGACCATCGTGACGCACATCCTCATCTTTAATCCGTTCATCATCCAGCTTGCTCAGGATCTGCTCCGGGGTATGCCCAAGATCGATACCCAGATGATTGACCAGTTGCAGTTTGCCTTGCTCGTCAATACGGGCAAAGAGCGACATCTCGGTATAGGCCGGGCCGCGCTGCACCAGCGAGCCGCCGGAGTTATTACAGATGCCGCCGATGACCGACGCGCCGATACACGACGAACCAATCACCGAGTGCGGTTCACGGCCCAGCGGTTTAAGCGCTTTTTCCAGCACATAGAGCGTCGTACCGGGCCAGGCCAGAACCTGTTGGCCGTTATCCAGTAAGTGCAGCTTATCCAGCCGCTGGGTGCTGATAATCACAATATCGCGATCGTAGTCGTTGCCGTTCGGCGTGGAGCCTTCCGTCAGACCGGTGTTGGCGGCCTGCATCAGAATAATTTTGTCAGCGTTAACGCAGGCGTTGAGCACACGCCACAGTTCCAGTAATGAACCCGGGAAAACAACGGCCAGCGCGTCGCCCTGACCGGAACGGAAACCCTTGCGATAGCGGGCGGTTTTGGCGGGGTCTGTCAGCAGGTGAGAATGGCCTACCAGGCGGGCCAGCTCATTCAGGAACGTTTTATTATCAGTCATTGTTATGGAAGACATTCTCCACTCCTTGTGGTGGGACAAAATATCAGCGTTAAGCATAGCGCTTTGTATGACAATACGCTTTCTCATTCAAATTGTTTCTGTGTTGGTGGTATTCATTTGCCGCCTTGATACCATTTGCTGGCGGTTGTGTATTCGACTGTGCGGAAAATTAGGAGAATAACCTTCGCTTTCTTCTCCTCTCGCGTTTAGGCTTATGGCAAACTGCGGTTTTTATTCTGTTTTTACCGCCTCGTCGGGATAAAGATAAAGAGAGACTCAACATGAAATGGTTATGTTCAGTAGGTGTTGCTGTGAGTCTGGCGATGCAGCCAGCATTGGCGGAAAACCTGTTTGGCAATCACCCGCTGACGCCCGAAGCGCGCGACGCGTTCGTCACCGATTTACTCAAGAAAATGACTGTCGATGAAAAAATTGGTCAGTTACGTCTGATTAGCGTCGGCCCTGATAACCCGAAAGAAGCGATTCGCGAGATGATCAAAGACGGGCAGGTAGGGGCGATTTTCAATACCGTCACCCGCCAGGATATCCGTCAAATGCAGGATCAGGTGATGGCATTGAGCCGCCTGAAAATTCCTCTCTTTTTTGCCTATGACGTGGTACACGGCCAGCGAACCGTCTTCCCGATAAGCCTCGGTCTGGCTTCTTCTTTTAATCAGGATGCGGTAAGAACCGTAGGACGCGTATCGGCGTATGAAGCGGCGGACGACGGTCTGAATATGACCTGGGCGCCGATGGTGGATGTCTCCCGCGATCCGCGTTGGGGACGCGCCTCCGAAGGCTTTGGCGAAGATACATATTTAACCTCCATCATGGGCGAAACCATGGTGAAAGCGATGCAGGGCAAAAGTCCGGCGGATCGCTACTCGGTGATGACCAGCGTGAAACATTTTGCCGCCTATGGCGCCGTTGAAGGCGGTAAAGAATACAACACCGTGGATATGAGTTCCCAGCGTCTGTTTAATGATTACATGCCGCCGTACAAAGCGGGGCTGGATGCGGGGAGCGGCGCGGTGATGGTAGCGCTGAATTCGCTGAACGGCACGCCTGCGACGTCAGATTCCTGGTTATTGAAAGATGTCCTGCGCGATGAGTGGGGCTTTAAGGGAATTACCGTTTCCGACCACGGCGCTATTAAAGAACTGATTAAACACGGCACCGCGGCCGACCCGGAAGATGCGGTGCGCGTGGCGCTAAAGGCAGGGGTGGATATGAGCATGGCGGATGAGTATTACAGCAAATATCTGCCGGGTCTGATTAAGTCGGGCAAAGTGACGATGGCGGAACTGGACGACGCGACGCGCCATGTGCTCAACGTAAAATATGACATGGGATTGTTTAACGACCCCTATAGCCATCTGGGGCCGAAAGAGAGCGACCCGGTGGACACCAATGCCGAAAGCCGCCTGCATCGTAAAGAGGCGCGGGAAGTGGCGCGGGAAAGTGTGGTACTGCTGAAAAACCGGCTGGAAACGCTGCCGCTGAAAAAATCGGGCGCCATTGCCGTTGTTGGGCCGCTGGCCGACAGTCAACGTGATGTAATGGGAAGCTGGTCTGCTGCTGGGGTCGCGAATCAGTCGGTGACGGTGCTGGCGGGTATTCAAAATGCCGTCGGCGACGGGGCGAAGATCCTCCATGCCAAAGGGGCGAATATCACTAACGATAAAGATATCGTCGATTTCTTAAACCTGTATGAAGAGGCGGTGAAAATCGATCCGCGCTCACCGCAGGCGATGATTGATGAGGCGGTGCAGGCGGCGAAACAGGCCGATGTGGTGGTCGCGGTGGTAGGCGAGTCGCAGGGGATGGCGCATGAAGCCTCCAGCCGTACCAATATCACCATTCCGCAGAGTCAGCGCGACTTAATCACCGCTCTGAAAGCCACCGGTAAGCCGCTGGTACTGGTATTAATGAACGGCAGACCGCTGGCGCTGGTAAAAGAAGATCAACAGGCCGATGCGATTCTGGAGACCTGGTTTGCCGGGACGGAAGGCGGCAACGCCATTGCCGATGTGCTGTTTGGCGATTACAACCCGTCAGGCAAACTGCCGATCTCCTTCCCGCGTTCGGTGGGACAAATTCCGGTCTATTACAGCCATCTCAATACGGGACGCCCGTATAATCCTGAAAAGCCAAACAAATACACCTCACGTTATTTTGACGAAGCGAATGGCCCGCTCTATCCGTTTGGTTACGGTCTGAGCTACACCACATTTACGGTGTCTGACGTCACGCTCTCCTCACCGACAATGCAACGCGACGGCAAAGTCACGGCCAGCGTAGAGGTCACGAACACCGGTAAACGCGAAGGGGCTACGGTCATCCAGATGTACTTACAGGATGTCACGGCGTCGATGAGCCGCCCGGTGAAGCAATTAAAAGGCTTTGAAAAAATCACCCTCAAGCCCGGCGAAAGTAAAACCGTGAGTTTCCCGATTGATATCGAGGCGTTGAAGTTCTGGAATCAGCAGATGAAATATGACGCGGAACCCGGCAAGTTCAACGTCTTTATCGGCGTGGATTCCGCTCGCGTTAAACAAGGATCGTTCGAGCTACTGTAAGCCTGCCGTCAACAGGGCGCGATAGCTGCGCCCTGTCTGGCAATGACTTTTCCTGTCCCCCCTTTTATTGCCTGCCACGTCACTTAAACTGGCGGAAAATCCCAGGTTAAACGCAGACTTTTCAACTATGCTTTTTTCTCAAGTCTCTGAAAAAGGCCGTAAAAGGATGAGGAAAGCATCATGACGATCTCAAAGCTATGGGTAAGTTCGCTGGCGTTGCTGGCGACGGTGAGTTTACCTCTACAGGCGGCATCGCCCGTGACGGTCGGGTCAAAGATTGATACCGAAGGCGCGCTGCTCGGCAACATGATTTTGCAGGTACTGGAAAGCCACGGCGTTAAAACGGTCAATAAAATTCAGCTCGGGACGACGCCAGTCGTTCGTGGCGCGATTACCGCCGGAGAGCTGGATATCTATCCGGAATACACCGGTAACGGGGCGTTCTTTTTTAAAGATGAAAACGATCCGGCATGGAAAAATGCAAAGCAAGGCTTTGAGAAAGTCAAAAAACTGGATGCGGAGCAGAATAAGCTGGTCTGGTTGACGCCTGCGCCGGCCAACAACACCTGGACCATCGCGGTACGCCAGGACATCGCGGAAAAAAATAAACTCTCCTCGCTTGCCGATCTCAGCCGTTATCTGAAAGAGGGCGGCACTTTTAAACTGGCGGCGTCTGCGGAATTTATCGAACGGGCGGATGCGCTGCCGGCATTTGAAAAAGCCTATGATTTTACCTTGAATCAGAACCAGCTCTTGTCGCTGGCGGGCGGCGATACGGCGGTCACGATCAAAGCCGCCGCGCAACAAACATCCGGCGTTAACGCCGCGATGGCGTATGGCACCGACGGCCCGGTCGCCGCGCTGGGTCTGCAAACCCTGAGCGACCCGAAAGGCGTCCAGCCTATCTATGCCCCCGCGCCGGTTGTGCGTGAATCGGTGTTACAGGCCTATCCGCAGATAGCCGACTGGCTGCAGCCCGTTTTCGCCAGCCTTGATGAGAAAACGCTGCAACAGTTGAACGCCAGAATCGCCGTAGAAGGGCTGGATGCGAAAAAAGTCGCCGCAGATTACCTCCGACAAAAAGGGTGGGTGAAGTAATCTGTGAGTGATGCTGCCAAAAAAATCACGGTTAATCGTGTGCTGTTGCTGTTGGTTGTTCTGACCTTGCTTGCTGTCGCGCTGCCTTTCATTAATTACGCCCCGAATCGTCTGGTGAGCGGCGAGGGGCGCCAGTTATGGGAGATCTGGCCGGCGACCATCTGGATGCTGACTGGCGCGGGATGCGCGCTGTTTACGCTGTGCTTTGTACCCGGTAAACGCGGTAGCGTACTGACGCTGATGATGGCGCAGACGCTTTTTATTGTCATGCTGTGGGGAGTCGGCAGGGCGGCGACCCAGTTGGCGCAGGAGGGCAGCCCGCTGGCGCGTACCAGTCTGGGAAGTGGATTGTGGCTGGGCCTCGGTCTGATGCTGCTGGCCTGTAGCGATGCGATCCGCCGTATTACCGTTGGGCCGCTGTGGCGCTGGTTGCTGCACGCGCAAATTGTCATTGTCCCGCTGGCGCTGCTGTTTTCAGGCACGTTCGACAACCTCTCGCTTCTGAAAGAGTATACCAACCGCCAGGATGTTTTCGATGCCGCGCTGGTGCAACATTTGATGTTACTGGCGGGCACGGTGCTGCCAGCGCTGGCGATCGGACTACCGTTGGGCGTCTGGTGTTATTTTTCCGCCTCACGCCAGGGGCCGGTGTTTACCGTGCTGAATGTGATCCAGACTATCCCTTCCGTCGCGCTGTTTGGCCTGCTGATTGCGCCGTTGGCCGGGCTGGTGAAACAGTTTCCGTGGCTTGCCGAATTCGGCGTCGCGGGAACCGGCATGACGCCTGCACTGATAGCGCTGGTGCTCTATGCGTTATTGCCGCTGGTGCGCGGCGTGGTCGCCGGGCTCAATCAGGTGCCGCGCGATGTGCTGGAGAGCGCAAGAGCAATGGGAATGAGTAGCGGCCAGCGCTTCAGGCATGTGCAACTGCCGCTGGCGCTGCCGGTCTTTTTACGTAGCCTGCGGGTAGTAATGGTTCAGACAGTGGGAATGGCCGTCGTCGCCGCGCTGATTGGCGCGGGAGGTTTCGGCGCGCTGGTGTTTCAGGGGCTATTGAGCAGCGCCATTGATTTAGTCCTGTTGGGCGTCATTCCGGTGATTGCGCTGGCGGTAGTGATCGACGCGCTGTTTGATTTATGGATCGCGTTTTTGAAGGGAGCAACCGATGATTGAATTTAACCATGTCAGTAAAACCTTCGGCGATCAACAGGCTGTTAGCGACCTCAATTTGCACTTTAGCGAAGGCAGCTTTTCGGTGTTAATTGGCACCTCCGGTTCGGGAAAATCGACCACTCTGAAGATGATTAACCGGCTGGTAGAGCATGATAGCGGAACGATCCGTTTTGCCGGGGAAGAGATCCGCAGCCTGCCGGTGCTTGAACTGCGCCGTCGCATGGGCTATGCCATTCAGTCTATCGGTCTTTTTCCCCACTGGACGGTGGCGCAAAATATCGCCACCGTACCGCAACTACAAAAGTGGTCGCGTACGCGGATTAACGATCGTATTGATGAACTGATGGCATTATTGGGTCTGGAAAGCGCGCTACGCGATCGTTATCCGCATCAGCTTTCCGGCGGGCAACAGCAGCGGGTCGGCGTTGCGCGGGCGCTGGCTGCCGATCCGCAGGTATTGCTGATGGACGAGCCTTTCGGCGCGCTTGATCCGGTAACGCGCGGCGCATTGCAGCAGGAGATGACCCGCATTCATCAGCTACTGGGACGCACCATCGTACTGGTGACGCACGACATCGACGAGGCGCTACGCCTCGCCGACCATCTGGTGCTGATGGACGGGGGCCACGTTATCCAACAGGGATCGCCGCTTTCTATGCTGACCTCGCCGGAAAATGATTTCGTGCAGGCGTTTTTTGGCCGCAGCGAGCTGGGCGTAAGGCTGCTTTCGTTACGTAGCGTAGGCGATTATGTACGTCGGCATGAACAGCTCAGCGGCGACGCGCTGGTGGAAGAGATGACGCTACGCGATGCGCTATCGATGTTTGTCGCCCGCCGGTGCGACGTCCTGCCGGTGGCGAATCAGCAGGGCGAGCCCTGCGGTACGCTCCATTTCCGCGATCTGCTTTCGGAGACGTCCCCCCGTGAAACGACTGTGTGATCCGCTTCTCTGGCTTATTGTTCTGTTCTTGCTTCTGCTGTTTGGATTGCCTTATAGCCAGCCGTTCTTCGCCGCGCTGTTTCCCGATTTACCGCGCCCGGTCTACCAACAGGAGAGTTTTGCCGCCCTCGCGCTCGCCCATTTCTGGTTGGTGGGCATCTCAAGTCTGTTTGCCGTCGGGGTGGGCGTCGGCGCAGGGATTGCGGTCACGCGAGAAAGTGGGAAGGAGTTTCGTCCCCTGGTGGAGACTATCGCCGCCGTCGGGCAGACCTTTCCGCCGGTCGCGGTACTGGCGATCGCGGTACCCGTCATGGGTTTTGGTCAGCAACCGGCCATTATCGCCTTGATCCTGTATGGGGTGTTTCCCATCCTGCAGGCGACCCTGGCCGGGCTGGGCGCGGTGCCTGCCAGTGTGATGAGCGTTGCCAGCGGTATGGGAATGAGCCGTCGCCAACAGTTGTATCAGGTTGAGCTGCCGCTGGCCGCGCCGGTGATTCTGGCGGGCATCCGAACCTCGATGATTATCAATATTGGTACGGCGACCATCGCTTCAACGGTGGGGGCCAGTACGTTAGGCACGCCGATCATTATCGGGCTTAGCGGCTTTAATACGGCCTATGTTATCCAGGGGGCGCTGCTGGTGGCGCTGGCGGCGATCATTATCGATCGCCTGTTTGAAAGGCTGACGCGCGCGCTTACCCGGCACGCAAAATAAAACTGTAACCTGCCAGCATCACGCCGCCGATACCGCCAATAGCCATCAGCAGGAAAAGGGCGATCACCCCGATTTTCGCTACGCGCATTATGTACTCCTTATGTTAATAAAAGGAGTATACATTAAAGCGAATTTGTTAGCTGCTGTTTAAACGCCAAGGGGATGAATGTCGCGTCCCTGGGCGCGCCATGCCAGGAGTTGCTGCTGCTGCGCCAGCGTCTGGTTTTCTCCGCACCATACCAGTAACGTCTTGCCGTCAAACAGTTCCGGGCGGAACTGGCTAAGCGAATGCGCCAACACGTCGATTCGCCATCCCTGTTGGCTGGCGACCCAACCTTCCAGCCACAGGCGGGTGGTATCATGGATATTCCAGCCGATCACCAACGCATCTTTTCCCTGTTTCTTACGCGCAGACGCCAGGCAGAGCGCAATATAGTTGATCAGGATACCGTCAAGAATGCCGAGCAGCGCCTGAAGGGCGGGTTGTTGGCACTGTAATCGTCGCCGCAGCGGGACGAACAGGTTAGTGGTCAATGTTTGGGCTGGATAATCCTGACCGCGTTCTTTGACCCATAACCGTAAACTGTGCAGATTACTGCTTTGCAGATAGTGCAGCAGGATCTCCTGCTGTTCGCGCCAGCCGTTAGGTTGTTCGCTACTGTCGCTACTGAGCAGCACTTTGACTTTGCTGACCTGGACGCCGTTATCTATCCAGCGCTTGATTTCGCGGATTCTGTCGATATCGGCATCGTTAAACAGACGATGACCGCCATCCGTTCGCTGTGGTTTTAAAAGTCCATAACGTCTCTGCCACGCGCGCAACGTGACAGGATTGATATCACAAAGCAAAGCCACTTCACCAATTGTGTAAAGCGCCATCGTTTCACCCTTGCTCGCGAGGTCCCGGTTTAACTTTAGACGCTCTTTTAGGAACCAGGAAGTTTTGCCTGTTTTTTATGCATTAAAACGCGAAGTAGCGGGTTGCGGCGCGGCGTTTAAGTGATCGTATTCACGAATTCATATTTTTATGCAACAGTTCAAAGAAAGTTAATCGTACTCAATGTATGTTACGCGCTTTTAATTGAAGTGTGGTTTGCGGGTATGTACGAGTTTAATCTGGTGTTGCTGCTGCTTCAGCAGATGTGCGTGTTTCTGGTCATTGCGTGGCTAATGAGTAAAACGCGCCTGTTCATCCCGCTTATGCAGGTCACGGTTCGTCTGCCGCACAAGCTTCTGTGTTACGTCACGTTTTCTATCTTCTGCATTATGGGCACTTATTTTGGGCTGCATATCGAAGATTCAATTGCCAATACCCGCGCGATTGGCGCGGTGATGGGCGGCCTACTCGGCGGGCCGGTCGTCGGCGGGCTGGTCGGTCTGACCGGTGGGTTACATCGGTATTCTATGGGCGGCATGACGGCGCTGAGCTGTATGATTTCCACCATCGTCGAAGGGCTGCTGGGCGGGTTGGTACACAGCGTTCTCATACGTCGCGGACGCCCGGACAAAGTGTTTAGCCCGTTGACGGCGGGAGCAATTACGTGTGTTGCCGAACTGGTGCAGATGCTGATTATTTTATTGATAGCCAGGCCGTTTAACGATGCCCTGCATCTGGTCAGTAATATTGCCGCGCCGATGATGGTGACGAATACCGTTGGTGCCGCGCTGTTCATGCGTATTTTGCTCGATAAGCGCGCCATGTTCGAAAAATATACTTCGGCATTTTCTGCTACCGCGCTGAAGGTCGCCGCGTCAACGGAGGGGATTCTGCGTCAGGGATTTAACGAAGTGAACAGTATGAAGGTGGCGCAGGTGTTATATCAGGAGCTGGATATTGGCGCCGTCGCCATCACCGATCGTGAAAAACTGCTGGCTTTTACTGGTATTGGCGACGATCACCATCTACCGGGCAAACCCATTTCATCAGGTTATACGCTGAAAGCAATTGAGACCGGAGAGGTGGTTTATGCCGATGGCAACGAAGTGCCGTACCGCTGTTCGCTACACCCGCAGTGTAAACTCGGTTCGACGCTGGTGATCCCGCTGCGTGGCGAAAATCAGCGAGTCATGGGCACCATTAAATTGTACGAAGCGAAAAACCGACTGTTCAGCTCAATTAACCGCACCCTGGGAGAGGGTATTGCGCAGCTTTTATCCGCGCAGATCCTGGCCGGGCAGTATGAACGGCAGAAGGCGTTGCTGACGCAGTCAGAGATCAAGCTGTTGCACGCGCAGGTGAACCCGCATTTTCTGTTTAACGCGCTCAATACCATTAAAGCGGTGATTCGCCGCGACAGCGAACAGGCCAGCCAACTGGTGCAGTACTTGTCGACCTTTTTTCGCAAAAATTTAAAACGCCCGTCGGAAATCGTCACGCTGGCGGATGAAATTGAACACGTAAACACTTATCTGCAAATTGAAAAAGCGCGTTTTCAGTCGCGTCTGCAGGTACAGCTTGATGTTCCATCGACGCTTTCACGTCAGAAATTGCCTGCGTTTACATTACAGCCGATTGTTGAGAACGCCATTAAACATGGCACGTCGCAACTGCTTGATACCGGCAACGTCGCTATTCGCGCCCGGCGCGAAGGGCAGCATTTGATGTTAGATATTGAGGATAATGCGGGACTGTATCAGCCTTCCGCCGGCAGTAGCGGGCTGGGGATGAGTCTGGTTGATAAACGTCTGCGCGAACACTTTGGCGATGATTATGGTATTAGCGTGGCTTGCGAGCCGGACTGTTTTACCCGAATTACATTACGACTTCCACTGGAGGAGGACGCATGATTAAAGTGCTGATTGTGGATGATGAGCCGTTAGCGCGGGAAAATCTGCGGATTTTGCTCCAGGGGCAGGATGACATTGAGATTGTGGGAGAGTGCGCGAACGCGGTAGAAGCGATTGGCGCGGTACATAAGTTGCGACCTGATGTGCTGTTTCTGGATATTCAGATGCCGCGTATCAGTGGACTGGAGATGGTAGGAATGCTTGATCCGGAACACCGCCCGTATATCGTTTTTTTAACCGCGTTTGACGAATACGCCATCAAAGCCTTTGAAGAACACGCTTTTGATTATCTGCTCAAGCCGATAGAGGAGAAACGGCTGGAAAAAACGTTACATCGTCTGCGTCAGGAGCGCAGTAAACAGGATGTTTCGTTGTTGCCGGAAAACCAGCA
Organism: Salmonella sp. SAL00653; assembly: GCF_046552515.1. Lineage (NCBI taxonomy): Bacteria > Pseudomonadati > Pseudomonadota > Gammaproteobacteria > Enterobacterales > Enterobacteriaceae > Salmonella > Salmonella sp. SAL00653. The sequence goes on from NZ_JBGDTY010000003.1 coordinate 84,031, forward strand.
GGCGCTTAAATTCATCCCCTGTACCGGACACAGCCGGATCTATTTGTTGCAAATGGATGATGTCGCCTTTGTCAGTAGCCGTATGAGCGGCGTTTATGTGACCAGCAGTGAAGGGAAAGAGGGGTTTACCGAGCTGACGCTGCGCACGCTGGAAAGCCGGACGCCGCTACTGCGTTGTCATCGTCAGTTTCTGTTGAATATGGCCCATTTGCAGGAAATTCGGCTGGAGGATAATGGGCAGGCAGAGCTGATTTTACGCAACGGCCTGACGGTGCCGGTAAGCCGTCGCTATCTGAAAAGTTTAAAAGAGGCGATTGGCCTGTAAAAGACTGTTAGAATATCGTTTTGCCATAGAAACGACCGAAGGCCTCATGCTGAGTAACGATATTCTGCGTAGCGTGCGCTACATTTTAAAAGCTAATAATACCGATCTGGCGCGTATCCTGGCGCTGGGTAACGTTGATGCTACGCCGGAGCAGATAGCAATCTGGTTGCGCAAAGAAGAGGAAGAGGGGTTTCAGCGTTGCCCGGATATCGTGTTGTCCTCATTTCTCAATGGCCTCATTTATGAAAAACGCGGCAAAGATGAGGCGGCGCCTGCATTGACGGCGGAACGTCGTATCAACAACAATATTGTGCTGAAAAAGCTGCGTATTGCCTTTTCGCTAAAAACAGATGATATCCTGGCGATACTTACCGGTCAGTTGTTTCGTGTCTCAATGCCAGAGATCACCGCGATGATGCGCGCGCCGGACCATAAGAACTTCCGCGAATGCGGCGATCAGTTTATGCGTTATTTTCTGCGCGGTCTGGCGGCCCGTGAACACGCGGCGAAGTAATTCTGCGGTATTGTTCCCGGCAGCGTCCTGTCTGACCGGGAAAACGCATTATTATACTAATTGATTCTATGATACCCGCTCTCTTCCAACAGTTTCTGCGAGCGAATCATTGACAGATAGTACGCGGAACAGTTGTCAATTGATGATCCTGGCAATTTACAGAGGTCGCTTATTTTTGCCTGGGTAAAATCAATATCCACATATTCCGTAGCATAGCTATCATAATAGTCGATTCGTTCAGTCAAACCCGGCATACCCTGATAAGCTTCGCCGACTTGACTCAGCATTTTTTGTGCTTCTTCTTTATTATTGGCTTTCAGGGTCTTATAGTAGTTTATGTTCAGATATTTGACGTAAAACGATATCCCCTTTGTAGTAATAGGTTAACTTGATTTCAATACCGTTGAGATTACCTACATAGCGTTGTGTTTCCTCTGACTCTTTGCTAGCGGCTATCTTCTTGATAAACGCTGTCATGTTATTTTGCTTTCCCTGGAGAGTATCGTTTTTCTGATCGCAGCCAGTTATGCTAACCGATAGAGAGAGCGCGAATAGTGGCAGTGCCATAAGACGTAGAACCTGCATAACAATTCCTTGTCGTTAAGTATTGGTGTGGCCAGGAATTCAGGGATTATAGGCTTTGGCGAGGGGACTTACAGCGAGGCTGTCTTTTTTCGGAATTCATAAAGAAAAGACGCTGCCGAAGCAGCGCCCTGAGCGACTTTACCAGTCGATGCAATACATTATGCCTGCCAGTTATTTCGCTTCTTTAAAACCAGCAGCTTCCAGCAGCGTCTGGGTTTGTTTCATGCTGATACCTTTGCTGGTATCGCCGGACACCATTGTCCCTGAGATTTGCTGTAACGCTTTAAAGTCCACTTTTTCCATATCCACAGAGACGTTTTCCTGGGCATAGGTATCTTCATAGGTTAATTTTTCTTCCACTCCGGCGATATTTTTATATTTCGCGCTCAGCGGATCGAGAATTTTGGCGGCATCTTCTTTCGTTTTAGCGCCTACAGTGGCATAGCTGATTTTACTTTCAGACGTCTGCTTAATGATTTTGTCACCTTTATAGGTGTAGGTAATTGAAATTTCTGTCCCCGCCAGGTTTGCGTTAAAGGTCTTTGATTCTTCTTTATCGCCACAGCCAGCAAGAGAGAACACCAGTACGGAAGCCAAAGCCGCGGACAATAACTTGCCAGAAATTTTCATCTAAAACTCCATTTTATATAATGATTGGGTTTTTAAAATAATTTCAATGAATTAATTTAACCCAGTAATAGCAATGTATCAGGGAGAGATAGAATATGACTTTTAGTCGTTATTTAGCAGTCCGGATATGGAGTCTTAGCGCTATTGCTTATTAAGGAAAAAGTTAAAACGCGCGGAGGAGGCGATATGCCAGTCAGGATTAAGCGGTTAAAAAAGCCGGAGCATGCTCCGGCTTGTTGCTTATTTCACCTGCTGGCCAGGCTTCGCGCCGTCATCAGGGCTTAACAGGAAGATATCTTTCCCGCCAGGGCCTGCGGCCATCACCATTCCCTCGGAGACGCCAAAGCGCATTTTGCGCGGCGCGAGGTTGGCGACCATTACCGTCTGGCGGCCGATCAGCGCCTGCGGGTCCGGGTAGGCGGAACGAATGCCGGAGAAGACGTTACGCTTCTCGCCGCCCAGATCCAGCGTCAGACGCAGCAATTTGTCGGAGCCTTCCACGAACTCAGCGTTTTCAATCAATGCTACGCGCAGGTCAATTTTGGCGAAATCGTCAAAGGTGATGGTTTCCTGAATCGGGAAGTCGGCTAACGGGCCGGTAACCGGCGCGGCTGCGGCTTTCACCTCTTCTTTAGACGCTTCAACCAGCGCTTCAACTTGCTTCATGTCGATGCGATTGTAGAGCGCCTTAAAGGTGTTGACCTTGTGACTGAGCAGCGGCTGTTCGATGGCATCCCAGTTCAGTTCGCTGTTCAGGAAGGCTTCAACGCGTTCAGAAAGCGTCGGCAGTACCGGTTTCAGATACGTCATCAGCACGCGGAACAGGTTGATGCCCATCGAGCAAATGGCCTGCAGGTCAGCGTCGCGGCCTTCCTGTTTAGCCACCACCCACGGCGCTTGCTCGTCAACATAACGGTTAGCGACGTCGGCCAGCGCCATAATCTCACGGATAGCTTTGCCGAATTCACGGCTTTCCCATGCTTCGCCAATCACCGCAGCGGCGTCAGTAAAGGTTTTGTACAATTGCGGATCGGCCAGTTCAGCCGCCAGCACGCCGTCGAAACGCTTATTGATAAAACCGGCGTTACGCGAGGCCAGGTTGACTACTTTATTGACGATATCGGCATTGACGCGCTGGACAAAGTCTTCCAGGTTCAGGTCGATGTCATCAATGCGTGAAGAAAGCTTCGCGGTGTAGTAGTAGCGCAGGCTGTCGGCGTCAAAGTGTTTCAGCCAGGTGCTGGCCTTAATAAAGGTGCCGCGAGACTTAGACATCTTCGCGCCGTTCACCGTCACGTAACCGTGAACGAACAGGTTGGTCGGCTTACGGAAGTGGCTGCCTTCCAGCATGGCAGGCCAGAACAGGCTGTGGAAATAGACGATATCTTTGCCGATAAAGTGGTACAGCTCGGCATCGGAGTCTTTTTTCCAGTACTCATCAAAACTGGTCGTGTCACCGCGCTTATCGCACAGATTTTTGAAGGAGCCCATATAGCCAATCGGCGCGTCCAGCCAGACGTAGAAATATTTGCCCGGCGCGTTCGGGATTTCGAAACCAAAATACGGCGCGTCGCGGGAAATGTCCCACTGTTGCAGGCCGGATTCAAACCACTCCTGCATTTTGTTCGCCACCTGCTCCTGCAGCGCGCCGCTGCGGGTCCACGCCTGCAACATTTCGCTGAATGACGGCAGGTCAAAGAAAAAGTGCTCGGAGTCACGCATTACCGGCGTCGCGCCGGACACCACGGATTTCGGTTCGATAAGTTCGGTCGGGCTGTAGGTCGCGCCGCACACTTCACAGTTATCGCCGTACTGGTCTGCGGATTTACATTTCGGGCAGGTGCCTTTCACAAATCGGTCCGGCAGGAACATGCCTTTTTCCGGATCGTAGAGTTGAGAGATGGTGCGGTTCTTAATAAAACCGTTCTCTTTCAGGCGCGTATAAATCAGCTCGGACAGCTCGCGATTCTCGTCGCTGTGCGTTGAGTGATAGTTGTCGTAGCTAATATTAAAACCGGCGAAATCGGTCTGGTGCTCCTGGCTCATTTCACCGATCATTTGCTCCGGCGTAATACCAAGCTGCTGCGCTTTCAGCATGATCGGCGTGCCATGAGCGTCATCGGCACAGATGAAGTTAACCTCATGGCCGCGCATTCGCTGGTAACGGACCCAGACATCAGCTTGGATGTGCTCCAGCATATGGCCGAGGTGGATAGAGCCGTTGGCGTACGGCAGCGCGCACGTTACCAGAATTTTCTTCGCGACTTGAGTCATAGTGGGTATTACTTCTTCTGTTGTAAAAAAGGGCTTTGATAGTACCAAAATGGTAATTACTGCGCCAATCGATAAGGGCATTTATCCGTAAATGAATAATTGTTACCGCTGGAGTAAACTACAAAGTTACAATCGTACTTTTCAGAACTACAAAAGGAGTCGGGATGAACGAACAATCCCAGGCCAAATCACCAGATACCCTGCGAGCGATGGTCGCCGGGACGCTGGCGAATTTTCAGCACCCAACCCTGAAGCATAACCTCACCACGCTTAAGGCGTTGCACCACGTCGCCTGGATGGATGATACGCTGCACGTTGAGCTGGTCATGCCGTTCGTCTGGAACAGCGCGTTTGAGGTCTTAAAAGAGCAATGCAGCGCCGATCTGTTACGTATTACGGGCGCAAAAGCGATCGACTGGAAACTGTCGTACAACATTGCGACGCTGAAACGCGTCAAAAATCAGCCTGGCATTAATGGCGTGAAAAACATCATTGCCGTGAGCTCCGGTAAAGGCGGGGTGGGTAAATCGTCCACGGCGGTAAACCTGGCGCTGGCGTTAGCGGCTGAAGGCGCAAAGGTCGGGGTTCTCGATGCCGATATTTACGGTCCGTCGATCCCAACCATGCTTGGCGCAGAAGATCAGCGCCCGACATCGCCAGACGGTACGCATATGGCGCCGATTATGTCTCACGGCCTGGCGACCAACTCGATCGGCTATCTGGTGACTGACGATAACGCGATGGTATGGCGCGGCCCAATGGCCAGTAAGGCGCTGATGCAGATGTTGCAGGAGACGCTGTGGCCGGATCTGGATTATCTGGTACTGGATATGCCGCCGGGAACCGGGGATATTCAGCTAACGCTGGCGCAGAACATTCCTGTTACTGGCGCGGTGGTGGTGACTACGCCGCAGGATATCGCGCTAATCGACGCCAAAAAAGGTATCGTGATGTTCGAGAAGGTGGAAGTGCCGGTGCTCGGCATTGTGGAAAATATGAGTATGCATATTTGTAGCAACTGCGGCCATCACGAACCGATCTTCGGCACGGGCGGCGCGCAGAAGCTGGCGGAAAAATACCATACTCAGCTTCTGGGTCAGATGCCGCTGCATATTAGTCTGCGCGAAGATCTCGATCGTGGTACGCCGACGGTGGTTAGCCGTCCGGAGAGCGAGTTTACCGCGATCTATCGCGAACTGGCCGATCGCGTTGCGGCACAGCTTTACTGGCAGGGTGAAGTGATTCCGGGTGAAATCGCCTTCCGCGCGGTGTAATCCTCCTGACGTATTCCAAAGAGAATATGACATTCACTGCATTAATATATATTGATGCAGTGAATGTATTAATAAAATAATAGCCCCCGCATTGTTAATTCCTGCTTAAACAGACAGGTGTTTATCTGAAATAATCGGCAAAAACATTATTTGAATTGATCATACTTATCCTACTGATTTATTTTTTCAATTGGTTTTAAGGTATCGATACGTTCATACTGCTCATCAGGACGGCCTGCATACTGTTTGACGTTCACCAGAGGAACAATTACTCACTATGAAAAAATATTTGCTGATGGGAATTATAGTTTCGGCTTATGGGATAAGCGTACCTGTTTTTGCCTCCGACACCGCAACATTAACCATCAGTGGAAAAGTGACCGCGCCAACGTGCAGTACAGAAGTGGTAAACGCACAGTTGCAGCAGCGTTGCGGCAACACTATCCACGTTTCAACTCTGCAAACACCCGCCGCTACGCCGATGAGAGGTGTGACAACGCAGCTATACACGGTGCCTGGTGATAGCACCCGACAGATTGTTGTTAATCATTACGACTAATTCTTATTAATTCCGCAGGCCCATATCATTGATATCAATGATATGGGCTTTTTTATTTGTTGTATTTATATTTAAGGGCAGTAAATTTCGGAAATTAATAAGTTTACAAAATAATGATAAGCAATGATTATTTGTTGCAATTATATTGCAATATGTAAATTGTTTTAAATCAACAAAACATCGTGTTTACATTGCGATAACCTCCTGTCTATGAGAATTTTCTTTGCAAGGGTTAATAACTCTTAACAAATAGAAATTACTTCATTAAGGAAGAGATTATGAAACGTTCACTTATTGCTGCTTCTGTATTGTCTGCTGTATTTATGAGCGCTGGGGTTTTTGCTGCTGATGAGTATGATTCAGGCGTTCTGAATATTAACGGAAAGGTGGTTGGTACTACCTGTCAATTTTTGGGTACGAACACCGCTGAAATTAGACTGAATGAAATTGGTGCGGATAAAATAATTAATTTAACCCCGGGTCAGATTTATGACGCAGTAACTAATCAAACTCAGATGCCGTTGAAAATAAAATGTCAACAGGGTGTAGCGCCGCGTATTACCTTCTCTTCAACGCAATTTGACAGCCACGATATCACATTTAATAACGGGTCTGCCAAAGGTGTCGGTTTTGCGGTTTACTACGGAAGTACGGATAATCAGATTGATCCAGAGACGGGGGTGACACTAGCTCCAAATAGCAGCGGTGAATACGACCTGACTTTTTTAGCACGCTATGCGCGTTTAGACGGTGATGTTGCTTCTGGTGATGTTAGCTCAACACTGACTTTAACGGTTGTTACTGACTAATTTATTCAACCGGCGGCGTTCGTCGCCGGTTTTTTATAAGCAAGGCCGTGTAAATATGAAAATATTATCTGCAGTATTATTATCTGCCATAATTTTGCCTGCGCATGCTGGTATTGTTATTTATGGTACGCGTGTGATTTACCCGGCAGAGAAGAAAGAAGTCGTTGTACAATTGGTGAATCAGGGCGAGCAAGCTTCGCTGGTACAGTCCTGGATTGATGACGGTAACACTTCATTACCGCCAGAAAAAATTCAGGTGCCATTTATGCTGACGCCGCCAGTGGCGCGCGTTGCCGCTGAGTCTGGTCAGCAGATCAAAATCAAGAAAATGCCTAATAGCTTACCGGACAACAAAGAAAGTCTGTTTTATCTGAATGTGCTTGATATTCCACCAAACAGCCAGGAAAACGCCGGTAAAAATGTGCTTAAATTCACAATGCAGAATCGAATAAAATTAATATGGCGCCCCAGTCGAATTGCCGCCGTAACCAAAGACAGTTTTCAGCGGATTGGTTTATTTCGCAGTAATAAAACTGTCATCATGAAAAATGATACTGCAAACTGGATTACCGTGACGGATGTAAAAGCAGGAAATACTAAGATTAATGATCAAACTATCATGCTGCCACCGCTATCGACGCAAAATATTAACATGAAATATGCGTCAACAAGCCAGTATGAAGTAACAATTATTGATGATAATGGTAACTATATTAGTAGCAAAATCAATGTAAAATAAACAGGAGTTCATCATGCTAAGGATGACGCCCATCGCTTCGCTTGTTTTATTGACTCTGTTTACCTGGCAAACGCAGGCTATCGCGACGGAAACGTTTGATACCCATTTTATGGTGGGGGGAATGAGAGATCAAAAAATAACAAATTTCCATCTGGATGAGAATAAGCCAATTCCGGGACAGTACGAACTGGATATTTATGTCAACAATCAATGGCGAGGTAAATACGATATCATTGTTGCCGATGAACCCGGTAGCACGTGTATTTCAACTGAGTTGTTGAAAAATATTGGAGTGATAAGCGATGGTCTGCAACCGCAGGGAGCAACGGATTGTATTGCGTTAAAAGATGTCGTGAGAAGCGGTGGCTATACTTTTAATATTGGAGTTTTTCGGCTGGATTTGAGCGTTCCCCAGGCCTATGTAAATGAGGTCGAGGCGGGTTATGTATTGCCTGAAAACTGGGATCGCGGCATCAATGCATTTTATACTTCTTACTATGCCAGCCAGTATTACAGTGACTATAAGAATTCTGGCAGTAGTGAAAGTACTTACGTTCGGTTCAATAGCGGTTTCAATCTGTTGGGCTGGCAAGCGCATGCGGATACCACATTTAATAAAACCGATGGCAGCAGCGGTGAGTGGAAAAGCAACACATTGTATCTGGAGCGCGGTATCGCTGAGCTCCTCGGCACATTACGCGCCGGGGATCAGTATACCTCGTCAGAGATTTTTGATTCTGTGAGATTTACCGGCGTTCGCCTGTTCCGCGATATGCAAATGTTGCCAAACTCGAAACAGAATTTTACGCCGTTGGTGCAGGGGATTGCACAGACTAACGCTTTGGTAACCATCGAACAGAACGGATTCGTTGTTTATCAGAAAGAGGTTCCTCCTGGCCCCTTTTCCATTGCGGATCTGCAACTCGCGGGCGGTGGCGCGGATCTTGATGTCACCGTGCGTGAGGCGGATGGTTCGATAAATACCTGGCTGGTGCCTTACGCTTCCGTACCGAACATGTTGCAGCCTGGCGTCTCTAAGTATGATTTTTCCGCTGGCCGTAGTCATATTGAAGGCGCCGATAATCAGGCCGATTTTACACAAATCAGTTATCAGTATGGCCTTAATAACCTGTTGACGCTTTATGGCGGTACGATGCTATCGAACCATTATAATGCGTTTACCCTCGGCACGGGGTGGAATACCCGGATTGGCGCCATTTCGCTTGACGCTACGCGATCGCACAGTAAACAGGATAATGGCGATGTATTTGATGGTCAGAGTTATCAGATTGCTTATAATAAATACCTGACCCAAACATTAACTCGGTTTGGTCTGGCTGCGTATCGGTATTCATCACAGGATTACCGCACATTTAACGATCATGTCTGGGCCAATAATAAAAATAACTATCGTCGCGATAAGAATGATGTATACGATATTGCTGATTATTATCAAAACGATTTTGGGCGTAAAAATACGTTTTCAGCTAATGTGAGCCAATCCTTGCCAGAAGGATGGGGCGCAGTATCACTGAGTGCATTATGGCGTGATTACTGGGGACGTAGCGGCACCAGTAAAGATTATCAAATAAGCTATTCCAATACGTTCCAGAAAATTAATTATACGTTATCCGCCAGTCAGACTTACGACGAGGATCATAATGAAGATAAACGTTTTAACCTGTTTATTTCAATTCCCTTTGACTGGGGGGACGGTATTACTACCCCGCGGCGTCATCTGAATGTGTCGAACTCGACGACCTTTGATGATGATGGATTTACCTCAAACAATATTGGTTTAACCGGTACGGCAGGCAGTCGCGATCAATTTAATTACGGCGTGAATGTTAGTCATCAGCGACACGATAGTGAGACCACTGCGGGGACGAATTTAACCTGGAATACGCCCGTTGCAACGCTTAATGGTAGTTACAGCCAGTCGTCCAATTATACTCAGACCGGCGGAAGTATTTCCGGTGGGGTTGTAGCCTGGAGTGGCGGGTTGAATTTATCCAGCCGGCTTTCAGATACCTTTGCGACTATGCAGGCTCCGGGACTTGAAGGAGCCTACGTTAACGGCCAAAAATATCGGACCACCAATAAAAAAGGAACGGTGGTTTATGACAACCTTACGCCATATCGCGAAAACCATCTTATGCTTGATGTGTCGCAAAGTAGCAGTGAAGCGGAATTACGCGGTAACCGTAAAGTTGCCGCCCCGTACCGAGGGGCCGTCGTGCTAGTGAATTTTGATACCGACCAGCGTAAACCATGGTTTATTAAAGCGCAGCGTCCTGATGGCTCGCCTCTTATTTTTGGTTATGATGTAGTAGATCATCATGGTCATAATGTGGGCATTGTTGGACAAGGTAGTCAGCTATTTATTCGAACGAATGATATTCCGCCCGAAGTCAGTGTACCAGTAGATAAAGAGCAGGGGCTTTCATGTTCAATCACCTTTGGTAAAACGGTTGATGAAAGTAAAGTTTATATTTGTCGGTAGTGGTGAGGTGGTGAAATGAAACTCTTTCTTTTTATCGTGATGTTATTGATTTTACCTGAAACATACGCAGCCTGTACGGGAGAAATTACTTATCAGGATAATTTAATTATTCGTGAGGATTTTACGATTAACCCTAATCAGTCCGCAACTTATAGCCATAATTTTAACGATACAACTTGTTCAGGGACTTATAAGATAACGCGTATGGATCCTTCCGATATCATCGTGGGATTATACAATGATACAGTAAAACTGAAGTTAAAAATCGCCTGGGCAGATAATAATACTCTCACAATGCCGTTTACAACGGGCTATACGGTAACGGTTGAACCCGCTTCCTCTGGGGCGAATGTAAATATTTCTGCCGGTAGTGGGAACAGTGTCCTAATCAACGGGGTGGTATCAATAACAAGCGCTTCTTCTGCAACTCAGTTTACGGCCGGTTTGCGGTTTTTAGGGTGCCTGCTAGCAGGAAGAGGCTGGAATGCCTGTGCCGCAGATTATAATAGTTATCTTAGAGGTGCAGGGTTATATTCATTTGATCTGTTTGTGTCCTACGATCGCAAGCAGACAACCTGCAAACCTGAAGATCTGACGATCACGCTACCGAATATTGCGCTTTCTGAATTATATAACACAGGCAAGGTCAGCAACAAAAATGCCGCGGATAATATTCGACTCCAGTGTGATAATCTTTTTGGTAATGCTAAACAAACATCGCGTAAAATGACGGTTTATCTCTCCAGCAGTGATTTAATACCAGATAGCTATTCTGTGTTGCGTGGTGCTGTGAATAATGGCGTCGGATTTATACTGGAGAGTGGTGGAAAAACGGTGAATATTTCAAATACAGCAGAGCAGGGTAATGCTTCAACGTTATGGAAAGTGGATCAAGTAGGCACGCCGCTCAACAGTGATATGATAACAATCCCTATTATCGCCAGTTATTATGTTTATGACCGAGACAATATAAAGCCAGGCGATCTAAAAGCGACTGCGCTGATCTATGTGAAATACGATTAATATATATGAGAAATATTTAAGATATATGGCGCGATAGGTGAATGAACTCCCGGTCACTTACAATAATAAGTGACCGGGATGACAATCTTTCTGCAATAAATTTTAATGTGGTATGCGGTAGTTTCAAAAGGGCGGGATCCAGAGCGAATCGGGTAGTGAAGGCAGTCAACAAAAAGGAAGTTTGAAGGGGATAGAGTGATTAAGGGCTAATAAAAAAGTAACATGGGGCTGTATTTCCCCCTCTGGATGAGGGGGCTTTTTTTATCGATGATAAAAAATCTCGCCATCATAGGCTTTGATGATTTTTCCATCGGTATCGTTAATCAGTACATACGCGCCGCCCATATAGGTCCAGTGAGTACCGGCATCTGGCGCGGGCAGATTACGTAATTTCCACTGTTTAATATTATACTCATCGGTGCGGTACATCTGCGGAACGGTATCGCCGGGCTTGAAGTGGGTGAAGTCGGCGATAAAGCTTTTTAACTCATATTGATCAATGCCCGTTGTCGCGGGGGCGGCCCATGCAAAACTGGTTGCAAGCAACAGCGCGCAAGGCAGCAACTTACTTTTCATACTTTTACCCTCCACATATGCGGGTCAGTTAACATCGTGTGTATCATTTCTGCTGGTGGCGTATCTGACAAGCGCTATTTTGTTATCTCACGCCCCTTTTCGTAAAAAGTGTAAACGAAAGCGTCGTGCAGCAACATATCCGCCAGCAAGTTTGCCAGAACCGAATAGGTTTTGAGAACTATCTGATAACGCTGAAATTATCGTCCGCGGCTGACTGTAAATTTACATTGTCTGGCACAGACAGTATGCTTAATAGCGAAACCCCGCTTAACACGGTGGGGCTTGACGACTCGGGGTGCCCTTCTTTGTGAAGGCTGAGAAATACCCGTACCACCTGATCTGGATAATGCCAGCGTAGGGAAGTCTGACACTGCTCGTGTCCCTTCTTCACGCGGGCAGGAGCTGAACCATGCAGCCTGACCTGCACTGCCGCACGCTTGCGGCGCATACGTTAAAACACTTTCGCGCGCTCTCCCCGCTTACGCACTGTATGACGAATGACGTCGTACAAACGTTTACCGCCAATACGCTGCTGGCGCTGGGCGCTTCACCCGCCATGGTGATTGATCCTGTCGAGGCCAGACCGTTTGCCGCCATCGCCAACGCCTTGCTGGTTAATGTCGGAACATTAACTGCCTCACGCGCTGACGCGATGCGTGCGGCGGTAGAAAGCGCTTATGATGCCAAAACGCCGTGGACGCTTGATCCTGTCGCGGTGGGCGCGCTGGAATTTCGTCGGCGATTTTGCCTGGATCTCTTGTCCCTGCGCCCGGCGGCAATACGCGGCAACGCCTCGGAAATCCTGGCGTTATCCGGCATGGCGCTGGGCGGACGCGGCGTAGATACCACCGAGGCGGCGTTGGCCGCACTGCCTGCGGCGCAGGCGCTGGCGCATCAGATAGACTGCATCGTTGTGGTTACCGGAGAGATAGATTACGTCACTAACGGTCAGCGCACGCTGAGCATTCCCGGCGGCGATCCGTTAATGACTCGCATTGTAGGCACCGGCTGCGCGTTGTCGGCGGTCGTCGCCGCCAGCTGCGCGTTACCGGGCGCCGCGCTGGACAATGTTGCATCGGCCTGCTGCTGGATGAAACTGGCTGGACAGGCCGCGGCAGAGCGTAGCGAAGGACCGGGCAGCTTCATCCCGGCTTTTCTTGATGCGCTCTATCATCTGGATGTGGAGGCGGCCAATGAAGAGAATTAACGCGCTGACGATTGCCGGTACCGATCCCAGCGGCGGGGCCGGTATCCAGGCGGATCTCAAGACCTTTTCCGCGTTGGGCGCATATGGCTGTTCGGTCATCACCGCGCTGGTGGCGCAAAATACCTGTGGCGTACAGTCGGTGTACCGGATAGAGCCGGACTTTGTCGCCGCTCAACTTGATTCCGTGTTCAGCGATGTGCGCATTGATACCACAAAAATCGGGATGCTGGCGGAAACCGATATTGTCGAGGCCGTGGCGGAACGACTACAGCGCCATCATGTACGTAATGTGGTGCTGGATACGGTGATGCTGGCGAAAAGCGGCGATCCGCTGCTCTCGCCCTCTGCGATAGAAACATTACGCGTCCGGCTGTTGCCGCAGGTATCGCTGATTACGCCGAATTTGCCGGAAGCCGCAGCGTTGCTGGATGCGCCCCATGCGCGTACGGAACAGGAGATGCTGGCGCAGGGGCGGGCGTTACTGGCGATGGGGTGTGAAGCGGTATTAATGAAAGGCGGGCATTTAGAGGATGCGTAAAGCCCGGACTGGCTCTTTACCCGTGAGGGCGAGCAACGTTTTAGCGCGCCGCGTGTGAACACCAAAAATACGCATGGGACGGGCTGTACGCTGTCGGCGGCGCTGGCGGCGTTACGGCCCCGTCATCGCAGTTGGGGAGAGACGGTAAACGAGGCGAAGGCATGGCTTTCGGCGGCGTTGGCGCAGGCGGACACGCTGGAAGTGGGGAAGGGCATTGGTCCGGTACATCATTTCCACGCGTGGTGGTAGTATACTGCCTACAGACCCGTCTTCAGGAAAGATAAATGGAACAAGCGCATACCCGGCTCATCGCGCAACTGAATGAACGAATTTCAGCGGCGGATAATACGCCGCTATACATGAAATTCGCCCAGACGGTAAAGGATGCCGTGCGCAGCGGTATTCTTGAGCACGGTAATATTTTGCCTGGCGAACGCGATCTCAGCCAGCTTACTGGCGTTTCGCGCATCACGGTACGAAAAGCGATGCAGGCGCTGGAAGAAGAGGGTGTCGTCACGCGCGCCCGCGGCTACGGTACGCAAATCAATAATATCTTTGAATATTCCCTGAAAGAGGCGCGGGGATTTTCTCAGCAGGTTGTCTTGCGCGGCAAAAAACCGGATACGCTATGGGTTAACAAACGCGTGGTAAGTTGTCCGGATGAGGTCGCGCAGCATCTGGCGATCCCCGCAGGCAGCGACGTCTTTTTACTCAAACGCATTCGTTATGTTGATGAGGACGCGGTATCGATTGAAGAGTCCTGGGTGCCCGCGCATCTGATTCATGATGTCGACGCGATTGGCATTTCGTTGTATGACTATTTTCGTCGCCAGCACATTTACCCTCAGCGTACCCGATCTCGCGTTAGCGCCCGGATGCCGGATGATGAGTTTCAGTCGCATATTCAAATGGATGGTAAAGTGCCGGTGCTGGTGATTAAGCAGGTGGCGCTCGATCAGCAGCAGCGGCCTATTGAATACAGCATCAGTTATTGTCGTAGCGACCTATACGTTTTTGTGTGCGAGGAGTAGCGCCTCGCGCGTGGGCGCGCAGTCGCCGCCGCGATGCCCGACCACCCAGCTTGCCACCGCATTTCCCAGCAGTACGGCATCCGCGAGCGGCCAGCCTGACGCCAGTCCTGCCAGCACGCCGCCAGCATGGCTGTCGCCTGCGCCGATGGTATCCACCACGGTTGCCGGAAACGCTGGCACAACGCCGGAAGATTGCGCGCTAAAATACCACGCTCCGTCTTTATCGTGGCGCACCACCAGCGGCGCGGAAAAGCGGTTTACCCATGCTTCGCCGAAAGTGCGCGTATCGGTCGCAAGCCCGGCGCGTTCCGCAGCGATGATGGCTTCCTGGCGATTGAGGGAGACGATGGGTCGGCAGGCCATAATGCGCGCCATTACATCGTCTGTAATATCACCGATTCGTGGGCCAAAATCGATAAAAGGCGTGACATCGTCGACGGTTTCCAGCCACTGGATCAGTGGCTCGCCACAGGACGAGGCCAGTTGATAGCCGGACAGGTAGACAAGACTGCCCCGCGGTGTCCTGAGCTGCGACAGCCAGTCCGCATTCCACTGGTTTTCCACGCCGCTAAAAGACATAAACGTGCGTTCGCCATCCGGTTCGACTAACGCCAGACACCAGCCGTTATCTCCTTCAACCGCGTCAATCACGCTGGATAATCCCTCTTTTGCCAGACGGCGGCGAATCCTCTCCGCCCACACGCCCTGGCCCAGCGGCAGCGCATTGCTGGCGTCAATCCCCAGCCGTTTCAACGCCACGGCAATATTCAGCGCACAGCCGCCGACATTGACGCTTTGTTGTTGCAGTTCAAGATCGCCTCCGCGACGCGGCAACGTCCAGGCGTCGGCAATGATATCGATTACTGCCGCGCCGATAACGGTGAGCGGACGCCGGGTATGCAGGGTCGGTAATAATGTCAGCAACCGTGCGCCGTTCATAGTGCCTCCCGCCGTTGACGATAACTCGCCAGCGCAACGGCATAGCGCGCAAAATCCAGCTGATTAACCTCGTCCAGCGTTTGCTTTAACTGGGGGTTAATGGCGCTTACCCCGTGCAACGCGCCGCAAATGGCGGTAGCCATCGCGCCGATAGTGTCGGTATCGCCGCCGAGGTTAGCGCACAGCACGGCACAGCGGTTAGGATCGGTATTCGCCAGCTCCACCATGGCGATAGCGCAGGGAACCGATTCAATGGTGCTGGTTCCCGCGCCGATGATCTGATAGAGCTGTTCGCTGGCAGATTCGACGCCGTCGGCGTGGCGGACAATGTTTAGCGCCAGTTCCAGACGTGCCGATAGCGAGGCGCTAAACGTGGTAATACGCGCTGTCTGCGCCTGATGGGCGACGGCGGGGAGCGAGTCGGCAATACTTTGCCACGTGTCGCCGTTAACCGCTCGCGAGACGGCCCAGGCGACAACCACGGCGCCAGCCACCGCCAGATCGGATTTATGCGTCGGGCTGGAGGCTAACGCTACTTCTGCTATAAAGGCTGTCAGGTTAGTTGGCGGCAACAGGCAGCCCAACGGCGAAACGCGCATGGCCGCGCCGTTAGTCACGCCGTTGTTTTCCAGCGCCGCGATGGGTTTGCCGTCGCGAATCGCGTTCAGCGCAATTTTTGACGTCGGGCCGAGTACATTTTTATTGAACGCATCAAAGCGTTCCGCCCAGGCGAGGATGTTACGCCCAATAATCTCGGGATCAATGTTGCCTTCGCATTCGAGTAGCGCGTCGGCCAGGCAGAGCGCCATTGCGGTATCATCCGTAAACTCCGCGCGGTTAAAATAGCAGGCGGCATTATTCTCTTTTGGCCCGGGCAGAAAGCGGTCAATCCAGCCGAAATGCGCTTTGACGCGCGTTCTCGGCCACAGCTCAGAGGGCATTCCCATCGCATCCCCTAACGCTTGCCCGTAAAGAGCACCGAGAATACGTTCTGCTTTCATTTTACTTCCCCTTGTGTCAACGCAATATCGCGATCGTCAATAGCAGTGATCTCTTTGTCCGATTCGCGAAAGAAAATCATAAACAGTAGCGCGATGACGGCAATCATCACTGCGCCAAACGTCCACATGCCCGCCCAGTTGAATGTCAGACCGTTAACCGGTTGCGGATAAGCAAACATTTTTTCCATCATCACGCCGCCGAGACGATAGCCCAGCAGGCTGCCGAATCCCTGACAGCAGAGGGTGATAAGCCCTTGCGCAGCGGTACGCATATGAACCGGAGCTTTTTTATCGACATAAATGTAGGCGGTGACGTAGTAGAAATCGTAACTTACGCCGTGCAGCAAAATACCGAGGAACAGCAGGGCGTAAGTGAAGTACGTCTCCGCGCCGCCATAGACAAAAAAGCCGTAGCGGATCGCGGCGGTAATAAGACCAAGCAATAACACCTTTTTAATACCAAAGCGCTTAGTGAAAAAGGGCAGAGCCAGCATAAAGAAGATTTCAGAGAACTGGCCGAGCGTCATCCAGCCGGTGGCGTTCTTCATTCCCACTTCTGTCAGGTAGCCGTTAGCGAAGATGTAGTAGAAGGCCAGCGGCATCGCAAACAGGAAGGAACAGAAGAAGAAAACGAGAAAGTTTTTATCGCGCAGCAGGACCAGCGCATCCAGCCCCAGCATCACTTTAATATCCATCTTGCCGGTGCTTTTTGGCGGCGTGTCTGGCAGACAGAACGCAAATACGCCCAGCAACGCTGAACTTGCGGCGGTTATGAGCAGTGGAGTGTTGGTGGGGGAAATATCGTTATAGCCTAACATTTGCGGCAGGAATCCACAGGCGAGGCCGGAGGCTATCCACCCAATGGTTCCCATAACGCGAATGCGTGGAAAATCGCGTTCAACGTCCGGTACGTTAGCGAAGGCAATGCTGTTTGTCAGCGCGATGGTCGGCATATAGGTCAATGAATAGGCCAGAAGCAGCGGAAAGAATCCGGCAAAGGTGGTTTGCTGCGCCGCGAAATACATCAGCACGGCGCCTGCAAACATCAGTACCGCCAGGACTTTTTGCGCCGAGAAAAAACGGTCGGTAACGGAGCCGACCAGAATCGGCGACAGGATCGCCGCAATGGCGGTACAGGCATAAGACCAGCCTATTTCACCGGCGGAAAACCCGCTTTTATTTAGCCATAGCCACAGGGGGACGAACCAGGCGCCCCAGATAAACCACTCCACGAACATCATGAACGACAGTTTAAAGGTCGTTTTCATTTTTGAATCCTTCATGACAGGTAAGGTACGCCATGACAATACCATTTAATAATACCTTTTAAATACCATTGAGCATTAATTTTGACCGATCTAACACTTTTTCGGACGTGAATCGAGTCAGCAGATAGCGCCGAAAAAATGCGCTAAAGTTGGCAAAAATGGTCGGTCAGTACCAGGCTTATTGCGACCCGCAATCTGCGGGACAGGACTATTCACCTTCCGATACCCTATCGGAACTTACGGGAGCATAGCTATGACTGATATTGCGCAGTTGCTTGGCAAAGACGCCGACAGCCTTTTACAGCATCGTTGTATGACCATTCCTTCCGATCAGCTTTATCTACCCGGCAAGGATTACGTTGACCGGGTGATGATTGACAATAATCGTCCACCAGCCGTTCTGCGTAATATGCAGACGCTCTATAATACTGGTCGCCTGGCGGGAACAGGATACCTTTCGATACTGCCCGTCGATCAGGGGGTGGAGCACTCCGCCGGCGCCTCTTTTGCGGCCAACCCGCGCTACTTTGACCCAAAAAACATTGTTGAATTGGCGATTGAGGCCGGCTGTAACTGCGTGGCCTCTACCTACGGCGTACTGGCCTCGGTTTCACGGCGCTATGCGCACCGTATTCCGTTTTTGGTCAAACTGAATCACAACGAAACATTGAGCTATCCGACAGAGTACGATCAGACCCTGTACGCTAGCGTTGAGCAGGCGTTCAACATGGGCGCTGTGGCGGTAGGCGCGACGATCTATTTCGGTTCGGAACAGTCTCGTCGCCAGATTGAAGAGATCTCCGCAGCTTTTGAGCGTGCGCATGAGCTGGGTATGGTGACCGTATTGTGGGCTTACCTGCGTAATTCTTCCTTTAAAAAAGACGGCGTTGATTACCATGTATCCGCTGACCTGACGGGGCAAGCCAACCATCTGGCCGCTACGATTGGCGCGGATATTGTGAAACAGAAAATGGCCGAGAATAATGGCGGTTATAAAGCAGTCAACTTCGGCTATACCGATGACCGCGTGTACAGCAAACTGACCAGCGATAACCCGATCGATTTGGTACGTTACCAGTTGGCGAACTGCTATATGGGACGCGCCGGGCTTATCAACTCCGGCGGCGCGGACGGCGGCGACACTGACCTCGGCGACGCGGTTCGTACCGCGGTGATCAACAAACGAGCCGGTGGAATGGGGCTAATTCTGGGACGTAAAGCCTTTAAGAAATCGATGGCTGATGGCGTGAAGTTGATTAACGCCGTACAAGATGTCTATCTGGATAGCAAAGTCACCATCGCCTGAGTTCAACGAAGAAAAGCCGGATGTGAGCGCATCCGGCCAGCGACAGGTGTTATTAACGTAGCAACGGGCAGTCCGGCGGCAGCCGACAGCGTAATGCGCCAGGCAGCACCTCAATATGAAATTCTTGCCCGCTGAGTGGTTCGCCATCCAGATTAAACGTGATTTCATGCGGTGCATGAATATCAAACCACGCTGAGGCGCCGTCAATAATATTCGGATTGTCATCTGACTGCGTGAGCGTGGAAAACAGCGCCGGCAACAGCTCTTCGCCGGTAAAAATCCGTAGCTGTAACAGTCCGTCGTTAATCAGCGCGGTGGGACATAATTGCTGCCCGCCGCCAGCCTGACGACCATTGCCAATGCCGATCACCAGCGCATCGCCCTGCCAGTGAAAGTTTTCGCCACGTATTTCGCAGCGATCAGGGGTCAGCGTATCCATTCTCATCAGACCGTGGATAAGATAGGAGACGCCGCCCAATGCGGCTTTAAGTTTTTCCGGCGTTTCGGTGGTAATGCGGGTGCCAAAACCGCCCGTCGCCATATTGATAAAACAGGTTTTATCATTGACCATGGCCATATCAATTTCCATCGCGTTTCCGGCAATCGCCAGTTTCAGCGCTTTGTCCAGCGCTTCAGGAATACCGGCGCTGGTGGCAAAATCGTTGGCGGTGCCGAGCGGCAAAAGGCCCAGTGCAGGGGCTACGCCGTCGCGGATCTGGATGAGCGCGGTCGACACTTCATTAATGGTACCGTCTCCGCCGCCGGCAATCACCGTTTCAACGCCCAGTCTACGGGCTTCATCAACGTAACGCTGCGCGTCGCCTTTTTCCCAGGTTACCCGAACGTGAATCTGTATACCTTCGTCGCGAAGTAGAGTAATGGCCTCACGTAGCGGCTGGTTATCAGCGCTTTTGCCATTGAGGATCAGTAAGCTGGCGGGAAAGTTAGCCATCCGTTATGCCTTAATAGGTTGAACAACAATCTCCAGAAAGTGTATAGCAGAAATGAAAAAGCGAGGTCAGAACAGGATGAAAATTGAAATGTTGCGCACTTATTGCTTTACCGTTTTTCTTCCTGCTGTACGCAGCGGTAAGCTAAGCATGGTTTAAGGCAAATGGCGACAAGAGAGATGCCGGTATGCGCATTGAGTAGTGCTTGTGAGAGTGCAAGGAAATCACAAGGGGTAGTCAGACGCTTTCCGATATAGCGCCTTTGATAACGAAACGGAGAATTAACAAGACGAACATACGTCAGTTATCAGTATTAATTTCAAACACTATAATATCAGATAAAAACCTGATATTTATTACCAAACATACTTTTTAATAGCATAAAATCGAAATGTTCTTTAGACTCTTTAGCAGAAACACGGCGCACTATTAGAAGCACGCTACTATATATCAAATAAAACTTATTTAGATGATGGCTTAGCGCGGTGTCCTATAGTCGTACCGTTGCCTGATGTATCGCTTTTCTCATAAACATAAACAGGCATGTGCATGAAGAGGTTTATATGAATGTCACTTCAGGCGTGAATGCGCAAACGCCATTGCTCGCTCCTTCTGAACGGTGTAATGACGAAAAACCGGTAGCTGAAATCGTTGATTTTAACGCTTATGGCAATAAACCCAGATGTTTAATGTGCCTGGGAACCACGGCATTGTTTACAGGTGTTTTCAGTGGGGTATGCTCAGGGGCTGTCGCCAGTGTCAGTAGTGGTACTGCATATACTACCGCCCTGACGGTTTTAGGCGCATCGTTTGGCATGGGGGGAATTGGTATGATGGGAATATGCGCCGGACTATACCTTAGCGCAAATGGCATCAGAACCCGGCCAGCCTGGCCATAAATGAGCAAACACAGCAAGTCATAGGGAAAAGACGAATTCCGACGATGACACGGGGTGTTAATCGTCCAGACCAGAGGCTTATGACTTATATAGGAACGCTTTAGATAGAGTATGGGGTGTTATGTATTCAAGAGCCGATCGCTTATTAAGACAGTTTTCACTAAAATTAAATACCGATTCAATTGTCTTTGACGAAAACAGATTATGCTCATTTATTATAGATAACCGTTACCGTATCTTACTAACAAGCACTAACAGTGAGTATATAATGATATACGGTTTTTGCGGAAGACCTCCGGATAATAATAATCTTGCTTTTGAATTTCTCAATGCTAATTTATGGTTTGCAGAGAATAATGGACCACATTTGTGTTATGATAATAACTCACAATCATTATTATTGGCTCTCAACTTCTCACTAAATGAAAGTTCTGTAGAGAAACTTGAATGTGAAATTGAGGTAGTTATTAGATCAATGGAGAATCTGTATCACATTTTACAGGATAAAGGAATAACTCTGGATACCGATTATACGTGACGGTGGGAAGGGGATTTGGTGATCTGGTGGCAATAGAGGATAATCAATCCCAGCAAAACTTACATGGCCTGATGAAGGTGGACTGAGCGTAGGTGCGATGGTTTGAGTATTACTTTGACATGAAATCAAACCTCTAATCCGGGAAAACATTATTTTAATCCTTGTAAAAGCGGCATTAAAACGTGCCATATTTTTACACGCTTAAATTATCAGTTTTTAACCTTAATTTAATAATCTGGAAACTTTTTGTGTAAGTTCTCACAAAGCAGTTATTGATTTAATTCACTGATGTTAAACGTAAAAGTCAGAATGCTAAGTCCTGAGTCTGACCAGATGCAGGGAGGATTGTGACTTGCTGGCTGGCCATGAATAGGGGAGGTCTCTAAACCTAAGCGCCCATTTGCGCTTTGGTTAGTGTGGTCAATTTTCGGATGTGGCGGGAAGTACCACTTTTTTATTGATTATACGCAAAAAATAAGCCTGCGTAAGGGAGATTACGCAGGCCAAGGAGGTGGTTCCTGGTACAGCTAGCATTTATGGGTTATGTTTTTCAGCGCGTTGAATAATACCCGCATTGAGCGAAGCGGTATGTGATCAATTTCTAAGAATCTTCCCGCCATGAAAAAATAACCGCAATTAACTACTTACCATGGGGGTTACGCGTTGATTCGCCTGAGAAATTACGCATCAATAGTGCGTAATCCAGCGTAACGTCCTGCGGGACGGGCATCCAGACGGTATAGCCATCGCCGGGTGCCACCGGCATAGCGTCTCCTTTGGCGTTCTCCATCTGTTCCAGGGTGAAATTGATATTTCCCTGCGGTGTCATCAGCTCCAGACTATCGCCAACGGAGAATTTATTCTTCACCGCCACGGCCGCCAGTTGGCCTTTACGCTCACCGGTGAACTCGCCGACAAATTGCTGGCGTTCGGAAACGGAGTACCCGTACTCGTAATTCTGGTAATCGTCGTGCGTATGGCGACGCAGGAAACCTTCGGTATAGCCGCGATGAGCCAGACCTTCCAGCGTTTCCAGCAGCGTAGGGTCGAAGGGTTTACCCGCGGCGGCGTCGTCGATGGCCTTACGGTAGACCTGGGCGGTACGGGCGCAGTAATAAAAGGATTTGGTGCGGCCTTCGATTTTCAGCGAGTGGACGCCCATTTTCGTCAGGCGCTCCACGTGGGCGATAGCGCGCAAATCTTTTGAGTTCATGATATAGGTGCCATGCTCGTCTTCGAACGCGGTCATGTATTCGCCCGGTCTTTGGGCCTCTTCTATCATAAACACTTTATCCGTCGGCGCGCCGATACCGAGCGTCGGCTCAACGTTCTGTACAGGAATCGGTTCATGCTTATGCACGATGTTGCCGACAACGTCTTCTTTTCCTTCCTGCACGTTATATTCCCAACGGCAGGCATTGGTGCAGGTGCCCTGGTTCGGATCGCGTTTATTGATGTAGCCGGAAAGCAGGCAGCGACCGGAATAGGCCATGCATAGCGCGCCGTGGACGAAAATTTCTATTTCCATATCCGGCACCTGCTGGCGAATTTCCTCAATCTCTTCCAGCGACAGCTCGCGGGAGAGAATCACGCGGGTCAGCCCCATCTGCTGCCAGAATTTTACCGTCGCCCAGTTTACGGCGTTAGCCTGTACCGACAGGTGAATCGGCATTGCCGGGAAGTGCTCGCGTACCAGCATAATCAACCCTGGATCGGACATGATCAGCGCATCCGGGCCCATCTCGACGACGGGTTTCAGGTCACGGATAAAGGTTTTGAGCTTGGCGTTATGCGGGGCGATGTTCACCACCACGTAGAATTTTTTTCCGAGCGCGTGGGCTTCATTGATGCCAAGCTGCAAATTTTCGTGATTGAATTCGTTATTACGCACGCGTAAAGAGTAGCGTGGTTGGCCCGCATAGACGGCATCGGCACCGTAAGCGAAAGCGTAACGCATATTTTTCAGCGTTCCCGCCGGCGAAAGAAGTTCTGGTTTAAACATCATTTTCTCGTTCTGATGACAGGTCAGATCCGCCTCACCTGATGAGGCGGCTTGAGGAGAGTCCTCACTTTAAGGGCGGGCATTGTACGCTTACGGACAGGCCGAGTAAATATTGCGAGAGTATATTGGCGCTAATAGAACACCGGATGTTAATGGAGAGCCAATGATGAAAATGAGCCGCACGGCCATCGCGTTGAGTCTGCTGGGAATGGTCGCGCATCCCGTTTGTGCCGCTCCGTCGTTTGAAGAGACGGCAAGACAGGTGATTATCGCTTTTCAGCAGCGAGACAACGCGAAAATTAATGCCCTGATTGATAAAAAAGTTGGGATGTATGTGCTGTACCGAATTGGGGCTGGGGTTGATTATAAGTGGATGAAAAGTTTTGATATTAATAAGCCGATACCCGGTTTTAACTACCTGTTGGGGCAGGTAGGTTGGTTTTCAGAGCATATTCCTGTGGATAACGAATTTGATCACCACACGGAGGCTGAGTACGTTTGTGAAAAGGGATGGGATCACGCCGGTTTTTTTGTCAGCTATACCGGTACTAATAATGCGCTGCTGACGTTTAGCATGGTGAATGGAGCGGATAGTGGAGATCAGGCGTCGGATACCCGTATAGCAAACGCCAGGCGGCTTGAGCTGCAATCAGAGCGAGTGGTGGCAGTGCCGAAAAAATGGGGTGATGGTTTGATTTTTCATCTGAGCGAACTTCATGGCTTGGGCAAAGGGTGGAGTTTAACGCTGCTGGATTTGGTCACGGAAGATTGTAGTGCGTGAGGCATATATGTTTAATCAGGGTAAATAGCTGCTTATTTATATCTTTCTGCTATCAGGATGTTATGGCACCCCCTCAATATTCAGAATTTAAATAAAGCATTTCCTGAATATGAAACTAATTCACTAAAAAATAAAGGTGAAATCACCTCGGCAACATGCATTAAAGAAAATACAAAAGGTCATTTGACTTATTATAGCGTCAGTGATCCCGTCTTTGACTAATCTGGCTCACGTTATGTATCCACTATGGGGAATCTTTATATATTCCGAAAAAAAACACAATGATATTCTTAATGCAGATAAGAGAGTAATCTTAGGGGGTGCAGGTTTGTAAACCAGGGTATGGCGGTAGCGTTATTTTTTAACGAGATATCATCAGAGGTAGAATTAACGATCGCAGACGATACTCAGTATTAAGAGGAAATCAGGTTGAAGTTGAACAGAAAATGATAAATACGTATTGATAAGATGGAATCCATTTAATCTACTTATTAGTAGATTTTATTATGAAAATATATTTTTCTTGATGTTTTTTACGCATTGCGCAATAGCAAATCATTGCCGCCTTGATGCAACTTGAGTGATTTTGTGTATAGTGTGACAATGCTGAATACTGAATTGATACCTTCTACATATTAAATCAGGGGTTAGTGGTATGAGCGATTTTATAAAATATCTATTTATTTTTCCTTGCTTATGGTGCGCAAATTCTTTTGCGATTACTCAAACTCAATGGGATGGTAACTTTAGAGTCGAGGAACTTGGCGAGCAGTTAAATGATGGGAGTCAGGTTTTTTTACAATATAATTTAAAGATAGATAGTAAAAATAATCGTGCTTCTTTATCCATGACAACCTGGCATGCGGGGATAACATGCATTGGTGACTACTCTTTAAAAATCAATTCTGGTGTTTTGGCATTATACTATAACGGCGACGAGGAAAATGCATGTCCATATCCATCACCGCAATTTGAGATAAGCAATAAAGGAAAAGCATATTATATAAAAGGAAAAATGTTTTCATATTCTCAGCCTGGTAAGTGGTTGCCACTCAAACGTATTACACTAAAATAATTCTATATTTCATAAATTATGATGATGAAGTTAATGATGGTATGAAATATTAATTGGATATGTCGTGAACATATTTTTGTTATATGTTTTCAATGTGTATGACAAGAAAATCTGCATGAAAACATTATATGAGACGGCTTGAAAAATGAATGAAGTTCACATAAAAGCAAGGTCATTCTGAAACGAATTTGTCAAATTTACTGAATTGTATATCAATAATTCCTGACTATCGACAATAATGTAAAATCGAGTACAAACTCACGGATTTGTAGTAATTAGGCGAAGAACAAGTCAGGTAAAAGTTTCTCATTATTTAATCAAAAAGCAAGTGCAAACTGTTATTTTGGATTTGTACTTCTTCATAGAAGCGTTGGATAATATTGACGTCAAACATATTCTGCTTTTTTACTAAACTGAGCAAGGTAACTTTAATATTATAATTGCAATGATACAAAATTACATCAATATATAATGAGGAAAACTATATGCCCGCCGCCGCTCGACTAAACGACAAAGGTATGCGTTCGACCTGGATAGAGTGTTAATATGAAAGCGAATAATGTGATTATTTTTGTGATTCTATTTTTATCCTCTGTGAGTTATTGTTTTGCTGATATGAAGATATTAAAAATAAATCAGTCCCATTATATGAGTCCTTATAATAAAGAGCCTGGGGATAGAAACTTATGCAATAAATGGGTTTTAAATGCAAGTCAGATAGAAAAAATATTTTTGTTAAGTGATAAATATAAGGAAATGAGTGATACCATGACTGGATTTTGGCTCTGGTTTCCTTGTGAAATAACGGGTGAGTTGATTTATAATAAGAAAAAGTGGCATTTTTCTATTAATGCTGCTGCCACGGCAGAATGGTCCGATGGTAAGGAAACGATATACTGGGGGTGTTCCAGGGAAAAATGTGATGACATGTTTATACTTCCATATCCAGGCCGGAGTTATATAGGTGGTGGTGGCAAATTGATTTGGTGACGAGGTAGATCTTCATCCTGGTTTTAGCCTTTTAAAATGAATTAAATTTAACCTTCAGCATCATGACGAGAGTATGAAAGTATATTTTTGTACACACCGGGATAAAGAATAAAATAACCAAGGGTCGTATATTTATCACGTTAAATACAACTTTTTAAATACAAGTCAGTGCTGGATTTTACAGATCAATGTTGCGTTATTACTAAATTCATAAATTAATGTTTGAGTTATGGTTGTTATGATCTTTCCCTGATAGATCAGTGCCTTCAGGCAGAGGTGGCATTACCACCAACAAAAATAATGTTCATTTTTATGGGCGTAGGGGATTCACCCTCATTTAAAGATTACAAAGAGATATATTTCTCATTGAATGTTAAATAACATGTGACTCATATTGTCAGTGATGTTCCGGATGAGCTAATTGATTTTACATTTGAATGAGGGGTTAAAAAACTATGTGTGACGGTATCTTTTCGTTCAGAGAAACGTAGCGGAAAGAAAGAACCTGAAATGTTGGGTGAGATATTATATATGTTCAGAAGATTTAACAGCAGAAAAATTTGCTAATGCGATGAGAAGCCATTGGGATGTGGAAAATAAATTGCATTGGCGTTTGGATGTGGCGATGAACGAGGATGATTGCAGGATAAGAAGGGGAAATGTCAAGAGCTTTTTTGAAATAATAAAATCGGGTGAATATGAAATTTGGGGATGTGAGATAATGAGATGGATAAGAATAAATATACTTAAATGTACGTTAGTATTTTGCCTGGCTTGTGGTTTTTCATTTGCAAAAACACCATGTACTAATATGTCTGATAAATTGAGTGCTGCACAAAGAGATTCTTTGCAAAATAATATCAAAAGGCAACTAAAAACAGAACGATTAAATATACTTGAATTTTTTAAAGAGCAAAATAGTTCAATCGTCTATATAGAAACATATGGTGCCGATGAGGCGTTTGTTTTTTATTCTGGAGATGAGTTTAAGGATGATTTTATCACAATATGGAGTGGTGCGGCTGAAATATCAGAGGAAAAAAATATAGAAAAATGGGTAAAAGATCATTTTCCATATATTCCAGATAGGTTGGCTCGATGTTTCGCATGGTACACAATCTATAGGCATGACTGATCTGATATTTAAGATAAATTTGTCGACGTGCGGAAATATGGTGAGTGGGGAAACCTGTCGGGTGAGGAAAACCCGGTGTACCTGGAGCAGGTGATACGGCTGCCGGGGCAGCAATATGATAAGGAGTCGGGGCTGTATTATAACCGGCACCGTTACTATAATCCGGGGCAGGGAAGATATATTACGCAGGATTCGATAGGGCTGTCCGGGGGATTAAATCCTTATACTTACCCGCTCAATCCGGTCGTAAATATAGATCCTCTGGGGTTAGTCAATATAAATTTATTCCCTGAAAATCAATATATTCATGATATAGCCGATCATATTACAATTCCCGGGGTTTTCACTGTTGGAGTACATGGCAGTCCTTTATATGTTGAAGATGCTTCAGGTAACCCTGTAGATGTGAAAAAATTGGCGGACATGATCAGGAAAGATCGGAATTATAGAAAAGGCAAACCGATTAAGTTGATTTCTTGCAATACAGCTAAAGGTGGAGAAGGATCTTTTGCTAGCCAGTTGGCGAAAGAGCTTAACGTGAATGTGACTGGGCCGGATACTCTTTGGAGTGTATGGTGGGAAAATGATAATTCTGGTATTCCTCAAATGGATAGTGTATTAACAGCACCAACTGATTCTCAGCCATGGACTCGTGGACATCCTACTGTACTTGATGAGAAAGATAGGGGGAATTGGGTGACATTTGGTCCCGATGGTAACGAGATCTCATCTGTTAAAAGTGAGTTGAGAAGCCCTCAGAGATAAAGAAATGATGTACAATTATAAAAAAACACAAGCAGTTATACTGTTTAGTCTCTATATCTTTTTTTGTCAGGCATGTGGAGGAGGAATGTATAATTCTGATAATGAAAAAAAAAGCAGGTAAATATAGTGGAGAGTCTACTCATTCGATTTATTATTTGAGTGATGATGAGAGGTCGAAACTTGAAACTAAATCTATAAACGGAGACGCTGAGGCAGCCTTTCGGTTGTATAAGTATTATTCATTCTCTAATTATGACGCTGATGAACAAATGCGCTACTTAGCAATAGCAGCATCCCATAATAATATTATGGCCGAATATGCTTATGGAATATTTCTATCATGTAAAAATGGCCCATATTCAAAATATTATGATTTAAACAAGGCAATTTATTGGATGAAATTGGCAGCAGCGCATGGTCATACTGAGGCTAAAACTGAGTTATTAAGACTGGAAGAACTAAAATAACAGAGGGTTGAGAGTGGGGAGAGAGAATGGCCAATAACGGGTATATATACTGATCTTTCCTTTCATAAGATAACGGGAGATGTATTAGGTACGGAAATTATAATTGGATACTCAAATAAAGGTTACTGGGCTATGTTTCAGTATAGCGAGGGGGAGCCATCAATTCCAGTAATTGTTCCATTAAATGTTAGTGGAAATAATATCTCATTCAATCTGCCAACAAATACTTATGACAGAGGTAGGTTCGATGGGGAAATATTACAAGGTGGTTGGTTGATTGGTGAATTTGAAAGAAATAAGCAAAAGTTAAAATTAACACGTAAAAATAGCTACTGGCAATACAGGTGACTATTTTCTGCAATCGATATGGTTATATGAGCTTATAATTAAAAATAATGAAAGGAGTGGAATGTGAGCGGAAAACCAGCGGCGCGCCAGAATGATATGACAGCAAAAGGCGGCCCGATAGTCCAGGGTTCAGCGGGAGTGCTGAGAGGCGCGCCGACAGGCGTGGCGTGTTCGGTATGTCCGGGTGGAATGACGTCCGGCGAGCCGATAAACCCGCTGCCGGGGGCGAAGGTGCTGCCGGGTGAGATCGACTTCACGCCGCCCGGCCCGCTGCCGTTCATACTCACCCGCGCCTAATCAAGCTAACACAGGAATACAGAAGCTGGTTGATTCATTAATAAGTGAGCGAGGGCAAAGTACAGGTAAGAAACCTGGCCGATGTGAGATGCTCGAAGAGTTAATTGCAGATGTAGATTTACTGCACTGGAGACAAGTACACCATGAAGGCATGGGGATGCAAACATTCACGGCAATCCAAAGATAAAATTACCAAGTGATAATCGTTATGAAAGTTATTGAAAAATACAAACAAAAAAAAGAAAGAAGAGAGATTTTTCTATATGAAAAGTATAAAAACTACACCATAGAACAACTCACTCCTATTTTGTATGATAATGACACCTTAAAAAGAAAAGCTGCTATATTTTGCCTGCAAATATTAAGTGAAGACGATGTTTTTAATTTATCCATGAATCTTTGTCATTCCAGGGATAACTATAAAAAGAAAATTGGAGTTACTATTTTAAGTCAAATGACCATGTCATATGAGAAACTGCGAAAATCTTTTTGTTTTTTAGAAAACATGTTCCAACTCAATAAATCAGTCTTGATAAGAGCCTCTATTATCAATGCGTTAGGGTATTTTTGTAAAAAAGACAAACATTTCGAAAAGAAATTTATTAATTTATGCACTAAAGTAATTCATGATAAATCGGCAAATGTTCGATGTGCAATTGCAGCAGCACTATCAAATATTAATGATAACTCGACAATACCTTTATTGCTATGTTTACTTCGTGATAATAATAGCGACGTGAAGAATTGGGCTGCATTTTCTATAAATTTCAATCAATATGACACCGAGGATATCAGAGAGGAGTTTGTGGGGATGTTATTGGATACGAATGATGATATAAGAATTGAGGTTATATCAGGTCTGGCAGAGAGAAAGGATGAACGTGTTCTGGAAACCATAATTAAAGAACTTAAGAAAGGTGTGATTTTTGATGAAATTATTATTGCAGCCGGGAATGCCGGGAGTAAAGAATTACTTCCTATTCTAAATGAACTATTAAATGAATTTAGAGATGAACGTATTATAGACAAAATTAATGAATCGATAAAAAAAATAAAAGAAAATGTTTGTGAATAATAGTCTATCTGTGCTATTGCTAATGAGATATAAAATTATCTGGTGTCGAGATTACAACTGATGTCGATGGTATTATTTGCTGCAAAGGAGGAATATCATACAGGATCCGATAGGGCTTATGGGGGGATTAAACCCGTATCAACGACCACTGGAACGCTTCAGAAACCAGGCGATATAAAATAAATTTATATGATGAGGAAATAAATGCGATTTGTTATTATATTTATAATGTTAATAGTATCATTTTACACATTTGGTGGCAAAATGGCTAAGTCTAAAGACGATAATAAATGGAGGTCGGAATCCACTTCCACCATCTATAATCTAACGGATGAGCAAAAATTCGAGCTTGAAAACAAATCGAAAGATGGAGACTCGGAAGCATCATTTCGATTATATCAATATTATTGCTTCACCATAAATAACATTGACGAACAATTAAGGTATTTGGAGATATCTGCATCTCAAGGAAATATCATAGCTCAATATAATTATGGTATTTATTTATCCAATACAAATCCAGCCTTTTCAAAGTATTATGATTTGGACAAAGCTATTTATTGGATGGGATTGGCTTCAAAAAATGGTGATATAGGTGCTCAAAACAAGCTACAAGAACTGGAAAAATTAAAGAATTAGCTATGAGGTAAATGTTTTTATTATCAATGAGTTATGTTAATATTGGTCAAGAGGGACGGGCTGACGCCGGAGCAGATGACGGGGCAACTGGAGCCACACCATGAGCCGGAGAGAAAACTCCACCTTTGCCACTGTGACCATATTCTGATGGAAAAGTAGAGCATTGGGGGGGATGTTGGTCCAAATAAGAAATGGATATAACTCAACCAGGGTCAATCTGGCCGGGCTCTCAAAAAATGCATTGAACTAAAATGGGACTATTTGCAGAAGCACTGCGGATGCTGTGCTTTATGAATTGTCTACTGGTGAGAAGGTCGGCGGCAGAGAATATATTGAAAGATTTACAGCGAGCTTTAAGGGGAGAGTAATGGATAAAATTATTGCTGACTATGTGGATAAATTTAGTTCTTTTTCGGACTCTATATCAGAAACAATTGTGTCCGTTAATGAGTATTGGATTCCTGATGAGTCACCGTTGATTATGCTATTTTCGCAGATTGGTAAGTCTTTGGTAGCGATATTTTCTGAACTTGATTGTGTTAAAAAAGAGTTATTTTTTAAATATATTGAAGATGGGATGGCTTCAGATAATGATGAATTAGCCACTGCCATAGCAACAGGTCTTGTTGAGGCAATAGTTACATCGACAGACGCCAATCAACATTTATGGGGGGAAATAGAGGGGTTGTTGGGAGTAAAATCTAAGGAACATGCTCTGGCTTGGAGGAATTTTGGGAAATCATGATGGTATTTATTTAAATATGTAGAATCCGGTAATGACGCAAATTTAGTGATAGTGATTGATTGTCAGATACCAGCTAATGTTCTTATCGTGCCGTGCATTTTTTCTGACTTTGAAATATTGGTTTTGAAAAGGATTCCTATGCGACAGGGAATAAAATCTGATATGAAAAAAATAACTGATGCAGGTGATAATTTATGTCAAAAAAATTTTTCTCTATAATTATGGTCATATCATTCGTTGCGGCGATAACAGCTTGCCAGTCTTCTATTCCTGAATATGTCAGGAGTACCCTCAACGGGCACTCTATCCAGGATGTTTTGGTGTATATGAAGGGATTGCCTTTAGATAAAAGGTATGATTTTTATTATTATGGTACACGTGCTAAAAGACCATATCCATTATGGATGGCTGATGGTATTGCCCCTATGGGATCGAAGGC
This sequence comes from Salmonella sp. SAL00653, assembly GCF_046552515.1. Lineage (NCBI taxonomy): Bacteria > Pseudomonadati > Pseudomonadota > Gammaproteobacteria > Enterobacterales > Enterobacteriaceae > Salmonella > Salmonella sp. SAL00653. The sequence continues at coordinate 116,277 of NZ_JBGDTY010000003.1, forward strand.
TATTCCTCTATTGAGAGACAAACTTTCCACCACAAATAGCTCTTTTGAAAAAATGACAATTATATATTTGTTATCTGTGATGTCAGTTCATGGTTGCTATGATGTTAAGTCTGACAGCGAATTGTTTTCGTTGGTTATGCAGAAGGAACGTGAATTAAATGATGATAATTATCATGATTATATCACTAATATGAACGATTTTTATGAGTTTGGAAGTTCTTTAAATAGTACAGAAAGAATAAAGTGTGAATAATGTGGTGTTTTGTAAACGACTCCATCCTCCGGGGCAACGTTTTGTGGAGGATGCAGGGGTAATGCCTTCAATCGATAGAGTTTATGGTAATGTACTGTTATTTTAGGTTTTCTATGGTTACTGTTGTCATTCAGATGAAATTTATCGTCATGGTCATAGTTCTTCCCGGCACGAGCGCTTTCGTTGCCGGTCATGTAGACGCGTTTTCCAGTTGTCTTATACCTGTGAAGCCCGTAAGCCCGGCGTCAAAGAACACATTGTTGATATGGCCTTTAATGGTGCTGACGTGCGCGATACAGCAAAAACGCTAAAAATTGGTATCAACACCGTCATCTGCACATCTTAATAATTGACGCTTATTTAGCAATCATATCATGAGTTTTTTAATTGAAAAATACAATAATGCATGATGACAATATTTTATTATATAATTTTCAACATATAATCCAATGTTAATGCCGACTATGAATAGTTATAGATTAACTTTTTCTTTAAGTTTACTGCGTTCGGCCATATTGTTTGGCATTATTTTAACAAGTGTTGGTTGTAATAATCAAAAGAGTAAAGAATTGGTTCTCTCTGTTGATTCCACGCAGTTTTCGCAATTGGCTTGTTATTATAAGGATATTAATTCCGATGATAATGTAATGGAGTTAAAATTACCAGGTGAATATAAAGAGAAAACTAACTTATTTAATCAACAGGAAATTAAGGTGCCGGTAAAAGGTGAGAATTTTCTTTCTCCGTATATTGGTGATGGTGTCCGTTATTATGAATTAGGGTACTTTGGACATGATGGTAATATTTACAAATTGATAATTTATAATAAAATTGGAGAGTCTGATACGTCATTGCTTAATGTGCAAATAAATAGTTACGATGCAAAAGGAAACCTGGTGGATGCTTTATTGCTTAGTAGCTTTTTTGCTTATGAAGATATCGTGCGTTTTTCTGATTTTGTCATCCGCCAGGATTACACAATAAGCATTGATAGTTATTTTATATATAGGTGGTATGAAGACAGCAAAGATGGTCATCTTGTAACTATAAAGTTTAAAGATCAGGCGCCTCAGATTTATATAAAGGAACAATATCAAATGGAAAATGGTCGGTTCAAATTGATATCCAGAAATGAAGTATCACAGGGTAAAAAAAAGAAGCGAGCGTTAAATATACCATGCTTACGACATTAATAATTGTAATGGAGGTGTTGAGGTAATATGGATAGCAGGAAAGAATGAGGAACGTTATGAGAATTATAAATAGATTGTTAATTTCAACTGAACTCAGGTTAATCATAAAATTTCAGTTTCCGCGCCAGATTTATTCAACGCGCAGATAGTGCCCGTCGGCGCGGACATTTGCGCTAAAACCGCAGTCCACAAACGTATCGGTGCTGGCATCAATGGTTTCAGAAGAAAAAGCCAGCGAAATGTCGCAGTGAATATCATCGCCTTCCCGAAGCGCCACGATGGTTTTATCGTTTTCCAGCGTTACCGTTGCGGAGAACTCGCCGATATTGGGGCCGAAGTAGATCCCCATTAAACCGAACCAGTAACCCTGAAAATTAACCTGATAGCGCGATGGGGTGGGTAATGCCTTCACGCTAAGCACGTTCCAGGAGGCGCGCCCGGCATAGCGCCAGTATTCACCCGCCGCAAAAACCGGTGGCGGCAGGGCCGATAGCTTATCTTTGATCAGTTTCAGGTTGTAGATCGACTTGCTATCATTCGGCCTTAGCATCAGCCAGGCGCGGGCTTTACGCCACTCGCCTTCGCGTATCCAGGTTAGCGCCACGTTGTTGTAGGCCGTCGCGATGGCGCTGTCGTCAAGGGCGCAGCTTTCGCTCCATGCAGCCTGCTGTTCAAAAGCGTCGCGCGCTTTGGCATACTTTTGGGTCTTGTAAAGCTGTTCGCCCTGGCTGGCAAAAACTGGAATTTTTGCGCAGTCGGCCTCGATCTGCTGCTCCGTAATTTCAGCCCTGGCGGTGGCGCAGAGTAGAAGCAGGGCGCAAAGAAATAGAGATTTTCTTTGTATTATCACTCCATTACACCATTGAGTTGACCTGTCCCGGCAGCTCTGAATTCGGGATACGGACGGTATACCAGGCGAAACGAAAGCGTTTCCAGAAAGAATCGAAATGCAGGTGGTCCAGGCAGTCCATAACGATTTCATTATCCGGGTAAAGCGTGAAGGCAAAATGTGCCCAGCGTGCGCTTAGCTTCATATTAAACAGCGTTCGATCGTGTTTATTACCGTGCAGGCGCGATAGGGTCACCATAGCATGTAGCGTGCCTTTGTTGGCCTCTTGTTGCACCAGTTCCAGATGCTTATGCGCCAGCGTAATATCCTTCACTTCAAAAATATTCAGCAGGAACAAGCCCCAGGCCTCTTTATGCCCGAACTGATGCGCCAGCCAGAGATTACCGAGCAGTTCTTTTTCATAAGCGGAACGTTTTTCGGTATCAGGTTCTTGTTTACTCAGACGCTGGTTGCAGATGCCAATGCTGAAATGAATATTTTGCAGGTCATTTTCATAGTCGGTATAGCCTCCGTTATCTATTAATTTGTACGGGGTGCTCTCGCGCAGCGCTAACTGCCGGGGCAAAATCTCCGCCGCGCGCTGAAAATACCCTAACGCGATGGCAGGATCGTAAGGTAGTAGGCCGTTGTTCTCTTCATTATTGTGTTCAAGGCCCAGCAAGTTTAGCGCGGCGGGTATATTTCTTTGTGCGCCCAGCTCTGCCAGCGGCACGAAATGTTCCGGGAGCCCGAACCAGTCGAAATTTTTAATCGCCGCCCGCCAGCTATGGTTATATTGAATGTCGGCGACGCTATCGAGCCAGGCGAGGCCTTGCGCCTCATCCTTTTCGAAACCCAATAGCCCGGCGTACTGAAAGTAGCCACGGCGGATTTTCGGCACTGCGAATTCCGTTTGCTGCGCATTCTGGCAGAGAAAATTATACATCCACCAGGTGTCAGGAAAATCGCGCAGGGCGAACTTTATAGTGTCATCAAAGAAGTAATTGTTGAACTTAACTTTTTCCACGATCGAACGCTGAAGGGTTCGCCAGAGCGCGTCATTATCGTCCAGATCGCTATAGCAGACCCGCAGCCACTTCAGCGCGTTGTGGCGAGATTCCTGGATATGCGCTCGCAGGCTAATCTCTTCGGCTTTGGCGATAATACGTTCCTGTTCTGCCGGGGAGTCAACCTCTTTGATGCGCAGATCGCGGTGATCGTCCCACCAGATCAATAGCTCCAGATGTTCACGTTCTGCGGCAGAAAGGTGATCGCATACGCTTGATTCCAGAAATTCGCGGATTTCCTCGTGAGACCCTCCCCAGCGCGGCATACGAAACGGGATATATTCATCCAGCACGTAAAATGCCGTCGGGAAAATAGCCAGGCAGACGGCGAGCCAGTATTTTTGCCCGGCATCGTCATCACACTCCGGCAGCACGGACGGGCGCGGCAAATTTGGGCAAACCGCGTCGGCAAACGACAGCCCGGAATGGGCCATCAGCGCGTCCACCTCCTGCGGTGAATGGCGATGATATTCAGCCAGATCTTCCATTAATGGCTGCCCGGCAACATCCGCGCCCACGAGGAACTCAACCAGCCAGTCAGGCTGGCCGAAGACTTTTGAGTTGGTGCTGGTCAGGGCCGCCGCCATCCACTGGCGCGGTTCACAGTCGATAGCATTGAGCGCGGCGATGACAATCCGTTCGTTGCAGGCGGCGGCGCAGATCCACATCGCTCGGGTGGTTTCTCTCGCCCAGCCATAGCTGCGGTAAAGCCACGCACGGTGATTCCAGTATTGCGCCTCGGCAAGCCAGGCGTGAGTGGAGCGGGGACGAGCGCGCTGCCAGTTTTTGATCAGCGCTAATCCTTGCGGCCCAGCCTCAACCAGCGTGTCCATATCGTAAAAAGGGTTGTCCATTTGATTCCAGGCGAAGAAATAGCGCTTTTCCGCTTCGCGGCTGGTAAAGCTCTCCGTCAGCGCCTGGTTGTAGCGTTCGTCCAGTTCGTCATAGCGTTCTTCGCGCAGCAGGCTGGGAATACCGGCGATATGCCATTCGCGTTGCCCGTCATTGAGGGGATTTTTGTGGTTGCACATCTCAAACATAGCGTTGAGCAGACGATCATCCTGTTCCATAAAGCGTCCTTTAAATCGGCTCGAAAATTTTGAATTCATTCCACGGCAGTTGTCGCCAGCGGCTGACAGGGTCTTGCAGATAATGGGTGGCTTCCTGTAAATCCCGTCCGGCAAGCGCTGTTGGCGTGTCACGTAGCGTGAGCCATACCCGGCGGGCACGAACGTAGGCGGTGGCGTAATCCTCCCAGGAATCAAAACAGTCCTGAGCGCGCTGGGCGTTGAGCAATAGCACCAGCCAGGCCTCGTTTTCGTTACACCAGCCGAGCCCGGCGATACAGCGGGTCAGAAAGGCGGTTCGCATGCAGTCGAAAGCCAGCGCGTCGCGGACCTGGCCTTGGGCCGCCAGATGATGATAAAACGTGCGCGGCGAGCTGCCGATGCCCGCAGGCCAGCGGCGTAAGATATCCTCGACCTTGTGGCGTAACGCCGCTCCGTTGAGGTTTTCGCTCAAGCCCAGCTCTTTTTTTACCTGCTGCGCCAGATAGCGGCGTTTGTCATCGTCAAGTTTTAAGAGCAGCTCAACGCCTTTGATCGGTAGCCCGTTGCGCCGGGCGAGGATATCAGCTAGCGCCAGCGCCCATTGCCGCCGTCGGGTATCGCGACGCAGGTCTTTCAGGCGATCTTTTTCTTTCTCCTCGGCGATACGGGCCGCAATCAGCGGTTTGTTTTTTTTGTAGTTGCGCCAGCTAAAAAATAGGGCGGCAATAATAAGAACAATCCAGAACATTAGCGCTCCTCCCTGGTTGCAGAAAGATAGCGCGTGGTTTGTAGCGTCAGGCTTTCAATTTCGAAAGGTTCGCTACTGGTGTTTTTCCCGGCAAGCGTAGGGTGCCATTCATGCTGCGGAAACAGCATTTCCGCAGCCGTCGCCACGTTAGGATCAACAACCTGAAGGTAGCGCAGCGCCTCCGGGGTGCTGTGCAGCAGCAGCCACTGTAAAGCCACCGGAGGCGTAGGGAAGTGCTCCATTAAATGAAAATTGTCATGCAGCACATTGAGCAGAAAATTGAGGTCATGAATATGAGTAATAAATTTCCAACCTGAATATTCCGGCGTCGATTCATAAACTATTCCCATCCCTTCGCAATCAGCGTGGCGCTCAGGAAGTGGTTGCAGATGGCGTAACAGAGATAAAACATCGTTAGCATATTTCTTAATAGGATAGCGATTTTGCTTACCTTTAATCTGATCAATACTCAGGCCGTTATTACCAACCACTAGGCTTATTGTGACGTGGGGAATATTATTGCCGTCGCGCAGGCTGAACAGGTGAAGTTTTTGTTGTTCCATTTGCCGGGCGTAGTAATCGCCGTAGCCGCCGGAAAGCGCACCTTTATTATCAAAATCTCCGACGCAGTGTTGCATATGCCAGGATTCATACGCCATCTCACTGCGCAGGCCGGGATTTGTTGCATCAAGTTCAACCAGCACACCGTTATTCACCGTCATCACCGGTTTTAGCGCCTCGCTGTTGGAGGGATACCAACCTTGTTCACGCAGGCGCTGCATTTTTTGATGCTCCGCTTCGCGCATTGCCAGCACGGTAAAGCAGTTGATGCGCTGCAGTTTAGTTTCCAGCCGCGTTCCTTCCTGACGCGAAAGAAATTCCACTAAATCTCTTTCCATTGCCACAAGTTGCGGGTGCTGAACGTTAAGGTAGTAAAAGCGCTCATCGCCACCCAGCTTTGGCGCCAGCCAGGCGGGGATTTCTGCATCAGCGCTAAAATAAACGGCATAATCGGCGACGGAACGCACAGGATAAACATGAGGAAAGTCACCGATGATCCAACGATAAAAATGGTTGCTTAACCAGCGCTGGATATTTTCGCTGTCGCCGCGTTGTTGGCTCCGGGAAAAAATAGACGATTTTACATTTGGCGCATTTATTATATTGCGTGGTTTATAGCGGTGAGATGACGTTTCTGTCATAAAAATCCATGTATAATTAAGCTGGTATTATGTTTATGTATTTTTAGATTCACTTAATGAATTAATGCGCAATAAGTTTAAAAAACTACTCACAGTATATCGGTAAACTAAAAAGAGCGGCCAAATAATTTATTGTCCCCGATCGCGTTCGTCGTGGTTTTCGGGATACCGCTCGGCCAAAGGAAAGAGGACAGTGTGTTAATTCCGCCAGAATAGCGTTGGCGGAAAATATCGTCTTACGACCTTGTTATTGTTATGCCAATAATCATTATACCAGGCGACACGCATCCGCTTCCCAGCGATATCCCACCCCGTAGACCGCGCGGATAAATGACTGTTCGGCATCCAGCGATTCCAGCTTGCGGCGCAGGTTTTTAATATGGCTGTCGATGGTACGGTCGGTCACCACACGGTAGTCGTCGTAGAGGTGGTTTAGCAACTGCTCGCGGGAAAAAACTTTACCCGGTTCAAGCGATAAGGTTTTTAGCAGGCGGAATTCAGCGGGGGTTAAATCCAGCGCTTTACCACACCATGAGGCCTGAAAGCGGCTTTCATCAATCATTAACGGGCTTTCGGCATCCTGCTGCTGGAGTTCGCGCTGCGGTTTACAGCGGCGCAAAATGGTTTTCACGCGGGCCACGACTTCGCGCGGGCTGTAAGGCTTACAGATATAATCATCGGCGCCGATTTCCAGCCCCAGCAGCCGGTCGATCTCTTCGATTTTGGCCGTGACCATCACAATGGGGATGTCGGAAAAACGGCGAATCTCCCGGCATAGCGTCAGACCATCGGTACCCGGCAGCATCAGATCCAGCAGGATCAGATCCGGCGGCGTTTGACGCACATACGGCAGTAACTTGTCGCCGTGATTGATGAGCGTGGGGGCGTAACTCGCCGCGCGTAAGTAGTCAATAAGCAGCTGTCCCAGCTTGGGTTCATCTTCAACAATCAAAATGCGCGGCGTGTTTTCATCAATGGGTAATTCAGTCATACTTCTCTCTGTAAATCGCGATCCAGCGGTAACTCTACTGTAATGCTAACCCCGCCAAAAGGCGAATGAGCGGCGTGAAGATGACCGTTATGCGCGTGTACAATATTGACGCATATCGCCAGCCCCAGTCCAGAACCGCCGCTGGCGCGGTTACGGGACACTTCCGTGCGGTAAAAACGGTCAAAAAGCTTTTGTAACTGCTCATCGCTGACGCCCGGTGCAGAATCAGCAAAGGTCAGGAATAATGATTTGTCGCGTTGTTCGGCGGAAATATGCAGGCCGCCGCCGCTGTCGGTGTAGCGCAGACTGTTTTCCAGCAGATTATTAAACAGTTGCATCAGGCGATCCGGGTCGCCGAAGACGGTCATGCTATCCGGCAACGCGTAATGTAGCGTTAGCCCCCGGCTGGTAAAGCGCTCTCTGAACGCGCCGCCAGCGACTTCCAACAGGGGAACAAGATCGACGGTCGTTTTTTGATAAGCCAGCGCGCCCTCGTCAGACAACGACAGCTGATGCAGGTCGTCAACCAGTTTGGTAAGCGTACCGACTTCCGCCTGTAGCGAGGTAACCGATTCTGGCGTGAACTGGCGAACGCCATCCTGAATGGCTTCCAGTTCGCCGCGCAATACCGCCAGCGGCGTGCGCAGTTCGTGGGAAATATCCGCCATAAAGTCGCGGCGCATCTGCTGGTTTTTTTCCAGCGTGCTGGCAAGCTGGTTAAAGTCCTGCGCCAGTTTTCCCAGCTCATCGGCGCTGGTTGGGGTCACGCGCGTGGTAAAATCCCCCGCCGCCAGCCTGTGCGTACCCTCGACCAACCGTTTGACCGGGGCGAGCAGGCCACGCGCCAGCAAAAATGTCGCCAGCGCGGCCAGCAACGTTGATAACGCCACGATCATCCAACTGGCGCGCCGCTGCTGCATATCAAAATTAATATCCGTATTGCGCGTCAGCCGCTCGACAGGCGAGGCGATAATCGCGCCGACTTCGACGCCATTGACCAGAATGGGGCGGCGAGTACCGTCATGCGGCACCGGACCGCGTGGGCCGACCAGCACCCGGCCATTTTGATCGACGACCCAGAACTGGGTGCGCCAACCGTGCGGCGGCATACCGGGGCCGGGTTTATCCCGGTCGTTGTCATGCTCAAATGAACGCAGAATCTGGAAAACGAAGCGATCGTTGTTGCGTAAAAAACGCCAGTTGCCGTGTTGCTGGTACTGGTCGCCCAGCGCATCGCCCAGCATTTGTAGCCGCTGCTCGTTGCCGTGTTTGATATAGTCAATAAATCCGCGTTCAAAACTGACGCGCACGGCCCAATGCATACTGATCAGCAGCACGATGCAGGTGGCGAAAATCGCCAGAAACAGCTTGCCGGTGATTCCGGGCCGCCAGACTTTCATTACAGGCTCCTTTTACGCCGTGAAATGACCATGTTTTGCTGTGTATCGTTCGGCACGCGGGCAAAAATTATCGCCGGTAGCGCGATAATAACCGCCATACATAACCAGGTGTACATAAAGACGTGATGTGTGGCGCTACTGTCTATCCCGATATGCTGTTGGCCAAACATACCCAGCAGCATTCCGGCAATAGTGACGCCAATACTCATCGAGAGCTGCATAATCATCGATAATAAGCTATTGCCGCTGCTGGCCAGCGTATCGGGAAGGTCTTTTAGCGTTAAGGTATTCATGGAAGAAAAGCGCGCCGAGTTCACCATTCCCTGCAAAAGCAGTACCAGCGGCAGGAGATAATACCAGCCGAGCAGCGCGACCGACATAAACAACAGGCTAACCAATGCCAGTCCGAGCGTGGTCGCCACCAGAACCCGACGATAGCCAAAACGGTTAACTATCTGCACCACAATCCGCTTCATTCCCATGCTGCCCAGCACCATGGGGATCATCATCAAACCGGCATGAAACGGTGAAAAACCAAGACCAATTTGCAAAAAGACCGGCGTCATAAACGGCAGCATACCGCTGCCGATACGCCCGGCAAAACTGCCCAGCAACCCCAGTGAAAACGTGGGCGTGCGGAACAATCGCAGGCTGAATAACGCGCCTGAGTTTTTTTGGCATGGAAGAGATAGAGCAGAATGGCTGCTGCGCCGCCCGCAGCAAGTCCGGCTAATGTCCAGGGCGAGATCCCCATGCTTTTACTACCGTCCAGCGCCAGCGTGAGTACCGCCATGCCGATAGCTAACAGCAGGAAGCCCGGCAGATCAAAGCGCCGGGTCTCTATGGTGTAGTTTGGCATCAGCATAAAGGTCGCCATAGCGCCGACAATTCCCACCGGGATATTGATCAGAAAGATCCAGTGCCATGAAGCATATTCCACCAGCACCCCGCCCAGCGCGGGGCCGAGTAACGGCCCGATCTGTCCCGGTAGGGTGACGAAGGTCATCGCCGCCATATATTGCGCGCGCGGCACGATTTTCATGACCGTCAGGCGTCCGACCGGCACCATCATCGCGCCGCCTACGCCTTGTAAAACCCGCGCTAATACCAGTTGATTAAGCGTGCCGGAAAGGGCGCAAAGCAGCGAACCCAGCGTGAACAGCACAATGGCGGCAAAGAAGATATTACGCACGCCGATTTTATCTGCCAGCCAGCCGCTGGCGGGGAGCATTACGGCGACGGTAAGAACATATGACACCACTACCATGTGCATATGCAGCGGGCTTTCCCCCAGGCTTTTCGCCATGGAGGGCAGCGCAGTGTTGACGATGGTGGTATCCAGCGACTGCATAAAAAAGCCGAATGCCACAATCCAGAGTTGCCAGCGGGTATTGTCAGGAAGTTCTGTCATATTTCTACTACCGGTTTGCTATTTTTACGCGAAAAACGCAGCCGCAGACGATCGAAAAAGAGGTACACCACCGGCGTGGTATAGAGCGTCAGGAGCTGGCTCATGACCAAACCGCCGACAATGGTTATCCCCAACGGCTGCCGTAATTCCGAACCGTCTCCGCCAGATAACACCAATGGCAGTGCGCCGAACAGCGCCGCCAGCGTGGTCATCATTATTGGACGGAAGCGTAACAAGCAGGCCTGGAAAATGGCTTGTGCCGGCGTCAGGCCGCCGCTTCGTTGCGCTTCAAGCGCAAAATCGACCATCATAATGGCGTTTTTCTTCACAATGCCAATTAATAGCATGATCCCTATCAGGGCGATTAGGCTGAAAGGGGCATTGAAGAGTTCCAGCGCCAGAAGCGCCCCAACGCCCGCCGATGGCAGAGTAGAGAGAATGGTCAGCGGATGGACGTAGCTTTCGTACAGTATCCCCAGCACAATGTAGACGGTAGCGATCGCCGCCACTATCAAAATAAGCTGCGAATTCATGGTCTGCTGGAAGACTTGCGCCGTTCCGGAAAAACTGCCGCGTACCGTCGGGGGGACGCCAAGCTGCGTCATGGTGCGATTAATGGCCTCCGTCGCCTGCGATAACGATGTGCCGGTCGGCAGGTTAAAGGCAATCGTGGACGCCGCGGAAAGTCCCTGATGGTTCACCGACAGCGGCGCATTGGCGGGCCGCCATTGGGCGAAATAAGAGAGGGGGATCGCTTTTCCGTCGCGGTTGATAACAAACATTTTCTCCAGCGCGCTGATATCCTGGCTATAGCGCGGATCGACTTCCATCACCACTTTATACTGGTTCATCGGCTGATAAATGGTGGAAATTTGCCGCTGGCCGAAAGCATTATTTAACAGACTGTTTGCGGCCTGAACATCAATGCCCAGTCGTGACATGGTGTCGCGGTCGTAGATAAGGTTCATCTCCGCGCCGTTATCCTGCTGGTCGGAGTTTACGTCCGCCAGTTGCGGCAGGGCCGAGAGCGCTTTGCGTATTTTCGGCTCCCACTCGCGCAGCGCCGCCAGAGAGTCAGACAGCAACGTATATTGGTAACTGGCGTTAGCCTGCCGCCCGCCGACGCGAATATCCTGTACCGCCATCAGAAACAGCCTGGCGCCGGGTTCTTTTGCCAGTTTGACCCGCAGTCGATCAATGATTTGCTGCGCCGTCTCTTTGCGCTCGCCGCGCGGCTTCAGCGTAATAAACATCATGCCGCTATTCACCCTCGATCCGCCGGTAAAACCAGTGACATTATTCACCGCCGGATCGTCGCGAATAATTTTCATAAAATCCTGCAGCTTGCCGCGCATGGCCTGGAAAGAGATGCTTTGGTCAGCCTGAATACCGCCCATCAACACGCCGGTGTCCTGCTCCGGAAAGAATGTTTTAGGGATGGCGATATAAAGCCAGATGTTCAGCGCAACGGTGCCAAGAAAAACCACCCCGACAAGACGCGTATGGTTAAGCACCCATTTTAACGACGTGCCGTAACCCTGTTGCAAGGCGACCAGCAAACGGCCAACGCCCCGTTTACGCGGTTGGGTGCGCGGTTTGCTTGATTTAAGCATCCAGCCGCACATCATCGGCGTCAGTGTGAGCGAGACCACCAGCGAAATGCCAATCGCCACCGAGAGGGTAACGGCGAATTCCCGTAATAATCGTCCTGGCAGGCCGCCCATTAACAGCAGCGGCAGAAATACCGCCACCAGCGACAGACTCATGGAGATGACCGTAAACCCAACTTCTCGCGTACCCTGTAATGCCGCCTGCAAAGGTTTCATTCCCGCCTCCAGATGGCGGGCGATATTTTCCAGCACCACAATGGCATCATCAACGACAAATCCGGTCGCGATAGTCAGCGCCATCAGCGACAGATTGTTGAGGCTGAAGCCGCACAGATACATGGCGGCGAAGGTGCCGATGAGCGAAACGGGAACGGCGACGGCGGGGATTAGCGTGGCGCGCCCGGAACGCAGGAATAAAAACACCACCATGATCACCAGCGCAACAGAGATAGCCAGCGTCTCTTCGACCTCTTGCAGCGACGCGCGAATCGTCGGCGAACGATCCTGGGCGATTTGTAAATCGATAGCGGCGGGGATCATTGCCCGCAGTTCCGGCAGTTTTGCCCGGATGCCGTCGACCGTCTGAATAATGTTGGCCTCCGGCAGCTTGCGGATCATCAACAAAATAGCGGGTTTAGCGTTCGTCATCCCAGCGTTACGGACATCCTGCACCGAGTCGGTGACGCTGGCGACGTCGCCCAGGCGTACCGCCGCGCCGTTGTTATAGTGAATAATCAGCGGCTGATATTCGGCGGCGGTTTTCAGTTCGTCGTTGGTCTGGATTTGCCAGCGGTGGACGCTATCTTCAATTGCGCCTTGCGGTCGGCGTACGTTGGCGCTGTCGATCGCTTCGCGGACCTCATCCAGCGAGACGCCCTGGTTAAAGAGCGCCTGCGGGTTTAAGCCTACACGTACTGCGGGCAGGGAGCTGCCGCCGACGTCAACATCGCCGACGCCGTCAATTTGCGCGATGGTTTGCGCCAGTTGGGTAGAGGCGAAATCATACAGTTTGCCCTGTGACCAGCTCTCCGAGGTGAGCGTTAAAATCATAATCGGCGCGTCGGACGGGTTGGCCTTGCGATAAGTCGGGCGGCTGGGCATTCCGCCTGGCAATAAGCTTTGCGCGGCGTTAATGGCGGCCTGCACGTCGCGCGCCGCGCCGTTAATATCACGATCGAAATTAAATTCGAGAATAATGCGCGTACTACCGAGCGAGCTGCTGGAGGTCATTTCATTGACGCCTGCAATGCGTCCCAAAGAGCGTTCCAACGGCGTCGCCACCGACGAAGCCATGGTTTCCGGCGAGGCGCCCGGTAGCGAGGCGCTAACCATAATCACCGGGAAATCGACCTGCGGCAGCGGGGCGACCGGCAGCAGACGAAAGCCCAGAATGCCGCACAGCGTAATGGCGGCGGCAATCAAAATGGTGGCGACCGGGCGGTAGATGAAAAGGGCGAAAAAGCGCATCTACGCCTCCTCTTTATGGTGCGGAAAGCGACTTTTCACGTACAGCGACAGGCGGTCAAACAGGAGATAAATCACCGGTGTGGTAAACAGAGTTAATACCTGGCTGACCAGTAGGCCGCCCACCATCGCGATCCCCAACGGGCGACGTAATTCCGCGCCAACGCCGGTACTCAACATTAATGGCAATGCCCCGAGCAACGCCGCCAGCGTGGTCATCAGAATCGGTCGAAAACGCAGCAAACAGGCCTGGAAGATAGCGTCGCGCGGACTCATCCCCTGTTCGCGTTCAGCGGCGAGGGCGAAGTCAATCATCATGATGGCGTTTTTCTTCACGATACCGATCAGCAAAATAATGCCGATAATGGCGATAATATCGAGCTCGCTACCGGCGATGATCAGCGCCAGCAGCGCGCCGACGCCCGCCGTAGGCAGCGTTGAGAGAATCGTGATCGGATGGATAAAACTCTCATACAGCACGCCGAGCACGATATACATCGCCACCACGGCGGCGACAATAAGCCAGACGGTGCTGCCCAGCGCCGCCTGGAAGGCGAGCGTACTGCCCTGAAACTGCGTTGTAATATCCGCTGGCAGGGCGAGCGTTTTTTCCGTATCGAGAATCGCCTGCACCGCATCGCCGAGCGAATAGCCCTCCGGCACGTTAAACGAAAATGTCGTGACCGGGAACTGATCTAAATGATTGATGGAGAGCGGGGCGAAGCGCTGCTCAATGCGGGCAATCGCGCTGAGCGGTACGGTGCCGCCGTCGCGGCTCGTCAGGCGAATCGTCTCCAGCGCCGCCAGGCCCGGCGTGCTGGCGGTATTATGTTCCAGCACGACGCGGTACTGGTTCGCCTGGGTATAAATCGTTGAAATCAGGCGTTGTCCGAACGCGTTGTAGAGTGCGTTATCCACATCCGCCATGCTGATACCCAGACGGCTGGCGCTGTCGCGGTCGACATTCACCCAGGCCGCTAATCCTCGATCTTGCCAGTCGCTGCTTACCTCGGAAAGCTGTGGTAACGACTGTAGCGCGTTCTGCAGTTTTGGCACCCAGTGGCTGAGCGCATCGAGCGTCGTGGCCTGCAGGGAAAACTGATACTGCGTGCGGCTGACCTGCGTGTCGATGGTTAAATCCTGCGTCGGCTGGAGATACAGCGCCACGCCGGGAATCGTCGCCACGGCGGTTTGCAGCCGGGAGATCACCTGCTGCACGCGGTCATCACGCGCATCCAGCGGCTTGAGGTTAATTTGCAGGCGCGCGCTATTGAGCGTGGAGTTAGCGCCGTCTACGCCAACAAAAGTCGTCAGGCTTTGCACCGCCGGGTCCTGTAATATCCGCTCCGCCACCTGGCGTTGACGTTGCGCCATACTGGCATACGATGACGATTGCGGCGCCTGCAGCGTCCCCTGGATAATGCCGTTATCCTGTACCGGAAAGAACCCTTTCGGGATGGCTATCCACAGCATAACGCTGAGCAGGAGCGTGGCGAATGCCACGCTCAATGTAAGCCACGGATGGTTGAGCACTTTCGCTAATCCGCGTCCGTAGCTGGCGATCACGCGGTCAAACATCCGCTCGCAGGCGCGGGAAAAGCGGTTTTGTTTACGCAGAGACTGCTGGCTGAGCATACGCGCGCACATCATGGGCGTGAGCGTCAAAGAGACGACGGCGGAGATTAAAATCGCTACCGCCAACGTCACCGCAAATTCGCGGAACAGTCGACCAACAATATCGCCCATAAAGAGCAACGGGATCAGCACCGCAATCAGTGAAAAGGTGAGGGAAATAATGGTAAAGCCGATTTCGCCCGCGCCTTTGAGCGCCGCCGCCAGCGGTTTTTCTCCTTTTTCGATGTAGCGCGAGATGTTCTCGATCACCACAATCGCATCGTCCACCACGAAACCCGTGGCGATAGTGAGCGCCATCAGCGTCAGGTTATTAATGGAAAAATCCAAAAACACCATCACCGCAAAGGTGCCGATAAGCGACAGCGGTACGGCGACGCCGGGAATAATTGTGGCGGGAATATTACGTAAAAACAGATAGATAATCATGACGACCAGCGCGATCGCCAGCATCAGTTCAAACTGGGTATCGCGCACGGAAGCGCGAATATTGGTGGTGCGATCGGACAGGACCGTGACCTTCACCGATTTCGGCAGGCTTTCGGTAAGCTGGGGCAGCATCTGGCGAATGCTGTCCGCTGTCGCAATGATATTGGCGCCGGGCTGGCGTTGAACGTTCATCACGATAGCCGGCGCTTGATTCGCCCATGCGCCGAGCCAGCTATTTTCCGCCCCCTGTTCGACGGTGGCGACATCGCCCAACCGTACCGGCGCGCCGTTTTGATATGCGATGATAAGCCTGCGGTATTCGTCGGCAGACTGCATCTGATCGTTAGCAGAAAGCGTCACCGCCCGTTCGGGGCCATCCAGACTGCCTTTCGCCGAGTTGACGTTGGCGCCGGTAATTGCGGTACGGACCGTTTCGCTGGTCAGACCGAGCGCGGCGACAGCCTGAGCATTCAGTTTTACGCGTACCGCAGGGCGCTGCCCGCCGGCAAGCGTCACCAGCCCGACGCCGGAGACCTGCGAGATCTTCTGCGCCACGCGGGTTTCTACCATGTCCTCTACCTGGGTCATCGGCATCGCGTTTGAGGTGACGGCAAGCGTCATAATCGGCGGGTCCGCCGGATTGACTTTGCTATAAATCGGCGGATTTGGCAGGTCGGAAGGCAATAAATTGGTGGCCGCGTTAATCGCCGCCTGTACTTCCTGCTCGGCAACGTCCAGCGGCAGCGTCAACTGAAACTGTAGCGTTACCACCGATGCGCCGCCGGAGCTTTGCGACGACATCTGCTTAAGTCCTGACATCTGGCCGAACTGGCGCTCAAGCGGCGCGGTGACGGCGGAGGTCATGACATCCGGGCTGGCGCCAGGGTAGAGCGTAACAACCTGAATAGTGGGGTAGTCGACCTCCGGCAAAGCGGCGACGGGCAGGAAGCGATAGCCGATAATCCCGGCGAGTAAAATCGCCGCCATCAGCAGAGTGGTGGCCACGGGGCGCAGAATAAACAGACGCGAGGGGCCGCCCGTGCTGCCCGGAGGTAATACCTGCATCAGGCGCGCGCTCCTTTTTGACCTTCATGGCGGGAAGGGGATTTTTCATCCGCCATGGTGGTTTGCGGCTCAACGACCTCGACTTTTGCGCCTTCCGTCAGCCGATCAATACCATCGGTAACGACGCGATCGCCTGCCGACAAGCCTGCGCTGATCACCACGTTTCGGTTATCCTGAATACCGATTTTTACCCGCTTCTTGCTGACGTTATTTTCGTCGTTCAGCACCCATACAAAATGGCCCTCATTGCCCATTTGCACCGCCGCGGCAGGCACCACAACGGCATTTTGTTCGGTATCGACCAGCATCCGGGCGTTCACAAATTGATTGGGGAACAGCGTATCGTCCTGATTGGTAAAGCGCGCTTTAATTTTGATCGTTCCCGTTGTGGGATCAATCTGGTTGTCCAGACTGAGCAACACACCTTCGCTCAATTTGTGCGAGTTAGTCCGATCCCAGGCTTCTACGACCAGCGTTTTCCCCGCTTTCTGCGCCTGAACCACGGTCGCGATATCGCTTTCCGGCAGAGTAAAAATGAGATCAATCGGGTGCGTTTGCGTAATGACGACAATACCTGCGGTATCGCTGCTGGAAATCTGGTTGCCGACATCCACCTGTTTCAGACCCACGCGTCCCGAGACCGGGGCCGTGATACGACTCCAGTCGAGCTGTAACTGCGCGCTGGCGACATTGGCTTCATCCGCTTTAATGGTTCCCTGGGTTTCGTTGACCAGCGCCTGTTGCGCATCCAGTTCCTGACGGGAAACCAGATTGGTTTTTGCCAGTTGCTGATAGCGCGCCAGATCACGACGCGCATTCGCCAGCGTAGCGTTATCTTTCGCCAACTGTCCCTGAGCCTGCGCTAGGGCGACCTTAAACTGGCTGGGATCGATTTGCGCCAGCAGATCGCCTGCGTTGACCTGCTGACCTTCCTGAAAGTGCAGGGCGATGAGTTGACCATCCACGCGGCTACGCACCGTAACGGTATTCGCGGCGGTCACGGTGCCCAGCCCGCTCAGATAGCGCGGTACGGCCTGCGTGGTCGCGGTCGCGGCCTGTACCGGCGCCAGAGGGCCGTCGCGCATACCGCGGCGACCTGCGGCGGCGGTATGCGGCGCTTGCGCGGCGACGCCCGGCGCGGCGGTCGGGCTTTCGCTACGGCTATGCCAGAACCAGAATGCGGCGGCGGCCACTACAACCCCAATCGCTATTGCCCAGCGGAAAGTATTACTGCCTTTCATCGGTATAAGTTTCTCATCCTGAAACGTTTTGCGGAATGTTGCTTCCTCTATTGTAGTCAGCAGGGAAGGGAGAAAAATGGAGGAATTATGGAACAGGGTCGGGATTATTCTGAATGGCGACCCGCTTTGCGAGGCGCTACGCAACTCTCATCGGTGAAAATCGTTAGCGCGCCGGAGTGCGGTAAAGTGGCGGCACGGCAATGAAGATAAGCCACCGATTTCAGCAGGACGCTGAAACGGGAAAGCCCCTCCCGAGGAAGGGGCCAAAATAAGGAAAGGGTTATGATGAAGGTAGTCATCATACTGGTGATACTCTTAGTGATTAGCCTACCAGCTTACTAAGACACCAGGGGGAGGAGGAATCCTCCCTTACCCTCACTCCTGACGTTAAGCCACATCAAGAATAATGTCAATCCATCAGCGCTGGGCTTGCGAGGCGCTTAGCGGAAAACAACCTCCGCCCAGCGCGCCAGTCCTGCGGTGACGGAGCCGAAATCATCGCCGCCAGCGACGGGTATGCCCGGTAGCTGTTCGGAAAGCGCTTTTTTAATCAATGGCGAACGGGCGCTGCCGCCGGTCAGATAGATGACATCCGGTTTTTCCTGCGCGCTGTCCAGCGCCAGTCGCACCTGTTCCAGAATACGCGCCAGCGGTTGATCCAGCGCCGCTTCCAGTCCTTGCTGGCTGATAGCGACCGCCAGGTCGTCGCTGATAAATGGCAGCCTCGCCGTAACATCCGCCTGGCCGGAAAGGGCGATTTTGCTCTCTTCCGCGCAGCGTACCAGGCGGTAGCTAAGCCGCTGACGCCAGACCTTGAGCAACAACGCGACCTTGTCTGCTTCACGCGCGTTGCGAACCAAATCGTTCAACATACGACCATTCGCGCTACTGTAAAAATCGCTTTGCGCCGGGACGTCGTTAATCGCGACGGCGTTCCACCACGGCAGCACCGGCAGGGCGATGCCTTTTTCGGTTTCGCCGCCCATGCCCAGCAAAGGCATCAGATTTTTAAAGGCCAGCGCGATATCCAGATCGTTTCCGCCCACGCGGCAACCGCTGTGCCCCAACAGGCTGTTTTCACGATCGGCGCGCTGACGCCACTGCGGCCCCATCAGCAGCATGGAACAGTCGGTGGTGCCGCCGCCAATATCCACGACCAGCACACGCTTCTCTTCCCGCAGCGTAGCTTCGTAGTCCAGGCCCGCCGCAACCGGTTCATACTGGAATACCACATCCTGAAAACCGGCGCGTTTTGCCGCCCGCTCCAGAATACCCTGTGCCTGGCGGTTCGCGTCATCGCCGCCCAGTCCCTGAAAGTTGATCGGGCGACCGATCACCGCCTGGGTAATGGCCTCCGGCAATTGGCTGTGCGCCGTATGACGAATATGTACCATCATGGTGCAGACTAAATCTTCAAACAGCGCGACCTGCTGCGGTTTCAGGCCGCTGGCGCCTAAAAAGGATTTCGGCGATTTGACAAACCAGACCTCCTGGGGATCGTCAATATAGTGCGCCAGCGACGCCAGACCAAACTGTACGCTTTGCGCGCCAACCTCAATATCTTCCTCGCGGTTGTAGCGTATCGCGCGGCGTAGCAGCGCCTGGGTTTCTTCGTCCGTTGCCGGCACATCATGATGGCGATACAGCCACTCGCTCACCGCTTCGCGCGTCGGCGCGCACAGCATAGACGGCAGTAATGCGCTGTTATTCTCCATTGTCAGCAACTGTGGATGCCCGTCGCGCATAATGGCGACCGAGCAGTTTGCCGTACCGTAATCAAATCCGATAAACACCTTAAAATCCCCATGCCAGTGAAGAAGGGGCGTGACTTTAGCGAAATGTCGTCGCGGCGACAACTGGAATATGAAAGCAAGGCGTTACGTGCGATTAGCGTTTATGCTGAAAGGTCAAATAAAGGAGAAAAGTATGTTTACCCTGAGCTGGCAGCCGCCTTACGACTGGTCGTGGATGTTGGGCTTTCTTGCCGCGCGTGCGGTGGACGGCGTGGAAACAGTAGGCGAGGGCTTTTATGCGCGCAGCCTGGTGGTGGGCGAGCATCGCGGACTGGTCAGCGTGAGGCCCCATCTGCCCACCCACACTGTGCAGGTTAGCGTGAGCGCCGGATTACTTCCCGTCGCGCCGGCGTGTCTGGCGAAGGTTTCGCGTCTGTTTGATCTTGACTGCCAGCCCGCGCAGGTTGCCGCCGTGCTGGGGCCACTGGGCGAGGACAGACCGGGGCTGCGTTTACCGGGATCGGTTGATACGTTTGAACAGGGCGTGCGGGCGATACTGGGGCAACTGGTGAGTGTCGCGATGGCGGCAAGGTTGACGGCGAAAGTGGCGCGCCGCTATGGCGAGGCGTTGCCGGATGCGCCCGATTATGTCTGTTTTCCCGGTCCAGAAACGCTGGCGTTGGCGGATCCGCTGGCGCTTAAAGCTCTGGGGATGCCGCTGCGGCGCGCCGAAGCGCTGATTCATCTGGCGCAGGCGACGCTGGCGGGAAAACTGGCGCTCGCCGCGCCGTCGGATATTGAGCAGAGCGTTAAAAATTTACAAACGTTTCCGGGAATTGGCCGCTGGACGGCGAACTATTTCGCCCTGCGCGGTTGGCAGGCAAAAGATATCTTTTTACCCGATGATTACTTAATTAAACAGCGCTTCGCCGGGATGACGGCCGCGCAGATCCGTCGCTACGCGGAGCGCTGGAAACCGTGGCGTTCCTACGCGCTACTGCATATCTGGTATACCCACGGCTGGCAACCGTCAATGGATAGCGAAATAGCTGGTATTCAGTAATAAATCCAGCGGTTGCGCTTCGGCGATAGTGTCGCCATAAATCAGATCCACGCCAATACGGGAGAGCGTATCCAGCACCTGTGGGTTTTGTACTGGCCCGGCGAGCGTTTTGATGTCCAGATGCTGGGCGTGTCCCTGGATGATCGAGGTCAGCATTTCATCCATTAAACTTTCATGAACGTTGGCGATAAGGTCGCTATCCAGCAGTAAATAATCGACGATATGCAGGGGCAGTAAATTAAACAGCTGTAAATCGCGCCCGACATGGCTGAGAATCACCTGGCAGCCGCGTTGCCGCAGTTTTCGCAGAGTCGCAGCGGCGGTCTGCGCCTGCTTAACGATAACGTCAGCCGGGATAATCAGGTGTAATAACCGTGGCGGCAGTGGACTATGCTCCAGTTGTTCCAGCAGCTCATCAATAAGGGGCGCGCTGTATAATCCCGCGGCGGACAGCGGCAGCGCAACGCTTAATCCCTTGCTGGCGACGGCGGTCGCCGCATGGTGGAAAAACTCATGGAATACCCGTCGGTCAAGCGCGTGATGCAGCGCGGAGTCGGCTAACCCTGCCCGGAACGCGCGCTCTTCCATCACTTCCCCTTCGCTGGTCCACAGCCTGAGTGAGACCAGCCAAAAGCTGGTGGCCTCCGGCGTACGCGGCGGCGCGACGTTTCTGGCAAGCATCAGCAGGTGGTTATTTTTAATCATATGCCACTGTTCTTCCAGCGGCATCATTCCCTTTGAGGAGGTTAATGCGTGCTGCGGTTCGTACACGGTCAGACGGCCTCGACCGCTATTTTTCGCGGCGTAGCAGGCAATATCGGCCTGAGACACGACCTCTGTGGGCTGGCAGTTATGTTCATTTATCATTGTGATCCCGGCGCTGGCGCCGATCCGATGCAGGCGTCCTTCCCACATAAAGTGATACTCATTAATGGCGTTGATAAGCCGCGTCGCGATAAAGCGCGCGCTGTCACTATTACAATCCGGCAGCAACAGGCCAAACTCATCGCCACCCAGACGGGCCAGGAGATCGCCGGATCGAAGCATACTGAGCATCAGTGACGCGAGCTCGCGCAATAAGGCATCGCCGGCGGCATGTCCCGCGCTGTCGTTAACCGCTTTAAAACGGTCCAGATCGATAAACACCAGCGCATGATGTTGAGGCGATTCCTGTATTGTTTGCAGGCGCTGTTGAAGCTGTTTTTCAAAACTGGCGCGGTTGGCAAGTTGGGTGAGGGCGTCATGCGTTGCGCTGTAGCTGAGCTGGCGTAACATTTTTCGTGATTCGGTAACGTCCTGGATAACCAGAACCGAACCAATCTTATCGCCATCAAGCGTACTGAGCGGCGTGATACTGTAATGAATATCGTAGCTGCCGCCGTTATGACAATGGAGCACTATCTCCTGTTCCATGTCCGATCGCGACCTGTCGGCGCGATAAATATCCTCCAGCAGCGGCCCCTTATCACCTGACGTAATGCGCAGAACCGTTAATAATGGCGCGCCTAAAGCATCCTCTTGCCGCCAGCCGCTCATCTTCTCGGCGATCGGGTTCATAAAGGTGATATTCATCGCGACATCAATACACACCACCGCTTCTCCGATAGAGTCAAGCGTGATGTGCAACCGTTCTTTTTCCTGAAACAGCGCCTCGTTCGCCTGTGTAATACGCTCCATCAACCGCTGGTTTTCCTGCTCGCTTTGCTTGAGATCGTTAATGTCTTCAATCTGAGCAATAAAATAGAGAGGTTTATTGTCTTTATGACGAACCAGTGAGACGGCCAGCAGCGCCCAGACGACATCGCCGTTGCGGGTGTAGTAGCGTTTTTCCATGGAATAGCTGTTGATGTCGCCGCGCACCAGCATGTTTAGCTGTTCAAGGTCGTTATTCAGGTCTTCCGGCCAGGTCAATTGCTGAAATGTCATCGTGCGTAATTCATCCTGGCTATAGCCAAGAAAATGGCTCAGAGATTTATTGACCTGTAGCCACTGACCCTCCGTACCGACCAGCGCCATACCAATGGCGGAATACTCCATCGCGTTGCGAAAGCGGGATTCGCTCTCGGTGATATGTTTACGCTCCGTGCGAAACGCGTACATCACCATCGTCATCATATTGGCAGGCAGCAGGATCATTAAAAAAGGCAGCCACGGCATATT
Source organism: Salmonella sp. SAL00653 (assembly GCF_046552515.1). Classification (NCBI taxonomy): domain Bacteria; kingdom Pseudomonadati; phylum Pseudomonadota; class Gammaproteobacteria; order Enterobacterales; family Enterobacteriaceae; genus Salmonella; species Salmonella sp. SAL00653. The sequence continues at coordinate 138,817 of NZ_JBGDTY010000003.1, forward strand.
GACCATCACGTCGGTTTTCGGCGTGGCGAGCAGCGTGGGGTCATTGGCCAGCATGAGCGAGACCACGATAACGGTAGCTAAAAAAATTAAAAACGCCTCCATTCGCGGCAGGCGCACCGCACTCCACATCAACAGGACGATAACGCACGTAAACGGCCACGGAATATAGCGCATAGCGAGCCAGCTTAGCGCCAGCGTAATGACCAGCGTCAATAGCGTTTCCAGCAACAGATGCGGGTCGCGATGACGCAACAGATAGTGTGGTTTAAACAGTAAACCTAACGGCACCAGCGTCAGCGCGCCGATGGCTTCCGATAATACCCAAATCAGAAACGCTTTCGAGGCGACCGCTTCCGGCGCTATTAGCCAAAATAACAGGCCGCCGAGTAGCGGCGGAATCACGGCGCTGCCGATAGCCAGACGAAACCAGTCATTCAAATTTTGTAAGGGGTTGTAGCTGGGGAGCAGTTTTCGCAGCAGTATCGCGCCAGTGGCCGCCTCGATAATATTTATTGCCGTCCAGCTAAAGTTAAGCGAGGCGGCAGGAAATAAAGTCAGTGAGGCGCCGATGCTGCCGAGCGAGCAGGCGACCGCGATCCCTGGCCACAGACGGCCCGCATGGCGGTAAAACGCGACCATCATAATGGAGGTGGGGAACCACAGCGGCGCGAGTTGGGTGCCGACACGCGATAATACGAGCGAAAAGAGCGTAAAGACAAACGCGACCAGGCCTAAACTGACCAGACGCAATAGCGGGTGGGGGACGGTAACGAAAACATGTTGGGATGGTTTACTCATTACCACTCTATCCGAATCGCCGGTAACGTCGCGGAATACCGGACGCGTCAGTTTACTCTGTGATTATGCTAGTATAAACGCGTAATGATTTATACGCTGGCTGAATATAAATTGTGGCTCCCGGCGTATTCCTCCTCCAGACGGGTCGATAAAACCGCTGCCCGCGTTAAAACTGAACGCTTTTACGTCGCGACGTCGAATGCGCCTCCAACAAATTCACCGTGGCATAGCGCCGGACTGGTATCGCGCTGCTGAAATCCCTATAATTGCCGCGTTTGGCGTTTCGGCGCCCCCCTTCCTTACATCCAGGTTAATCAGGTCGCTAAATTTATGACTGATCAGTCTCATCAGTGCGTCATTATCGGTATCGCTGGCGCATCGGCTTCCGGCAAGAGTCTTATTGCCAGTACCCTTTACCGCGAATTGCGTGAACAAGTGGGTGACGAACATATTGGCGTTATTCCCGAAGACAGTTATTACAAAGATCAAAGCCATCTGTCGATGGAAGAACGCGTAAAAACTAACTATGACCATCCGAATGCGATGGATCACAGCCTGCTATTTCAGCATCTTCAGGCGCTCAAGCGCGGTTCGGCGATTGAATTACCGGTATACAGTTATGTTGAGCATACCCGTATGCAGGAAACGGTTCGCGTAGAACCGAAGAAAGTGATTATTCTTGAAGGTATTCTGTTACTGACCGACGCGCGTTTGCGTGAAGAGATGAACTTCTCTATTTTTGTCGATACGCCGCTGGATATCTGTTTGATGCGCCGTATCAAACGCGATGTGAACGAGCGTGGTCGCTCAATGGATTCGGTGATGGCGCAATATCAGAAAACGGTGCGTCCGATGTTCCTGCAATTTATTGAGCCTTCCAAACAATATGCGGATATTATCGTGCCGCGCGGCGGTAAAAACCGCATCGCTATTGATATTCTGAAAGCGAAAATCAGCCAGTTCTTTGAATAAATCTGGCGAATTGTGTACCGTTCAGTGATAACCTGGTTAGCCCTTGATGTGCTTGATTTAAGGGCTTGATGCGCGAAAGGAGAAAGTGCCATGCGTTTATGCGACCGAGATATTGAAGCCTGGCTGGATGAAGGCCGTTTGTCTATCACCCCGCGACCTCCCGTAGAGCGCATTAACGGCGCGACGGTCGATGTACGTCTTGGCAATAAATTTCGAACCTTCCGTGGTCATACGGCGGCGTTTATCGATCTGAGCGGGCCGAAAGATGAGGTCAGCGCGGCGTTGGATCGCGTGATGAGCGATGAAATCGTTTTGCCGGACGGCGAGGCATTTTATCTGCATCCGGGCGAGTTGGCGCTGGCTGTCACCTTTGAATCCGTTACCCTGCCGCCGGATTTAGTGGGTTGGCTGGATGGCCGTTCCTCGCTGGCGCGTCTGGGGCTGATGGTGCATGTGACGGCGCACCGTATCGATCCCGGCTGGTCAGGCTGCATTGTGCTTGAGTTTTACAACTCCGGGAAGCTGCCGCTGGCGTTGCGTCCGGGTATGCTCATCGGCGCGCTGAGCTTTGAGCCGCTGTCCGGCCCGGCGGCGCGGCCTTATAACCGCCGTCAGGATGCCAAATATCGCGATCAGCAGGGCGCTGTCGCCAGCCGGATTGATAAAGACTGAGCCATTCGGCGCAATACTGCCGGTCCATTGAGGGTAGCATGAGACGATTTCTGACGACGCTGATGATTCTCCTGGTCGTGCTGGTGGCCGGATTCTCTGCGTTGGTATTGTTGGTCAATCCGAATGATTTCCGCGCCTATATGGTGCAGCAGGTTGCCGCGCGTAGTGAATATCAGTTGCAACTGGACGGGCCGCTGCGCTGGCACGTATGGCCGCAACTCAGCATCCTTTCCGGGCGAATGACGCTAACGGCGCGAGGCGCCAGCGAACCGCTGGTGCGGGCTGACAATATGCGCCTGGATGTCGCTTTATGGCCGCTGTTGAGTCATCAGCTTCATGTTAAGCAGGTGATGCTGAAGGGCGGGGTGATTCAACTGACGCCGCAAACGGAAGCGGTACGCAGCGATGATGCGCCGGTCGCGCCGAAAGATAATACCTTGCCGGACGTAGCGGAAGATCGCGGCTGGTCGTTTGATATTCGTAGCCTGCGCGTTGCCGACAGCGTGCTGGTTTTCCAGCATGAAAATGATGACCAGGTCACGGTGCGCGATATTCGTCTGAATATGGAACAAGATGCCGAGCATCGCGGCACGTTTGATTTTTCGGGACGCGTGAACCGCGATCAGCGGGATCTTGCTTTATCGTTTAGCGGAACGGTGGATGCTTCCGATTATCCGCATAATTTAACCGCGGGTATTGAGCAACTGCGCTGGCAATTGCAGGGCGCGGATCTACCGGCGCAGGGGATTGAGGGGCAGGGACAATTGCAGGCGCAGTGGCAGGAGGCGCAAAAACGTCTTTCATTTAACCACTTAAATTTAACGGCGAATGACAGTTCTCTGACCGGGCATGTCCAGGTAACGCTGGCGGACCAGCCGGAATGGCAAATTGACCTCCGGTCCAGCAAGCTTAATCTGGACAACCTGTTGCCGCATCATAGCGCCGTGGCACAGACGGGCGGCGCGGTGTCGCAGGGGCAAAATACGCTCCCCCTGACCAGGCCAGTTATCGCGTCGCGTGTTGGTGCGCCGCCTTATCAGGGGCTGCAAAGCTTTACGGCGGAGATTGCTTTACAGGCGGATTCAGTTCGCTGGCGGGGAATGGACTTTACCCAGGTTTCGACGAAGATGTCTAATCAGGCCGGATTGCTGGATATCACCGAGTTGCAGGGGAAACTGGCCGACGGAGAGATGTCGCTGCCCGGCACGCTGGACGCCCGCACCGCCAGTCCGCGCATCGAATTCCACCCTCGCCTCAACCATGTTGAGATTGGGACTATCCTGAAAGCCTTCAATTATCCGATTAGCCTGACCGGTAAGATGTCGCTGGTTGGCGATTTCTCCGGGGCGGATATTGACGCGGAGGCATTTCGCCACAGCTGGAAAGGAAAAGCGCATGTTGACATGAGCAATACGCGCCTCGAAGGAATGAATTTCCAGCAACTGGTGCAGCAGGCCGTAGAGCGAAGCGGCGGCGACGCGCAGCAGTCGCAGGAAAATATGGACAACGCGACCCGACTGGATCGCTTCACGACCGATCTGACGCTAAATAAGGGCACGCTGACGCTCGACGACATGGTCGGGCAATCTTCTATGCTGGCGTTAACCGGCAGCGGAACGCTGGACCTGGTTAAGCAGAGCTGTGATACGCAATTTAATCTGCGTGTGCTGGGCGGCTGGAACGGCGATAGCAACCTGATCACCTTCCTGAAAGAGACGCCGGTGCCGCTGCGCGTCTATGGCAAGTGGCAGGAGCTGAACTATACCCTGCAAGTGGATCAGTTATTGCGTAAGCATTTACAGGATGAGGCAAAGCGTCGGCTCAATGACTGGGCGGATCGCAATAAAGATACCCGCAACGGTAAAGATGTGAAGAAACTGCTGAATAAGCTGTAGTTTTTGGCCAAAGGGCAGAGCCGGATGGCGAGGCTAACGCGCCTCCGGCCTGCCTGGTAAGCAGGCCAGGGCAGGCGAACAGACGTTACATCTCCTGGTCTGGCTCGCCGTTATGCAGCGGAATTAACTGCACTTTCTGCACTCGATGGCTTTCTACCTGCAATGTTTTCAGCAAATAATCGCCCACCTGAACCTCTTCACCGGTTTGCGGTATGCGCTGCAAATATTCCATCAATAATCCGGCAATCGTATGGTATTCCCGTTTTTCATCCAGCGGTAGCGGCACGTACTGCACCAAATCCTCCAGCGGCATATGACCGTTTGCTGTCCAGGAACCGTCCGGGTTCTTCTGAATATCGTGGCGGGCGTCAATTTCCTCGACTTCATTCGGCAGATTACCGGCAATAGTCTCCATGACATCGCTTAATGTCACAATACCTTCAACCGAGCCAAACTCATCTACGACAAAGGCAAAATGGGTTCTGGCGTTACGGAACTGCTCCAGCGCAGGCAGCAGCGGCAATGTTTCAGGGAAAACCAGCGGTTGGCGAATCAGCGCCCGCAGGTTGAGCGGTTCGCCGCGCAGCGATTGTTGCAACAGATCGATGACGTGGACGACGCCGAGTAAATCTTCCTGTTCATTTTCACCCGTCACGACCAGACGCGTATGCTGGTTCTTTTCCAGCAGAGCGCGGATTTCCGCTTCCGGCGCGTTGAGATCGATATGCTCGATATCATGACGCGACGTCATGATGCTACTTACGGTGCGCTGGTTGAGATTCAGCACCCGCTCAATCATCCTGCGCTCCTGCGGATTAAAAATCTGGCTGTCGTCATGGTCTGCCAGCATCGCGGCGGTTTCGGCATCCAGTTCGGCATCCTCTTTTTTACCGCTAATCAGCCGCATCACGGCCTCCGTTGTGCGCTGGCGCAGCGTATGGTTAGCGGAAAGAAAACGGCGGCGGTTAAAAATAGCCAGTTGGTTGAGCGCCTCGATCATCACCGAGAAGCCGATAGCCGCGTACAGATACCCTTTCGGAATATGGAAACCAAACCCTTCCGCCACCAGGCTAAAGCCGATCATTAGCAAGAAGCTAAGACACAAAATGACAATGGTGGGATGGTTGTTCACAAATCGGGTCAGTGACTTGCTGGCGAGCAGCATCAGGCTAATGGCGATTACCACTGCCGCCATCATGACCGCCAGGTGATCGACCATCCCCACGGCGGTAATCACGGAGTCGAGAGAAAAGATAGCGTCCAGCACCACAATTTGCGCGACCACCGCCCAGAATTTCGCCCCCTTACGCTGGGTAGGGTTGGCGCTATCTTTCCCTTCCAGCCGTTCGTTGAGCTCCATGGTGGCTTTAAAGAGCAGGAAGAAGCCGCCGAACAGCATAATCAGATCGCGGGCGCTAAAGCTTAACGCCTGTACGCTAAAGAGCGGCTTAGTCAAGGTGACCAGCCACGAGATTGACGCCAGCAGCAGCAGGCGCATGATCATCGCCAGTATCAGGCCGGTAATGCGCGCGCGGTCGCGCTGCCCCGGCGGTAGTTTTTCAGCGAGGATGGCAATAAAGACCAGGTTATCAATGCCGAGAACAAGTTCGATAACGATTAACGTCACCAGTCCGGCCCAGATTGACGGATCGGCAATCCATTCCATAGTAAGAGCAATACCTTCTGTAATATGACAATTGTCACAATTCGATCATGGATAATACGGCGGAAAAATGCAATGCCGCAGAGCAATTTATCTTTGTTACGCGGCTATAAAATAACTTTAAAATAGCCGTAATGTTTCTGTCGGAAACTAAATAATGTCAAGAATATATTTAGGAAATATCGCAGGTGGAGTGGAGTAAATAAATATTGTCAACATCAATAAAATCCTAAAATCATCTGTTAATTCATTTAATATTAATCTTAAAAATATAGAATGGCGGGTTTGTTACCTTGCCTGTCATTAGGTTAGCTGCAACAATTCTTGCAGGATTAAGATAGCGCTCTTAAATATCCTGTCACGACATCGAGAAAACTATTAATACGTAACCTTTATTTCGCTGAAGATTTTTATCTGAACGAGGATAAAATCGGAGGGGAATGCGAAAATTTAGAATAATCAGTGTATTGGTAGCTAAGAAGCCAGGGGCGGTAGCGTGCCTGAAAGCCTGAATATAAGCCTTTATTATTCTGTCAATAGCCTGCGGATGAATTGATTTTTTTTCAGAATGATGCCAGTTAATTTTCTCTGCCATTAACTGCAAGGTAAATGTGCACGGACGAAGCCGCTATTTAAATTGCACAGGATAATGACTCTGCCAAAGTGATAAATAATCAATGATGAAATCCAAAATGAAATTGATGCCATTATTGGCGTCGCTCAGCTTGATAAGTGGTTGCACAGTACTTCCGGGCAGCAATATGTCTACGATGGGGAAAGATGTGATCAAACAGCAAGACGCTGACTTTGATCTCGACCGGATGGTCAATGTGTATCCGCTGACGCCACGGCTGGTTGAGCAATTACGCCCGCGGCCCAATGTCGCGCAACCGAATATGTCGCTGGACCAGGAGATTGCCAGCTATCAGTATCGCGTCGGGCCTGGCGATGTGCTGAATGTCACCGTCTGGGATCACCCGGAATTGACCACGCCAGCAGGCCAGTACCGTAGCTCAAGCGATACCGGCAACTGGGTACAGCCGGACGGCACCATGTTTTATCCCTACATTGGCAAGGTTAGCGTCGTCGGTAAAACTTTGTCAGAGATTCGCAGCGATATTACCGGGCGTTTAGCGAAGTACATCGCGGACCCACAGGTGGATGTCAATATCGCCGCTTTCCGCTCGCAAAAAGCGTATATCTCCGGCCAGGTGAATAAATCCGGTCAGCAGGCCATTACTAACGTACCGCTAACCGTCCTGGATGCGATTAACGCTGCGGGCGGCCTGACCGATATGGCGGACTGGCGCAACGTCGTGTTGACGCACAACGGCAAAGAACAGCGCATTTCGCTACAGGCGCTGATGCAAAATGGCGATCTTAGCCAGAACCGCTTGCTCTACCCTGGCGACATTCTGTATGTGCCGCGCAATGACGATCTGAAAGTCTTTGTCATGGGCGAAGTGAAAAAACAGAGCACCCTCAAAATGGATTTCAGCGGCATGACGCTCACCGAAGCATTAGGCAATGCGGAAGGCATCGATCTGACCACCTCCAACGCCAGCGGCATTTTTGTGATTCGTCCGTTGAAAGGCGAGGGGGGACGCGGCGGCAAGATCGCCAATATCTACCAGCTTGATATGTCTGACGCCACGTCATTGGTGATGGCGACGGAATTTCGACTTCAGCCTTACGATGTGGTGTACGTCACGACCGCGCCGGTTGCTCGCTGGAACCGTCTGATCAATCAGTTGCTGCCGACCATTAGCGGTGTCCGTTATATGACGGATACGGCCAGCGACATTCATTCCTGGTAATCGTTATGTTTAACAAAATCTTAGTGGTCTGTGTGGGGAATGTTTGCCGTTCCCCGACGGCAGAACGTTTGCTAAAGCGCTTTCATCCTTCGCTGACGGTAGCGTCCGCCGGGTTAGGCGCGCTGGTCGGCAAAGGCGCCGATCCTGCGGCGGCGAGCGTGGCGAGCGCCCACGATCTGTCTTTGGAAAATCACTGCGCAAGGCAAATTTCCGCGCGTCTGTGCCGGGAATATGACCTGATTCTGACGATGGAGAAACGTCACATCGCCGCCCTGTGCGACATTGCGCCGGAAATGCGCGGCAAGGTAATGCTGTTTGGTCACTGGGACAGCGAGCGTGAAATACCGGACCCGTATCGCAAAAGCCGCGATGCGTTTGAGGCGGTGTACACATTACTGGAAAGGTCTGCCCGCCAGTGGGCGCAGGCACTGAATGCAGAGCAGGGAAAACCATGACAGAAAAAGTAAAACAATCTGCGGCGGTTACGGGTAGCGATGAAATCGATATCGGGCGTCTGGTCGGAACGGTGATTGAAGCGCGTTGGTGGGTGTTGGGGACGACGGCCATATTTGCGCTGTGCGCGGTAATTTATACGTTCTTCGCCACACCCATCTATAGCGCCGATGCGCTGGTGCAGATTGAACAAAACGCCGGTAATTCGCTGGTACAGGATATCAACAGCGCATTAGCGAATAAGCCGCCGGCTTCCGATGCGGAAATTCAGCTCATTCGATCGCGCCTGGTGCTGGGGAAGACCGTTGACGATCTGGATCTGGATATTGCCGTCACCAAAAACACCTTTCCGCTCTTTGGCGCCGGGTGGGAACGGCTGATGGGACGTCACAATGAAATGGTGAAAGTCACGACATTCACCCGACCAGAGACGATGAGCGGACAGATCTTCACCCTCAAAGTGCTGGGCGACAAACGTTATCAGTTGGTTAGCGACGGCGGATTTAGCGCGCAGGGCGTTGTGGGCCAGCCACTCAATAAAGACGGCGTGACGATGCGGGTAGAGGCGATTGACGCCCGTCCTGATACAGAATTTACGGTGAGTAAATTCTCAACGCTTGGCATGATTAATAACCTGCAAAATAACCTCACCGTAACGGAAACCGGCAAAGATACCGGCGTTCTGAGCCTGACGTTCACGGGAGAGGATCGCGACCAGATCCGCGACATTCTCAACAGTATTACCCGTAACTATCTGCAACAGGATATTGCGCGAAAATCTGAAGAGGCGGGGAAGAGCCTGGCGTTTCTGGCAAAACAACTGCCGGAAGTCCGCAGCCGTCTGGATGTGGCGGAAAACAAGCTAAACGCTTTCCGCCAGGATAAAGACTCGGTGGATTTACCGCTGGAGGCGAAGGCGGTGCTCGATTCGATGGTTAATATCGACGCCCAGTTGAATGAGTTGACGTTTAAAGAGGCGGAAATTTCCAAGCTCTTTACCAAAGCGCATCCGGCTTACCGCACCCTGCTGGAAAAACGTAAAGCGCTGGAAGATGAAAAAGCCAAACTGAACGGGCGGGTGACGGCAATGCCGAAAACCCAGCAGGAGATTGTGCGTTTGACCCGTGATGTGGAGTCCGGCCAGCAGGTTTATATGCAACTGCTTAATAAACAGCAGGAGCTGAAAATCACCGAAGCCAGCACCGTTGGCGACGTGCGCATCGTTGACCCGGCGATTACCCAGCCGGGCGTGCTGAAGCCGAAAAAGGCGTTGATTATTCTCGGCAGCATTATTCTGGGATTAATGTTATCGATTGTCGGCGTGCTGCTGCGCTCGCTGTTTAATCGCGGTATCGAAAGCCCGCAGGCGCTGGAGGAGCACGGGATCAGCGTCTATGCCAGTATTCCGCTGTCGGAATGGCAAAAAGCGCGCGATAGCGTCAAAACCATTAAAGGAATTAAGCGTTACAAGCAGAGCCAACTGCTGGCGGTGGGCAATCCGACCGATCTGGCGATTGAGGCGATTCGCAGCCTGCGCACCAGCCTGCATTTCGCCATGATGCAGGCGCAAAATAATGTACTCATGCTCACAGGCGTCAGCCCCTCTATCGGCAAAACCTTTGTTTGCGCCAACCTGGCGGCCGTCATCAGCCAGACGCATAAACGGGTATTACTGATCGACTGCGATATGCGCAAAGGCTACACCCATGAACTGCTCGGCACCAATAACGTGGACGGCTTATCTGACATTCTGGCGGGCAAAGGCGAGATAGCCTCCTGCGCGAAACCCACGGCGATCGCTAATTTTGATCTTATTCCGCGCGGTCAGGTACCGCCTAATCCATCGGAATTGCTGATGAGCGAGCGCTTCGGCGAGCTGATCGCCTGGGCAAGCAGCCGCTACGATCTGGTATTAATCGACACGCCGCCGATTCTGGCCGTGACGGACGCCGCGATTGTGGGTCGTCACGTCGGGACGACGCTGATGGTGGCGCGTTATGCCGTCAACACCTTAAAAGAGGTGGAAACCAGTCTGAGCCGTTTTGACCAGAATGGCATTCAGGTCAAAGGCGTCATTCTCAACTCCATTTTCCGCCGGGCGACGGGCTACCAGGATTATGGCTATTACGAATATGAATACCAGTCAGATTCCAAATAAAAAATAAGGCGTGCCGGATGGCGCGGCCTGTGACTGTGGGCCGGACAAGCGTAGCGCCATGCGGCAAAACTATCTGGGGAATAAGCATGACAACAGACAATCCGCTGATCTCAATTTATATGCCAACCTGGAACAGGCAGCAGTTGGCTATCCGGGCGATTAAATCAGTACTACGTCAGGACTACCGTCACTGGGAGATGATCATCGTGGATGATTGCTCTTCATCTTATCAGCAGCTACAACAATTTGTTGAGGAGCTGAACGACCCGCGCGTCCGTTATACCCATAACGCCAGGAATACCGGCGCCTGCGCGGTTCGCAACCAGGCCATTATGCAGGCGCAAGGGCACTACATTACCGGTATTGATGATGACGATGAATGGACGCCAAACCGTCTGAGCGTGTTTCTGGCCCATAAACACCAGTTGACTACGCACGCCTTTTTGTATGCCAACGACTATGTGTGCGAGGGCGAGGTCTACTCTCAGCCTGCCAGCCTGCCGCTGTATCCGAAATCCCCTTATTCGCGCCGCTTGTTCTACAAGCGCAATATTATTGGCAATCAGGTTTTTACCTGGGCCTGGCGTTTTAAAGCGAGTTTGTTCGATACCGAACTCAAGGCGGCGCAGGATTACGACATTTTTCTGCGCATGGTGGTGGAGTATGGCGAACCGTGGAAAGTCGAAGAGGCGACGCAAATTTTACATATCAACCACGGCGAGATGCAGATTACCTCTTCGCCGAAAAAGTTCTCCGGCTATTTCCATTTTTATCGTAAGCACAAAGATAAATTCGATCGCGCCAGCAAAAAATACCAGCTTTTTACCCTGTACCAAATTCGCAATAAGCGAATGACCTGGCGCACGTTGCTGACGTTGCTCTCCGTGCGTAACAGCAAACGCCTGGCGGCCGGGCTGCGGGGGCGATAACGATGTTGGAAGACTTACGCGCGAATAGCTGGAGCTTACGCCCCTGTTGCATGGTGCTGGCCTACCGTATCGCTCATTTTTGTTCCGTCTGGCGCAAAAAGAATGTGCTGAATAATCTGTGGGCCGCGCCGGTGCTGGTGCTGTATCGCGTGATCACGGAATGCCTGTTCGGGTATGAAATCCAGGCCGCCGCGACCATTGGTCGGCGGTTCACTATCCATCATGGTTACGCGGTAGTGATCAACAAACATGTCGTCGCCGGCGACGATTTTACCATTCGCCACGGCGTCACCATTGGCAATCGCGGCGCGGACAGCCTGGCTTGTCCGGTGATTGGTAACGGCGTTGAGCTGGGGGCGAATGTCATCCTGCTTGGCGATATTACTATCGGTAATCACGTCACGATTGGCGCGGGTAGCGTGGTGCTTGACAGTATTCCGGACCATGCGCTGGTGGTGGGAGAAAAAGCACGGGTGAAGGTCAGCACATGAATATTCTGCAATTTAATGTACGGCTGGCGGAAGGCGGCGCGGCGGGAGTGGCGTTGGATCTCCATCTGCGGGCGCTGCAAAAAGGGCTGACGTCGCGTTTTGTCTATGGTTATGGCAAAGGCGGAAAAAAAAGCGTCAGCCACCACCGTTATCCGCAGGTGATAAAACAGACGCCGCGCGGCACGGCAATCGCTAATATCGCGCTGTTTCGTTTCCTGAATCGCGATCTGTTTGGCAATCTCGACAATCTTTACCGCACGGTTATCCAGACATCCGGCCCGCTGGTGCTGCATTTTCATGTTCTCCACAGTTACTGGCTAAACCTGGCGGACATCGTGACGTTTTGCGAAAAAGTCAAAGCGCAAAAACCAGACGTCACGCTGGTCTGGACGCTGCACGATCACTGGAGCGTTACCGGGCGTTGCGCCTTCACCGACGGTTGCGAGGGCTGGAAAAACGGCTGCCAAAAATGCCCGACCCTAAGCAATTATCCGCCGGTCAGGGTGGATCGGGCGCACCAGCTTATTGGCGGCAAACGTCAGCGCTTTCGGGACATGCTGCAGCTGGGCTGCCAGTTTATTTCGCCGAGCCAGCACGTGGCCGAGGCCTTTAACAGCGTTTATGGCGCGGGGCGCTGCCAGATTATTAACAACGGTATCGATCTGGCGACCGAGGCGATTCTCGCGCAGCTATCACCTGTGCCGCTGAATCCGGGCAAACCGCGGATCGCCATTGTGGCGCATGACTTGCGTTATGACGGCAAAACTGACCAGCGTCTGGTACACGACATGATGGCGCTGGGCGAAAAAATTGAACTGCATACCTTTGGTAAATTTTCGCCTTTTACCGGCCAAAACGTTGTTAATCACGGTTTTGAAACCGATAAGCGTAAATTAATGAGCGCGCTCAATGAGATGGATGCGCTGGTCTTTAGCTCGCGGGTCGATAACTATCCGCTGATCTTGTGTGAAGCGCTCTCGATCGGCGTACCGGTGCTCGCTACCCACAGCGAGGCGGCGCAGGAGGTGCTGGCGAAATCCGGCGGCCAGACCTTTGCCGCTACAGATGTACTGCGCCTGGCGCAGCGGCGTAAGCCAGAGATTGCTCAGGCGGTGTTTGGCGCAACGCTGGACGCCTTTCGTATGCGTAGCCGCGTCGCGTACAGCGGTCAACAGATGCTGGAGGAGTATGTCTCGTTCTATCAGAATCTGTAGCTACCTACTGCTGCCGCTGATCTACCTACTGGTCAATGTCAAGATTGCCCAACTGGGGGAAAGCTTTCCCATTACCATCGTCACTTTTTTACCGCTGTTGCTGCTGTTATTTGTGGAACGCATTAGCGTAAAAAAATTGATGATCGCCTTAGGCATCGGCGCGGGGCTTACGGCATTTAACTTCCTGTTCGGCCAGTCGCTGAATGCCGGTAAATATGTCACATCCACGATGCTGTTTGTCTATATTGTGGTCATTATCGGGATGGTCTGGAGTATCCGATTCAAAACCATTTCCGCGCATAACCACCGAAAGATTTTGCGTTTTTTTTATCTGGTGGTGGGTATAGTGGTCGCGCTCGCCGCGGTTGAGATGGCGCAAATTATCCTTACCGGCGGCAGCAGTATTATGGAAGGAATTTCGAAATATCTCATTTACAGTAATAGCTACGTACTGAACTTCATAAAATTTGGCGGTAAGCGTACCACTGCGCTTTATTTTGAACCGGCATTTTTCGCTTTGGCACTAATCTCAATTTGGCTGAGCATCAAACAGTTTGGTATCAAAACACCGAAAAGCGATGCTATGATTCTGGCAGGGATAATATTATCAGGATCATTTTCAGGGGTAATGACCTTTATCCTGTTTTACCTTCTGGAGTGGGCGTTCCAATATTTGAATAAGGATGCGATAAAGAAAAAACTTCCACTGGCGCTGGTCTCATTAACCCTGTTTTTGGTTGGGGTAATTATTGCATTTCCTTATATCGCGACACGACTTGGCGATTTAGGGACGGAAGGCTCATCTTCTTATTATCGTATTGTGGGCCCGTTAGTCATGGTCGGATATTCCTTGACCCATATTGATGGTGTAGTCAGATTTGGCTCACTTTATGAATATGTTGCATCATTCGGAATCTTTAACGGTGCGGATGTCGGGAAAACCATAGACAATGGATTGTATCTACTGATTATTTATTTTTCCTGGTTCGCAGTGCTAATGACGCTGTGGTATATGGGGAAAGTTTTAAAAATGGCGCTAAATGCGTTTGGCGATAATCGCAATTTTCGGGTACAGCTCTATCTTTTTACGCCGGTGTCACTGTTTTTTACCGGTTCAATATTTAGCCCGGAATATGCTTTTTTAATCGTCTGTCCGTTCATTTTGCGCAAGGCGTTAAAAATTTCATAACGGGGTGGTGGCATGTTTTTAAGCGTCGTTACCGTCGCCTTTCGCAATTACGAAGGGGTGGTAAAAACCTGGCGCTCGCTGCGCAATCTGGCGCGCGATCCGGGTCTGTCATTTGAATGGATCGTAGTGGATGGCGGTTCGGAGGACGGCACGCGCGAATTTCTGCAAAAACGTCACGGTGAGTTTAACCTGCGTTTTATCAGTGAAAAGGATCGCGGTATTTATGATGCCATGAACAAAGGCATTGCGCTGGCGCAGGGGCGCTATACCCTGTTTCTTAATTCCGGGGATGCGTTCCATGATGATGCCGCGCTGTTTGTCCGCCAACTGGCGCGGCAAAAGGGCGAGGCGATATATATTGGCGACGCGCTGCTGGATTTCGGCGGCGGGCATAAAATACGCCGGAAGGCTAAACCCGGGTATTATATCTACCATAGTTTGCCAGCCAGCCATCAGGCGATATTTTTCCCGACGGCAGCGTTAAAAAAGTATCCTTATGATCTGCAATATCATGTCTCTTCAGATTATGCGCTGGCGGCCCGTCTTTATAAAGCAGGCTATCCTTTTCGGCGAATTAACGGACTGGTATCTGAATTTTCGATGGGCGGCGTGTCAACCTCGAATAATCTGGAATTATGTCAGGATGCAAAAAATGTACAGCGAAAAATATTACGTGTGCCAGGATTTTGGGCGCAATTATCCTATTTATTACGTCTGAAAACGACGGGTAAAACAAAAGCGCGGTATAACAAAGTCTAATCACCGGGAGTTATTATGCAGGATCTTAGCGGCTTTACGGTGCCGAAAGGGTTCCGCGGCGCTAATGCGCTAAAAGTACAATTATGGTGGGCGGTACAGGCGACATTATTCGCCGGATCGCCGCAAATATTGTATCGCTGGCGAGCCTTTTTGCTGCGTCTGTTTGGCGCCAAAATTGGAAAGAATGTGGTTATTCGACCGTCAGTAAAAATTACCTATCCGTGGAAATTAACCGTCGGCGATTATGCCTGGGTAGGCGACGATGCTGTGTTATATACGTTGGGTGAAATTAATATTGGCGCACATGCGGTCATTTCACAAAAAGGGTATTTGTGTACCGGTAGCCATGATTATACCAGCGCCCATTTCGATATTAACGCCGCGCCGATTGTTATTGGCGAAAAATGTTGGCTGGCGACCGATGTTTTTGTCGCGCCCGGCGTGACGATAGGTCATGGCACCGTCGTCGGCGCGCGCAGCAGCGTATTTAAATCATTACCGGCAAATGCGATTTGTCGGGGCAATCCCGCAGTGGTAACGCGCCAGCGCGTTCAGAAAGTTACTCCCTAACGGGACTATTTGAGGAAATGAAAATGTCAAAAGTCGCTCTCATTACTGGCGTAACCGGACAGGATGGGTCTTACCTGGCAGAATTTCTGCTGGAAAAAGGGTATGAGGTGCATGGTATCAAGCGCCGCGCGTCATCGTTTAATACCGAGCGCGTGGACCATATTTATCAGGACCCGCACAGCTGCAACCCGAAATTTCATCTGCATTATGGCGACCTGACCGACGCCTCCAACCTGACCCGCATTTTACAGGAAGTGCAGCCGGATGAGGTCTACAACCTGGGCGCGATGAGCCATGTGGCGGTGTCGTTTGAGTCGCCGGAATATACCGCCGATGTGGATGCGATGGGCACGCTGCGCCTGCTGGAGGCGATCCGCTTCCTCGGTCTTGAAAAGAAAACGCGGTTCTACCAGGCCTCCACCTCTGAACTGTACGGGCTGGTGCAGGAGATCCCGCAGAAAGAGACCACGCCGTTCTACCCGCGTTCCCCCTATGCGGTGGCGAAACTGTACGCCTACTGGATCACCGTTAACTACCGTGAATCCTACGGTATTTACGCCTGTAACGGCATTCTGTTTAACCACGAGTCCCCGCGTCGCGGCGAAACCTTCGTCACCCGTAAGATCACCCGCGCCATCGCCAATATCGCCCAGGGACTGGAGTCCTGCCTGTATCTCGGCAACATGGACTCGCTGCGCGACTGGGGTCATGCGAAAGATTACGTGCGGATGCAGTGGATGATGTTACAGCAGGAGCAGCCGGAAGATTTCGTGATTGCCACCGGCGTGCAGTATTCCGTGCGCCAGTTTGTGGAGCTGGCGGCGGCGCAACTGGGGATAAAACTGCGCTTTGAAGGCGAAGGCATTAATGAGAAAGGGATTGTGGTATCCGTTACCGGACACGATGCGCCGGGCGTGAAACCGGGCGATGTGATTGTGGCCGTTGATCCGCGTTATTTCCGTCCGGCGGAAGTGGAAACCCTGCTGGGCGACCCGTCCAAAGCGCATGAGAAACTGGGCTGGAAACCGGAAATCACCCTGTCGGAGATGGTCTCCGAGATGGTGGCGAACGATCTGGAGGCCGCGAAAAAACACTCACTGCTGAAATCTCACGGTTACGAGGTGGCCATCGCGCTGGAGTCCTGAGAATGAATAAGCAACGAATTTTTGTGGCGGGCCATCGCGGGATGGTGGGCTCCGCCATTGTACGGCAGCTTGCGCAGCGCGGCGACGTGGAGCTGGTGCTGCGCACCCGCGATGAGCTGGATCTGCTCGACGGGCGTGCGGTACAGGCGTTCTTTGCCGGGGCGGGTATCGACCAGGTTTATCTGGCGGCGGCGAAAGTGGGCGGCATTGTCGCCAACAACACGTATCCGGCGGATTTTATTTATGAAAACATGATGATAGAGAGCAACATTATTCACGCCGCGCACCTGCACAACGTGAACAAACTGCTGTTTCTCGGTTCGTCCTGTATCTATCCGAAACTGGCAAGGCAGCCGATGGCGGAAAGCGAGCTGCTGCAGGGGACGCTGGAGCCGACCAACGAGCCGTATGCCATCGCCAAGATCGCCGGGATTAAACTGTGCGAGTCCTACAACCGGCAGTACGGTCGCGACTACCGTTCGATGATGCCAACCAACCTGTACGGCCCGCATGACAATTTCCATCCGGACAATTCACATGTGATCCCGGCGCTGCTGCGCCGCTTTCATGAGGCCGCGCAGAGCCATGCGCCGGAGGTGGTGGTGTGGGGCAGCGGCACGCCGATGCGCGAATTTCTGCACGTTGACGATATGGCGGCGGCCAGCATTCACGTGATGGAGCTGGCGCGCGAAGTGTGGCAGGAGAACACCGCCCCGATGCTGTCGCACATTAACGTCGGCACTGGCGTGGACTGCACTATCCGCGAACTGGCGCAGACTATCGCAAAGGTGGTGGGTTACCAGGGCCGGGTGGTGTTCGACGCCGCGAAGCCGGACGGCACGCCGCGTAAATTGCTCGACGTCACGCGCCTGCATCAGCTTGGCTGGTATCACGAAATTTCACTGGAGGCAGGGCTTGCCGGTACTTACCAGTGGTTCCTTGAGAATCAGCAACGGTTCCGGGGGTGACAATGTTTTTACGTCAGGAAGATTTCGCCGCCGTGGTGCGGGCCACGCCCCTCATCTCCCTCGATTTCATCGTGGAAAACGGCCAGGGGGAAATTTTACTGGGCCAGCGTCTCAACCGTCCGGCGCAGGGCTACTGGTTTGTGCCTGGGGGGCGGGTGTGCAAAGACGAAACGCTGGAGGTCGCCTTTGCACGCCTGACGCAGGCGGAACTGGGCGTGCGTCTGCCGCTGGCAGCAGGGACGTTTTATGGCGTCTGGCAGCACTTCTATGACGACAACTTTTCCGGTGAGGATTTTTCAACTCACTACATCGTGCTCGGCTTTCGTCTGCGCGTGGCGGAGAGCGATTTACGCCTGCCTGACGCGCAGCATGGCAGTTACCGCTGGCTGACGCCGGAACAGCTTCTGGCAAGCGACAATGTTCATGAGAACAGTCGGGCCTACTTCCTTCCTGACGCGCCGGCGGTGGGCTTATGAAGATCCTGGTCTATGGCATTAACTATTCGCCGGAACTGACCGGTATCGGCAAATATACCGGCGAAATGGTGGCGTGGATGGCGCGGGAAGGCCATGAGGTGCGGGTCATTACTGCGCCGCCGTACTACCCGCAGTGGAAGGTCGGCGAGCGCTATTCCGCCTGGCGCTATCGCCGGGAAGAGGGCGAGGCTACCGTCTGGCGCTGCCCGCTGTATGTGCCGAAACAGCCCTCCACCTTAAAACGACTGCTTCATCTGGGGAGCTTTGCATTGAGCAGTTTTTTCCCACTGATGGCGCAGCGTCGCTGGAAGCCGGATCGGATTATCGGCGTTGTACCGACGCTCTTTTGTACGCCGGGAATGCGCCTGCTGGCGACACTCTCCGGCGCGCGTACCGTACTGCATATTCAGGATTACGAAGTGGACGCCATGCTCGGCTTAGGAATGGCGGGAAAAGGCAAGCGCGGCAGCGTAGCGCGGTTAGCGACGGCCTTTGAACGCAGCGCGCTGCGTAACGTTGATAATGTTTCGACCATCTCTCGCTCCATGATGAATAAAGCGCGGGAAAAGGGCGTCGCGGCGGAAAAAATCCTCTTTTTTCCGAACTGGTCGGAAGTGGCGCGCTTTCAGGACGTTAATGACGCTGACGTGACGGCTTTGCGTCAGCAGCTTGGCTTGCCAGAGGGCAAAAAAATTGTGCTCTATTCCGGCAATATCGGCGAAAAGCAAGGGCTGGAAAAGGTAATTGACGCCGCGGAACGATTACGCGATCGACCGTTGATTTTTGCGATTGTCGGCCAGGGGGGCGGCAAGGCGCGGCTGGAGAACATGGCCCGCGAACGCGGCCTGCCAAATATTAAATTCCTCCCGCTGCAGCCTTACGACGCCTTACCCGCGCTGCTGAAAATGGGCGACTGCCATCTGGTGGTGCAAAAGCGCGGCGCAGCGGATGCGGTACTGCCCTCCAAGCTGACTAACATTCTGGTGGTCGGCGGTAATGCGGTGATTACCGCTGAGCCGCACACCGAATTAGGACAACTTTGCGCGCGCTATCCGGGCATCGCCGTTTGCGTGGAACCGGAGTCGACCGACGCGCTGGTCAACGGGATTAGCCAGGCGCTCGCCATGCCGAAAAACAACACGACGGCACGTGAATACGCCGAACGCACGCTCAATAAAGAGAACGTGCTACGCCAATTTATTGCAGATATTCGGGGATGATAATGCGTCAGACAAAACTTTACCCGGTTGTGATGGCCGGTGGCTCCGGTAGCCGATTGTGGCCGCTTTCTCGCGTGCTTTATCCAAAACAGTTTCTGTGCCTGAAAGGCGATCTCACCATGCTGCAAACCACCATTTGCCGTCTGAACGGCGTGGAGTGCGAAAGCCCGGTGGTGATCTGTAACGAACAGCACCGTTTTATCGTTGCCGAACAGCTCCGCCAGCTCAATAAGCTGACGGAGAACATTATTCTTGAGCCCGCCGGGCGCAATACCGCGCCGGCGATTGCGCTGGCGGCGCTGGCGGCGACGCGCCAGCATACGGACTGCGATCCGCTGATGCTGGTACTGGCGGCGGATCATGCGATCGCCAATGAAGAGGCCTTCCGCGACGCGGTGCGCGGCGCCATGCCCTATGCCGACGCGGGCAAACTGGTGACCTTCGGTATCGTGCCGGATCTGCCGGAAACCGGCTATGGCTATATCCGGCGTGGTGATGTCGTGCCGGGCGCGACGGATGCGGTGGCTTTTGAGGTGGCGCAGTTCGTTGAGAAGCCGGGGCTGGAAACCGCTCAGGCCTACGTCGCCAGCGGCGATTACTACTGGAACAGCGGCATGTTTCTGTTCCGTGCCGGACGCTATCTGGAAGAGCTGAAAAAGTTCCGCCCCGATATTCTGGCCGCCTGTGAACAGGCGATGCGCGGCGTCGATCCGGATCTTGACTTCATTCGTGTGGATGAAGAGGCCTTCCTCGCCTGTCCGGAAGAGTCCATTGACTACGCGGTGATGGAGCGAACGGCGGACGCGGTGGTGATGCCAATGGACGCGGGCTGGAGCGATGTCGGCTCGTGGTCCTCGCTGTGGGAAATCAGCGCCCACACCCCGGAGGGAAATGTCCACCACGGCGACGTCATCAGCCATAAAACGGAAAACAGCTACGTTTACGCCGAATCCGGCCTGGTGACCACCGTCGGTGTGAAGGATCTGGTGGTGGTGCAGACCAAAGACGCCGTGCTGATTGCCGATCGCCACGCGGTGCAGGACGTGAAAAAGGTGGTGGAGAAGATCAAGGCCGACGGACGCCATGAGCACCACATGCACCGCGAGGTTTACCGTCCGTGGGGCAAATACGACTCCATCGACGCGGGCGAGCGCTATCAGGTGAAGCGCATTACCGTCAAGCCGGGGGAAGGACTGTCGGTGCAGATGCACCATCACCGCGCCGAGCACTGGGTGGTGGTGGCGGGGACCGCCAGAGTCACCATCAACGGCGAGGTTAAGCTGCTCGGTGAAAACGAGTCCATCTATATTCCGCTGGGGGCGACCCACTGCCTGGAAAATCCGGGAAAAATACCGCTCGATTTAATTGAAGTACGTTCCGGCTCGTATCTCGAAGAGGACGACGTGGTGCGGTTCGAGGACCGTTACGGGCGGGTCTGACGCCTGCAACGGTGCCCGGTAAGCGCAACGCGCCATCCGGCAATGAATAACAATAACGATGTTGGCTATTTACGGTCAGGGCTAACTGTTGCCTGAAGAAGGGTAAGCACATGACAAAATTAACCTGTTTCAAGGCCTACGACATTCGCGGCAGGCTGGGCGAAGAGCTCAATGAAGATATCGCGTGGCGGATTGGCCGCGCCTACGGCGAATATTTAAAACCGAAAACCGTCGTGCTGGGCGGCGACGTGCGCCTGACCAGCGAGGCGCTGAAGCTGGCGCTGGCGAAAGGGTTACAGGACGCGGGCGTCGACGTGCTGGATATCGGTATGTCCGGCACCGAAGAGATTTACTTCGCCACCTTCCACCTCGGCGTGGACGGCGGTATTGAAGTGACCGCCAGCCATAATCCGATGGACTACAACGGTATGAAGCTGGTGCGCGAGGGCGCCCGCCCGATAAGCGGCGACACCGGTCTGCGCGACGTTCAGCGTCTGGCGGAAGCGGGCGACTTCCCGCCGGTGAACGAGGCCGCGCGCGGCAGCTACAGACAAATCAGCCTGCGCGACGCCTACATCGACCACCTGCTGGGGTATATCAGCGTTAACAATCTCACCCCGCTGAAGCTGGTGGTGAATTCCGGCAACGGCGCGGCGGGGCCGGTCATTGACGCCATCGAAGCGCGTCTGAAGGCGCTGGGCGCGCCGGTGGAGTTCATCAAAATCCACAATACCCCGGACGGCACCTTCCCGAACGGCATTCCCAACCCGTTGCTGCCGGAGTGTCGCGACGACACCCGCAAGGCCGTTATTGAACACGTGGCGGACATGGGCATCGCCTTTGACGGCGACTTCGACCGCTGCTTCCTGTTCGATGAGAAAGGGCAGTTTATCGAGGGGTACTACATCGTCGGGCTGCTGGCGGAAGCGTTTCTGGAAAAACACCCGGGGGCGAAGATTATCCACGACCCGCGCCTGACCTGGAACACGGAGGCAGTGGTGACGGCGGCGGGCGGGACGCCGGTGATGTCAAAAACCGGGCACGCCTTTATCAAGGAGCGGATGCGTACGGAGGATGCCATTTATGGCGGGGAAATGAGCGCGCATCACTATTTCCGTGATTTTGCCTACTGCGACAGCGGGATGATCCCGTGGCTGCTGGTGGCGGAGCTGGTATGCCTGAAGGGGCAGTCGCTGGGTGAGCTGGTTCGCGACCGGATGGCGGCGTTCCCGGCGAGCGGGGAAATCAACAGCAGACTGGCGGAGCCGGCGGCGGCCATCGCGCGGGTGGAAGCGCACTTTGCGGAAGAGGCGCAGGCAGTGGACCGCACGGACGGCCTCAGCATGTCGTTCGCCAACTGGCGTTTCAACCTGCGCTCGTCGAACACCGAACCGGTGGTGCGCCTGAATGTGGAATCACGCGGCGATATTCCGCTGATGGAAGCGCGAACACGCACTCTGCTGGCGCTGCTGAATCAGTAACGTCAGATCGCTCCTTACCGCCTGCGGGTAAGGGGCCAATCACAGGAACAACGATGACAAATCTAAAAAAGCGCGAACGAGCCAAAACCAATGCATCGTTAATCTCTATGGTGCAACGCTTTTCAGATATCACCATCATGTTTGGCGGGCTGTGGTTCATCTGTGAAGTCAGTGGACTGCCATTCCTGTACATGCACCTGTTGGTGGCGCTGATTACGCTGGTTGTTTTTCAAATGCTGGGCGGGATAACCGATTTTTATCGCTCCTGGCGCGGCGTCAAAATGTCGACAGAGTTAACGCTGTTACTGCAAAACTGGACGCTGAGCCTGATCTTCAGCGCCGGTCTGGTGGCGTTTAATGATGACTTTGACAACCGCCTTGCCACCTGGCTGGCCTGGTATGCGCTGTCCAGCCTGGGCTTAGTGTTATGCCGTTCATTTATTCGTTTTGGCGCGGGCTGGCTACGCAATCGTGGTTATAACACTCGCCGGGTCGCCGTCGCCGGAGATTTGCCTGCGGGCCAGGCGTTGCTGGATAGCTTCCGTAATGAGCCGTGGCTGGGTTTTGAGGTGGTGGGCGTCTATCACGATCCTAAACCGGGCGGCGTCTCTGCTGACTGGGCCGGGAACTTCGAGCAGTTAATTGACGATGCGAAAGCCTCGCGAATTCACAATGTTTATATCGCCATGTCGATGAGCGACGGCGCCATGGTGAAAAAACTGGTGCGCGAGCTGGCCGACACCACCTGCTCGGTGATCCTTATTCCCGATGTGTTCACCTTTAATATTCTCCACTCGCGCGTGGAGGAGATGAGCGGCGTTCCGGTCGTTCCGCTGTATGACACGCCGCTATCAGGGATTAACCGTCTGCTTAAACGGGCAGAAGATATCGTGCTGGCGTCGCTGATTCTGCTGCTCATCTCACCGGTACTGTGCTGCATTGCGCTGGCGGTCAAATTGAGCTCGCCCGGGCCGGTGATTTTCCGTCAGACGCGCTACGGGATGGACGGCAAGCCGATCAAGGTCTGGAAGTTCCGCTCAATGAAGGTGATGGAGAACGATAAGGTCGTTACCCAGGCGACGCAAAACGATCCGCGCGTCACCCGGGTAGGTAACTTTTTGCGTCGTACCTCGCTGGATGAATTGCCGCAGTTTATCAACGTATTAACTGGCGGGATGTCCATCGTCGGTCCTCGCCCGCACGCGGTGGCGCATAACGAACAGTATCGTCAGTTGATTGAAGGTTACATGCTACGCCACAAGATGAAGCCGGGCATCACCGGCTGGGCGCAAATTAATGGCTGGCGCGGTGAGACCGATACGCTGGAGAAAATGGAAAAACGCGTGGAATTCGACCTGGAATACATCCGCGAATGGAGTATTTGGTTCGATATCAAAATCGTTTTTCTGACGATTTTTAAAGGGTTTGTTAATAAAGCGGCGTATTAAGAACCTGACCCACAAGGCTATTTTACTTGCCATATTGCACCAGGGCAGTGCTCAATCTGGCTGCGCCAATGACGCCTTGTGAACAGGTTCTGGAGAAAAGAATGAGTTTACGACAAAAAACGATCAGCGGCGCTAAATGGTCGGCTATCGCCACGATAGTGATTATCGGTCTGGGGTTAATTCAGATGACGGTGCTGGCGCGGATCATCGACAACCACCAGTTTGGCCTGTTGACCGTCTCGCTGGTGATTATCGCGCTGGCCGACACGATCTCGGACTTTGGCATCGCGAACTCGATTATCCAGCGTAAAACGATTGGGCATCTGGAGCTGACCACGCTCTACTGGCTAAACGTTGGGCTTGGGATTGTGGTATTTGCGGTGGTCTTTTGGCTGAGCGATGCGATTGCCCATGTTTTGCATAATCCGGATCTCGCGCCGTTAATCAAAACGTTGTCGCTGGCGTTTATCGTGATCCCTCACGGGCAGCAGTTCCGCGCGCTGATGCAAAAAGAGCTGGAGTTCAATAAGATCGGCATGATCGAAACGACCTCCGTGCTGGCGGGGTTCACCTTTACGGTGATTAGCGCCCATTACTGGCCGCTGGCGCTAACCGCGATTCTCGGCTATCTGGTGAACAGCGCGGTGCGGACGCTGCTCTTTGGTTACTTTGGCCGCAAGATTTACCGTCCGGGGCTGCATTTTTCGCTGGCATCGGTGTCCACGAACCTGCGTTTTGGCGCGTGGCTGACGGCGGACAGTATCGTCAATTACATCAACACGAATTTATCGACGCTGGTACTGGCGAGAATTCTCGGCGCAAGCGTCGCCGGGGGATATAACCTCGCGTACAACGTGGCGGTTGTGCCGCCGGCGAAGCTTAACCCCATCATTACTCGCGTGCTATTTCCGGCATTCGCCAAAATCCAGGACGATACTGAGAAGCTGCGCGTCAACTTCTATAAGTTGCTTTCCGTGGTGGGAATTATCAATTTTCCCGCGCTGTTGGGCCTGATGGTAGTGGCGAACAATTTTGTGCCGTTAGTGTTTGGCGAGAAGTGGAACAGCATTATCCCGATCCTGCAATTGCTGTGCGTGGTGGGGCTGTTGCGCTCGGTCGGCAACCCGATTGGTTCGCTGCTGATGGCGAAAGCGCGCGTGGATATCAGCTTTAAGTTCAACGTCTTTAAAACGTTTCTGTTTATCCCGGCAATTCTCATTGGCGGCCATCTGGCGGGGGCGATTGGCGTGACGCTGGGGTTCCTGGTGGTGCAAATCATCAACACCATTCTGAGCTATTTCGTGATGATTAAACCGGTACTCGGCTCCAGCTATCGTCAGTATATTCTCAGCCTGTGGCTACCGTTTTATCTCTCATTGCCAACATTTATTACCAGCTACGGCGCAGGAAAGCTGGTCGACGGTTATTTACCGTTGTCGGGGGTATTCGCGCTACAGGTTATGGTCGGTATTTTGAGTTTTATTTTAATGATTATTTTTTCACGCAATGCGCTGGTGATGGAAATTAAAAATCAGCTTGTTGGCAGTGCAAAAATGAAAAAGTTATTACGTGTCGGATGACGGGGATATAAGAGGCTATTTATGAAATTATTAATTTTAGGCAACCACACATGCGGCAACCGTGGTGATAGCGCCATTATGCGCGGTTTGCTTGATGCCATCCGTCAACAGGCGCCAGAGGCGGAAATGGATGTAATGAGTCGTTTCCCGGTGAGTTCCGCCTGGTTGCAGGGGCGCCCGATTATTGCCGACCCGCTGTATCAGTTAAGCCAGAAACAGCAGGCGGCGGCAGGGCTTAACGGTCGGGTAAAAAAAGTATTACGCCGTCGTTTTCAGCATAAAATTTTATTGTCTAAAGTCGCCCAGGAAGGATCGCTGCGTAATTTTGCTATCGCGCCGGAATTTGCCGAATTCGCGCAATTTATTGCGCAGTATGACGCCGTCATTCAGGTGGGTGGTTCAAACTATGTCGACTTATATGGTTTGACTCACTTTGAATATCCGCTGTGCGCGTTTATGGCGAACAAACCAATTTATATGGTGGGACATAGCGTCGGCCCTTTCCAGAACCCTGACTTTAACCAGCTCGCCAATTATGTTTTTGGGCGCACCAGTGCGCTGATCCTGCGTGAAACCGTCAGCCGCGATCTGATGACCGCCGCGCAGATCGATACCCGGAAAGTGGAGCAGGGGGTGGATACCGCCTGGTTAGTCGAACGCCGTCACGACGAGTTTGTCGCCAGTTATGCTGTGCAGCACTGGCTGGACGTCACCGCGCGCCGCAAAACCGTCGCGATTACGTTGCGCGATCTGGAGCCGTTTGATAAACGCCTGGGCACCACTCAGCAGGCCTATGAGCAGGCATTTGCCCAGGTCGTGAATCGCCTGATTGCGGACGGTTATCAGGTACTGGCGCTGTCAACCTGCACCAGTATCGATCGCTATAACCGCGATGACCGGATGGTTGCGTTACGGATGGCGAAGTATGTAAACGACTCAGAGCATTTCCATATCGCGATGGACGAACTCAATGACGTGGAAATCGGAAAGATCCTCGCCTCCTGCGTACTGACCATCGGGACGCGCCTGCATTCCGCCATTATCTCCATGAATTTTGGCACACCCGCCATCGCCATTAATTATGAACATAAATCCGCCGGGATTATGCAGCAGCTAGGCCTGGCGGAATTGGCCATCGATATCCGTCACTTGCTGAACGGTTCATTACAAAGCGTGGTGGCCGATACGCTCAATCAATTGCCTGCGCTAAAGGCAAAAGTGGCTAACGCCGTTACCGAGGAGCGGGCGAAAGGGTTCACGATGATCAAATCCGTTCTCGACAGAATTCGGGAGGAACAATGAAAGTCAGCTTTTTTCTGCTGAAATTTCCACTCTCATCGGAAACCTTTGTGCTGAATCAGATTACTGCGTTTATTGATATGGGCCATGAGGTGGAGATTGTCGCGTTACAAAAAGGCGATACCCAACATACTCATGCCGCCTGGGAGAAGTATGGCCTGGCGGCGAAAACCCGCTGGTTACAGGATGAGCCCCAGGGACGGCTGGCGAAACTGCGCTACCGGGCATGTAAAACGCTGCCGAGGCTGCATCGGGCGGCGACCTGGAAAGCGCTCAATTTTACCCGCTATGGCGATGAATCACGCAATTTGATCCTTTCCGCGATTTGCGCGCAGGTGAGCCACCCTTTTGTGGCGGATGTGTTTATCGCACACTTTGGTCCGGCGGGCGTGACGGCGGCCAAACTACGCGAACTGGGCGTGCTTCGCGGCAAAATAGCGACTATTTTCCACGGGATTGATATTTCCAGCCGCGAAGTGCTCAGTCATTACACGCCGGAGTATCAGCAGTTGTTTCGTCGTGGCGATCTGATGCTGCCCATCAGCGAACTGTGGGCCGGTCGCCTGAAAAGTATGGGCTGTCCGCCGGAAAAGATTGCTGTTTCGCGCATGGGCGTCGACATGACGCGTTTTTCCCATCGTTCGGTGAAAGCGCCAGGGATGCCGCTGGAGATGATTTCCGTCGCGCGCCTGACCGAGAAAAAAGGCCTGCATGTGGCGATTGAAGCCTGTCGGCAACTGAAAGCACAGGGCGTGGCGTTTCGCTACCGCATTCTGGGGATTGGCCCGTGGGAACGTCGGCTGCGCACGCTCATCGAGCAGTATCAGCTAGAGGATGTCATTGAGATGCCGGGGTTTAAACCGAGCCATGAAGTGAAGGCGATGCTGGATGACGCCGATGTTTTTTTGCTGCCGTCGATTACCGGTACGGATGGCGATATGGAAGGTATTCCGGTAGCGCTGATGGAGGCGATGGCGGTAGGGATTCCCGTGGTATCTACCGTGCATAGCGGTATTCCGGAACTGGTGGAGGCCGGCAAATCCGGCTGGCTGGTGCCGGAAAACGATGCGCAGGCGCTGGCGGCCCGACTCGCTGAGTTCAGCCGGATTGACCACGACACGCTGGAGTCGGTGATCACGCGCGCCCGTGAAAAAGTGGCGCAAGATTTTAACCAGCAGGCGATTAATCGCCAGTTAGCCAGCCTGCTACAAACGATATAAACGAGGTGGTATGCCCGCGACTAAATTCTCCCGACGTACCCTCCTGACGGCAGGTTCTGCGCTTGCTGTTCTTCCTTTCCTGCGCGCCTTGCCGGTACAGGCGCGTGAACCTCGCGAGACCGTCGATATTAAGGATTATCCGGCGGATGACGGTATCGCCTCGTTCAAACAGGCCTTCGCCGACGGACAGACCGTGGTCGTACCGCTAGGATGGGTGTGTGAAAATATCAATGCGGCGATAACGATTCCGGCGGGAAAAACGCTGCGGGTACAGGGCGCGGTGCGTGGGAATGGCCGGGGACGGTTTATTTTGCAGGACGGGTGTCAGGTGGTGGGGGAGCAGGGCGGCAGTCTGCACAATGTGACGCTGGATGTTCGCGGGTCGGACTGTGTGATTAAAGGCGTGGCGATGAGCGGCTTTGGCCCCGTCGCGCAAATTTTCATCGGTGGTAAGGAACCGCAGGTGATGCGTAATCTCATTATCGATGACATCACCGTTACCCACGCCAACTACGCCATTCTCCGCCAGGGATTTCATAACCAAATGGACGGCGCGAGGATTACGCATAGCCGCTTTAGCGATTTACAGGGGGACGCCATTGAGTGGAATGTCGCGATTCACGACCGCGATATCCTGATTTCCGATCATGTCATCGAACGCATTGATTGTACCAATGGCAAAATCAACTGGGGGATCGGCATCGGGCTGGCGGGTAGCACCTATGACAACAGTTATCCTGAAGACCAGGCAGTAAAAAACTTTGTGGTGGCCAATATTACCGGATCTGATTGCCGACAGCTTGTGCACGTAGAAAATGGCAAACATTTCGTCATTCGCAATGTCAAAGCCAAAAACATCACGCCCGATTTCAGTAAAAATGCGGGTATTGATAACGCAACGATCGCAATTTATGGCTGTGATAATTTCGTCATTGATAATATTGATATGACGAATAGTGCCGGGATGCTCATCGGCTATGGCGTCGTTAAAGGAAAATACCTGTCAATTCCGCAAAACTTTAAATTAAACGCTATTCGGTTGGATAATCGCCAGGTTGCTTATAAATTACGCGGCATTCAAATTTCCTCCGGCAACACCCCCTCTTTTGTCGCCATCACCAATGTACGGATGACGCGTGCTATGCTGGAACTGCATAATCAACCGCAGCACCTCTTCCTGCGTAATATCAACGTGATGCAAACTTCAGCGATTGGCCCGGCGTTAAAAATGCATTTCGATTTGCGTAAAGATGTCCGTGGTCAATTTATGGCCCGCCAGGACACGCTGCTTTCCCTCGCTAATGTTCATGCCATCAATGAAAACGGGCAGAGTTCCGTGGATATCGACAGGATTAATCACCAAACCGTGAATGTCGAAGCAGTGAATTTTTCGCTGCCGAAGCGGGGAGGGTAAGTACCGCTATTTTTACGAAAATTCCTGGGAAAAAGTTGTTCATACTTAATGTTATGGTGCCGACTAAGACGTAATGTAAAGCGTGCCATCATTATCCCTGGCAGCAGAGTAATTCATGCTGGCGAAAACAAGCTAAAGAGCTATAATTCAGCAACCATTTTACAGGTGGAAGAAACAATGATGAATTTGAAAGCAGTTATACCGGTAGCGGGTTTGGGTATGCATATGTTGCCTGCCACCAAGGCAATCCCAAAAGAGATGCTACCGATCGTCGACAAGCCAATGATTCAGTACATTGTCGATGAGATTGTGGCTGCAGGGATCAAAGAAATCGTACTGGTGACTCACGCGTCTAAAAACGCCGTTGAGAACCACTTCGACACCTCTTATGAACTTGAATCACTTCTTGGACAGCGCGTTAAGCGTCAGCTTTTGGCGGAAGTGCAATCTATCTGCCCACCGGGCGTGACGATTATGAACGTTCGCCAGGCGCAGCCGTTAGGACTGGGGCATTCTATTCTGTGCGCGCGTCCGGTCGTGGGCGATAACCCTTTCATTGTGGTACTCCCGGATATTATTATTGATGATGCTACCGCCGATCCGCTGCGCTATAACCTTGCGGCGATGGTGGCGCGTTTCAATGAAACGGGTCGCAGCCAGGTGCTGGCGAAGCGCATGAAAGGTGATTTATCGGAGTATTCCGTTATCCAGACGAAAGAACCTCTGGATAATGAAGGCAAAGTCAGCCGGATTGTGGAGTTTATCGAAAAACCGGATCAGCCGCAGACGCTGGATTCCGATTTGATGGCGGTAGGCCGTTATGTGCTTTCAGCCGACATCTGGGCGGAACTGGAAAGAACCGAACCGGGCGCCTGGGGCCGCATCCAGCTCACCGATGCCATTGCTGAGTTGGCGAAAAAACAGTCGGTTGACGCGATGCTAATGACGGGTGACAGCTATGACTGCGGTAAAAAAATGGGCTACATGCAGGCATTTGTGAAGTACGGGCTGCGCAACCTGAAAGAAGGAGCGAAGTTCCGTAAGAGCATAGAGCAGCTTCTGCATGAATAAGTATTAACAACCGTGATAAATGGTTGGTGATAAACATAATAACGGCAGTGAACATTCGAAGCGGCAAGTTGGCTGAAACGAGTGTTGACTGCCGTTTTAGTTTTGTATAAAGGGCTTAAGTAACAAGGGGTTATCTGGAGCATTTTAATGCTGATTTTATAAGATTAATCCTTGTTTCCGGATGCAATTAATAAGACAATTAGCGTTTAAGTTTTAGTGAGCTTTGCCCTGCCGGGCGAGGTCTGTAACAAGTCGATATGTACGCAGTGCACTGGTAGCTGATGAGCCAGGGGCGGTAGCGTGTCCTGAATAATTATAATATCGTATTTATAAAGATTATTTTTAGAAAACAATAAGAATAATTTTTTATTTGAGAGACTTAGCATGATATATTATATTTTTATTGTAATTTTTCCGTTCTTTTCATTTGTTAAGAATAAAAATATAAAAATTTACGCCTTGATGCTAAGTTTTTTATTTCTTGTCTCGTTTTGTTCTTTACGTTGGCAGACTGGTACTGATTGGCTCCCCTATTACGATGATTTCATGAGTCCAGGGAATCGACATGACTTTGAAATCGGGTATGTATTATACGTCAAATTAATAAGATATTTGACAGATAATTATACATTGTTTCTATTCACTACATCAATTATTCCTATCGCGTTAATATTCTGGGGATGCCTGAAAACACAAAAAAATATATCATTAACTATTCTGTCTGTTTGTGTTTTTTATAGTTATTATTATCTGGGGTCTTTTTTTGGGGCCGAAAGAAGAATTATTGCAATTGGGTTATCTTTTTTCGCTTTAATCCAATATAAAAGTAATAAAAAGGTGCAATCGCTTATTCTTATTCTATGTGCGTCGACATTTCATATCTCGTCTTTAGTTACCTTATCTGTTTTTTTAATCAATAAGTTATCTTTAAACTTATATAAAATATTACTTGTGCTTGGTGCCATTCTATCATTGCCTTTGTCACATTATTTATCAGATATAATTTCTTCCGTTATTAGTCTAATTCCTGTCGAAATTGTTCGCTATAAACTCACTGTTTATACTCAAAATGCACAAGAATATGGGTCCATAAGTATATCTGGAATTTTAAAAAGGGTGGTAATTTCTGCTATTTTTATTTACACATTATCTTTTGATATAAAAAATAATAAGGCAAATTTATTTTTGGTAAAAACATATTTATTTGGAACTATCATATATTTATTTTTATCTCCGATCTCAGCCATGTTCTCAGTAATTAGTATATATTTTACTATAGTCGAAATATTGTTGATTCCTGCAGTATTAGTGCGTGTAGGAATTTTTACACGGATTCCTGCTCTGATTTTTATAGTGATTTTTTATTTTGGCTATCAAGTTTACTCTATACTAGGGTCTTATCCTGAACTTTTCTATCCTTACATATCGGTATTTTCAGAAATTCAGCGTCAAGGTATTTACTAATGTTATTAATATATACGGGTTCGTATCCAGATGATAAATGTGGAGTAGGTGATTATGTTTATAATCTAAACCAAGAAATTAAAAAGAATTATACAGTTAACGTTGTCAAACTATCCTTATTCGAATTAATCTATAAAATAGTTTCTAATAGAAAAATTATCAAACTTATTAATATTCAATATCCATCGATTGGATTTTCGACAAACAAAATTGCGGCTTTTAAACCTCATGTTGCATTTATCTTAGCTAAGTTAGTTGGCTTAAAAACATCGATAACGCTACACGAATTTAGTAGTTTATCAAAGAGAGCTCAATATTTCCTAAAAATTTTTAAGCTTGCTGATTATATAATCTTTACAACTCAGTATGAGAAGAATATAGGTGAAAAAACATTATTTAATTCTGCAAAAACAAGACTAATTCCTATCGCATCTAACATACCTTCTTGCCAAAAGAAAGAAAAAAAATTTGATCTTGTTCATTTTGGTATAATTTCCAAAGGAAAGGGAATAGAAGAATTTATCTGGATTATTAAA
The DNA here is from genome assembly GCF_046552515.1 of Salmonella sp. SAL00653. Lineage (NCBI taxonomy): Bacteria > Pseudomonadati > Pseudomonadota > Gammaproteobacteria > Enterobacterales > Enterobacteriaceae > Salmonella > Salmonella sp. SAL00653. The sequence continues at coordinate 171,158 of NZ_JBGDTY010000003.1, forward strand.
GAACTTAATAAGAAAAATATTAAATTCCGCTCTGCCTTGATTGGTTATGTTCCTAGTGCTGACAATAGTTATGCCAATTTAATTATAGAACAGTGTACAGAACAAAAGTGCGAGTTACTTTTAAATAAATCAGCAGCCGAAATATCAAATCTGCTAGCTGAAACTGACATGGCTATATTACCATATCCCGATGGCATCTCAGAACGGAGAGGTACTGCCCTTGCTGCGATGATTAATCGAGTATTAGTATTTTCCCTAAGGGGGCAGTTTTCGTCTGAATTTGAAAATATTGCCGTATTAGGGAACGATAAAAATGATCTTTTGAGTAAGGTTTTATATTATATAAATAATACAGATAGCTTTGCCAAAATTAATGATAGTGCCTATGAGTACTCTGAAAAAAGAAATTGGCAGTCGATCGCTCAACTGTATATAGGACTAATAAACAATGATAGTAATAAATAATTATTTTAGTGGTGTTTTAAAAAGAGGAATACCAATTTATACTGAAGAGTTAGTTCTTCAAATGAAAAAGGACTCTATGCAAGTCTGTGAATTAACTTGTCCAAAAGTCCTATACCCTTTACCTGCTTTTATACATAATTTTTTATTCATATTCTATGAACAAATACTTACTCCGCTTATTGGACTTATATTAAAGTCAAAATTTAATATCTATCCATATAATAGTACATCAATTATAGACGCGTACTTGGGTAAATCAGTGGTTATTATTCATGATCTAATAAGCTTAAGAAAAAAGAACCATTCTTTATCCGCGAAATATGTGTCATATTGTATGCTCAAAGCATCACAATTAAAAGCCGATTATATATATATATCAAAAACAACTAAGCGTGTTATAGATAGCATTGAACTCTTTAAAAATTGTAAAGGCTATTATTTCCCAAACACATTTTTTCGTTTCGAGGAAATTGCGAAAAAAAATACGATTCTTGATCTTGGATATATATTATTGGTAACAGGGGTGGGTGATAATAAAGATCTCGATGGTGCTTTGAAATTATATTCATCTATTAGCAAGGATGAACGATTGCCGCTTAAAATATTAGGCTGTGGAAATGCCATAGAGAGGGTAAAAAAAATAATTGATGACCATAGAGTCCAAAGTGAAATTGAAGTTATTCCTTTCCTGGATCTTGATGATGTTGTAAGTCTTTATTGTAACTCTACCTTTATTTGGGCACATTCGAAATATGAGGGTTATGGAAGAGCTGTAGCAGAGGCTAAGTTGTCCCATAAAAAGATTTTATGTACACAAATATCAGCCTTTATGGAACAAAAAGATGAAAATGTATATCTTTATACTAATCAAAATGACTTTCACATCCAATATAAAGCGGTGTTAGCTAGCAAGTATAAAGATATCCATGGACAATTGATAGAACATGAAATTTTTAAATCCCAACTCGAGTTTTTATATGGAAAAAAGTAAAATACTCATCCTCACCCCACGATTTCCGTATCCAGTGGTAGGAGGGGATAGGTTAAGGATATATCGCATTTGTAAGGAATTGTCTAAATACTACACATTAGATTTGCTAAGTCTATGCGATAGTATCGAAGACTTAAATTTTATAGTAAAAAATGATCACGTCTTTGATAAAATTTTCCGGATCTATCATCCTAAAATAAAAAGTTATTTTAATGTATTAAAAGCATTACCTGGTAGAAAACCACTTCAGATAGCTTATTATAAAAATACTGAATTTGAAAATAAACTTAATGAGATAATTGGGAATTATGATTTGACTCTTTCTCATCTCATTCGTGTTGGTGATTACACTTTAAATAAGCCTGGCTTGCATATTCTTGAAATGACTGATGCAATTTCCTTAAATTATTCGCGTATAAAAAAAGAAGCTCCGAAAAATTCTTTAAAAAGCATCATTTACTCTATCGAACAAGAGCGATTATTAAAATATGAAAAAGAAGTTTATGGCCGCTATTCACTCATATCGTTAATATCAGAGGTTGACAAAAAATTCCTTTTTGGGAATAGGAATGATAACATTTTGGTTTGTAATAATGGAGTTGATCTTGAGGATTATCCTTTTACAAAGAGAGCCATTGAAAATACCAATATAATTAATCTTATTTTTATTGGGAACTTGTGTTCATTCCAAAATTTTGACGGAGTGAAATGGTTCGTAAAAAATATTCTACCATCAATAAATAAAAATAATAACGGTAAGCAATATATTTTCCACATTTTAGGTAAAATAAACAAAAGTGATAAACTATATTTACAAGGTTTTGAAAATGTTGTGGTGAGTGGCAGCGTTACAAATATGGCTGATGCGGCTAAAATAGGACATATCGGGATTTGCCCAGTTCGGTTTGGTGCAGGTGTACAAAATAAAATATTAGAATATATGGCTCTTGGACTTCCAACTATCACATCCCGAATGGGTTATGAGGGTATAGAAGCAAATATTGGTGAAGAGATATTAATTGCTGATAATAGTGATGAGTACTTGAAGTCGTTAGAAACTTTGAGTGAAAATTCTGTATATCAAATGATTGCTAAGAATGCGCGAAATTTTGTTGCGGAGAAATTTAATTGGTCAACGCGTTTATCAGTTTTGGTGAAAAATATTGAGAGGTTAACAGGAAAATGATTACACCAATAATTATGGCTGGGGGAAATGGAAGTCGGTTATGGCCACTTTCTCGAACGTTATATCCTAAACAGTTTTTATGTTTAGATGGCTCTCAAAGTATGCTTCAGACCACAATTACGCGAATTAATAATTTGAATGCTTCAGATCCTATTGTTATTTGTAATGAGCAGCACAGGTTTATTGTTGCAGAACAGCTTAAAGAATTATCTAAATCATCTGGCGATATAATTTTAGAACCTGTTGGACGTAACACGGCCCCTGCAGTAGCCTTGGCAGCTTTAAAATGCCTTAAGAAAAACGCTTTACTGTTAGTATTGGCTGCTGACCATATAATTAAGGACGAAGAAACGTTTTGTAAGACTATACAAGACGCTAGAAAATATGCCGAAGCAGGAAAATTAGTTACGTTTGGTATTGTACCTACCATGCCAGAGACAGGTTATGGTTATATACGGCGTGGGCAAGCTCTTTTCTCTGCAGAAAATGATTGTTCTTTGGCGTTTAGGGTGGCTGAATTTGTCGAAAAACCCAATCTAGAAACGGCTCAGAGTTATCTTGATTCTGGTGAGTATTACTGGAACAGCGGTATGTTTTTATTTAGGGCAGATCGATATATTGAAGAGTTAAAAAAATTTCGCCCTGATATTTATAAAGCTTGCTCATTAGCGATGGAATCTGCTGTTACGGATCTCGATTTTATTCGAGTGGATGAAGATTCATTTTGCGCTTGCCCGGATGAATCAATTGATTATGCAGTGATGGAAAAGACGAATGACGCGGTTGTCGTACCTTTAAATGCGGGTTGGAGTGATGTCGGTTCGTGGTCTTCTCTTTGGGAGATAAGTGATAAAGATAGTAATGGTAATGTGACTAAAGGCGATGTATTAAGCCACAATGCAGATAATTGCTATCTCCATGCAGAAACGGGTTTGGTAACCGCTGTTGGTGTCAAAGATCTTATAGTCGTGCAAACGAAAGATGCCGTTTTAGTTGCAAACACAAACTGTGTTCAAGATGTTAAGAAAATTGTTGAGAAAATTAAATTAGAAAATCGTCATGAGCATATAACTCATCGGGAAGTTTATAGACCATGGGGTAAATACGATTCAATCGATTTCGGTGAGCGTTATCAGGTAAAGAGAATCACTGTAAAACCCGGAGAAGGAATTTCAGAGCAGCAACATTATCATCGCGCGGAACACTGGATTATCGTTGCAGGTACCGCAAAAATAACCATAAAAGGTGAAGTGAAAATTTTAACTGAAAATGAATCCGTATATATTCCTGTCGGTGTTAAGCACTGCCTTGAAAACCCAGGGAAAATTGCACTTGAACTTATTGAAGTAAGATCCGGCGCATATTTAGGGGAGGATGATATTGTTCGTTTTTCAGATAAGTATGGTCGTAATTAAGGAATAACGTAATAATGAATAATTTAACTTGTTTTAAGGCCTACGACATTCGCGGCAGGCTGGGCGAAGAGCTCAATGAAGATATCGCGTGGCGGATTGGCCGCGCCTACGGCGAATATTTAAAACCGAAAACCATCGTGCTGGGCGGCGACGTGCGCCTGACCAGCGAGGCGCTGAAGCTGGCGCTGGCGAAAGGGTTACAGGACGCGGGCGTCGACGTGCTGGATATCGGTATGTCCGGCACCGAAGAGATTTACTTCGCCACCTTCCACCTCGGCGTGGACGGCGGTATTGAGGTGACCGCCAGCCATAACCCGATGGACTACAACGGTATGAAGCTGGTGCGCGAGGGCGCCCGCCCGATAAGCGGCGACACCGGTCTGCGCGACGTTCAGCGTCTGGCGGAAGCGGGCGACTTCCCGCCGGTGAACGAGGCCGCGCGCGGCAGCTACAGACAAATCAGCCTGCGCGACGCCTACATCGACCACCTGCTCGGCTATATCAGTGTTAACAATCTCACCCCGCTGAAGCTGGTGGTGAATTCCGGCAATGGGGCGGCGGGGCCGGTCATTGACGCCATCGAAGCGCGTCTGAAGGCGCTGGGCGCGCCGGTGGAGTTCATCAAAATCCACAACACCCCGGACGGCACCTTCCCGAACGGCATTCCCAACCCGTTGCTGCCGGAGTGTCGCGACGACACCCGCAAGGCCGTTATTGAACACGGGGCGGACATGGGCATCGCCTTTGACGGCGACTTCGACCGCTGCTTCCTGTTCGATGAGAAAGGGCAGTTTATCGAGGGGTACTACATCGTCGGGCTGCTGGCGGAAGCGTTTCTGGAAAAACACCCGGGGGCGAAGATTATCCACGACCCGCGCCTGACCTGGAACACGGAGGCAGTGGTGGCGGCGGCGGGCGGGACGCCGGTGATGTCAAAAACCGGGCACGCCTTTATCAAGGAGCGGATGCGTACGGAGGATGCCATTTATGGTGGGGAAATGAGCGCGCATCACTATTTTCGTGATTTTGCCTACTGCGACAGCGGGATGATCCCGTGGCTGCTGGTGGCGGAGCTGGTGTGCCTGAAGAGACAGTCGCTGGGTGAGCTGGTTCGCGACCGGATGGCGGCGTTCCCGGCGAGCGGGGAAATCAACAGCAGGCTGGCGGAGCCGGCGGCGGCCATCGCGCGGGTGGAAGCGCACTTTGCGGAAGAGGCGCAGGCAGTGGACCGCACGGACGGCCTCAGCATGTCATTCCCGGACTGGCGTTTCAACCTGCGCTCGTCGAACACCGAACCGGTGGTGCGCCTGAATGTGGAATCACGCGGCGATATTCCGCTGATGGAAGTGCGAACGAAAGAAATTCTTCAGCTACTCAATTCATAAAAAGCAGCCCTTCTTTATGGAGGGCTAACTTTTCGGATATTCTCTAACCAATTCGTAGTATAAAGCCAATAAATATTAAGTGTGTTTGATTGTTGTTGGTTTCCATTTCTAATAGATATAAGGCTTTCGCTATGTTCTTTTCGGACAGTATAAATAATCATTGATATGATTATTTATTTTACCTTCCTGGTAATATTAATTATTATGGGGCTAATAATAATTGATGTAATCCTGTAACTTCCCACGAATATTTATTTACTTTAAGTTTACATCCGGAAAGTAAAAATGCGAACTATAAAAGCGATTAACAACTTTAAAGTTGATTTATTTATTACTTTTTTTCTTATTGCGCTAGGATTTTATCTTCGAACTATATTTGTCTCTAAGATGGGCGCTGATTTAACAGGTGTGATGTTGTTATTTACACAACTGACTGCTTATTTAAATCTCGCCGAGCTTGGCATAGGGGTAGCTGCGGCAAGCCTTTTATACAAGCCGCTGAGTGAGGGGGATTATGCAAAAATAAAATACTTAACTTTATTGCTGTCTACAATCTATAGATATATCTCGTTTTTAGTTTTATTGATAGGTATAGTAATTGGCTTTGGTATTTACTTTTTCATCGATTCTGTTAATGCAGTAAGTCACGTTTTTATTTATTGGGCATTTTTTGTAATAAATACATCTTTAACTTATTCTTATGCAAAGCATTCAACTCTATTAACTGCAAATCAGCAATATTCAGTAGTCCGTAAAATACAGGGTGGCGGGAAAATATTAATTATTGCGCTGCAAATATTGCTATTAGTCACCACACATAATTTCTTACTCTATTTGCTCGTTGAAACTATTGGCGTGATAGTACAGTATTTTATATTTAAAAATATTATTAATAACGACATCCATTTTAAGGTAGTTCCACAATCTATTAGCGATGATGAAAAAACAACATTAAAAAATGAATTAAAAATAAAAATAAAAAACATGTTTTTTCATAAGATTGGTGGTGTGTTAGTTTTAAATACTGATTATTTGCTAGTTTCAAAATTTCTTAATTTAAGCTACGTCACGATTTATGGAAGTTATATGATGGTCTTCCAGGTTGTGACTGTGCTTATGTCCAGTTTTGTTAATGCTATTACAGCTAGTGTGGGTAATTTTTTAATCAATCAAAATGATGATGAAGTTACCAGTATTGCAAAGCAATTTAACACAGTATTTATAGCATTGGCTACCTTCATTTCTTTGAATATGTATTTTTTGGTTAATGACTTTATTACCAGCTGGATAGGCGAAAAATTCATACTAGGTAATGGTATTGTTATATTAATGCTTGTTAATGTATTTATAAGTGTCATTAGAATTCCTTGTGATATTTTTAAAAACGCAACTGGTTTTTTTGGGGATGTATATTATCCTTTGCTTGAGGGAGTGGTTAATTTATTTTTTTCCGCGCTCCTGGCTTTTTATATTGGTCTTCCCGGTATTATTATTGGCACGATTATATCTAATGTATTAATTACATTAATTGCAAAGCCATTATATCTATATGGTAAAATGTTTGGTAGATTTAATGCATTAAAAAAGTACTTGTCATTTGTACTGAAACCTTTAATATTCTCATTTGTTATTTTGGCTGTTTTTTATTTTACAAGAGAACAAATAATTTTCTTTAAAGTTTCCAACTGGTTTGACTTTATAAGTAAGCTTACTATTGTATCGCTGGTAAGTATGATTATAGTTTTTGCGGTTTTTTATGCAGATGCTAACTTTAGGTCTTTTGTTAAAAGAATTTTACGCGTGGTATTTTAAGTTAACCAAGCGGGAAAATATCCGCCGAACCACAATGTGCTATTAATGGACAAGTATTTAATATGCTTTACGCTGTAAAATTTGTAGCACATAATGGTGAAATATATGTAACTTCCACACCTGACAGGAGTATGTAATGTCCAAGCAACAGATCGGCGTCGTCGGTATGGCAGTGATGGGGCGCAACCTCGCGCTCAACATCGAAAGCCGTGGTTATACCATCTCCGTTTTCAACCGCTCCCGTGAAAAGACCGAAGAAGTGATTGCCGAGAATCCCGGCAAAAAGCTGGTGCCTTATTACACGGTGAAAGAGTTTGTTGAATCCCTCGAAACGCCTCGTCGTATCCTGTTAATGGTGAAAGCGGGCGCAGGTACTGATGCAGCTATCGATTCGCTGAAACCGTATCTGGAAAAAGGCGATATCATTATTGATGGCGGTAACACCTTCTTCCAGGACACAATCCGTCGCAATCGTGAGCTGTCTGCGGAAGGTTTTAACTTTATCGGTACCGGTGTTTCCGGTGGTGAAGAGGGCGCGCTGAAAGGGCCATCTATCATGCCTGGCGGTCAGAAAGATGCCTATGAACTGGTGGCGCCGATCCTGACGAAGATTGCTGCTGTGGCGGAAGATGGCGAACCGTGCGTGACCTATATCGGCGCCGATGGTGCTGGTCACTACGTCAAGATGGTCCACAATGGTATTGAATATGGCGATATGCAGCTTATCGCTGAAGCTTACTCCCTGCTGAAAGGCGGCCTGAACCTCAGCAATGAAGAGTTGGCGAACACTTTTACCGAGTGGAATAACGGCGAGTTGAGCAGTTATCTGATCGACATCACTAAAGACATCTTCACTAAAAAAGATGAAGACGGAAACTACCTGGTGGATGTCATTCTTGATGAAGCCGCCAACAAAGGGACCGGTAAATGGACCAGCCAGAGCGCGCTGGATCTGGGCGAACCGCTGTCGCTGATTACCGAATCTGTCTTTGCGCGTTACATCTCTTCGTTGAAAGCGCAACGTGTTGCCGCATCTAAAGTGCTCTCCGGGCCGAAAGCGCAACCGGCAGGCGACAAAGCGGAATTTATCGAGAAAGTGCGTCGCGCGCTGTATCTTGGCAAGATCGTCTCCTATGCGCAGGGCTTCTCGCAGCTACGCGCCGCGTCTGATGAATATCATTGGGATCTTAACTACGGCGAGATTGCTAAGATTTTCCGTGCGGGCTGTATCATTCGCGCTCAGTTCCTGCAGAAGATCACTGATGCTTACGCAGAAAACGCTGGTATCGCTAACTTGCTGTTAGCGCCTTACTTCAAGAAAATTGCTGATGAGTACCAGCAGGCGCTGCGAGATGTCGTGGCTTACGCGGTGCAGAACGGCATTCCGGTGCCGACATTCTCTGCGGCAGTGGCCTACTATGACAGCTATCGCGCCGCAGTACTGCCAGCTAACTTAATTCAGGCGCAGCGTGACTACTTTGGTGCGCACACCTATAAACGTACTGATAAAGAAGGCATTTTCCATACCGAGTGGTTGGAATAACTTCTGCAAAAATGTTTAAGCCCGGTTTAATACCGGGCTTTTTTTTATCTCTATTCTTATTGATTTATCGCTTTTGCTTAATATTAACTTAATAATCTGTGTTTATCGTAATGAAGATAATCTGAATTGTTTTCGTCTGCGTTGCACTTTATATACTCAGGCGTTAAAACTTTAATATCTTATCAGGATGCGAAATACATCATGATTCATAATTAAGTTAATTCTGAGAGCGAATAATGAAAATCACGATATCCGGGACGGGTTATGTTGGCTTGTCTAATGGTTTGCTTATTGCACAACATCATGATGTGGTGGCGTTAGACATTGTTCCTTCCCGTGTTGAACTGTTAAATGATCGGATATCTCCGATTGTTGATAAAGAAATTCAGCAATTTTTAAAGGAAGATAACATCAGATTCAGGGCAACGCTGGATAAGTTTGATGCGTACCAGAATGCAGATTACGTCATCATTGCTACGCCTACGGATTACGATCCCAAAACTAACTATTTTAATACGTCCAGTGTGGAATCGGTCATTCAGGATGTGATCAGCATCAACCCCGCAGCAGTGATGATTATTAAGTCTACGGTGCCGGTTGGCTTCACGGCGGCAATGCGTCAGAAGTTTGCGACAGAAAATATCATTTTCTCTCCGGAGTTTTTACGTGAAGGTAAAGCCCTTTACGATAACCTTTATCCCTCCCGTATCGTGATTGGGGAACAGTCTGAGCGCGCCAGAGAATTTGCCGCATTACTCCAGGAAGGCGCTATTAAACAGGAGATTCCAACGCTGTTTACGGACTCCACTGAGGCGGAAGCTATTAAACTTTTCGCCAATACTTATCTCGCTATGCGAGTCGCTTATTTTAATGAATTAGATAGCTATGCTGAAACGTTAGGATTAAATACCCGACAAATTATTGAAGGGGTGTGCCTCGACCCGCGTATTGGCAATCATTATAATAATCCCTCTTTTGGTTATGGCGGATATTGTTTGCCAAAAGATACCAAACAGTTGCTGGCCAATTATCAATCGGTGCCTAATAATATTATCTCCGCTATCGTTGAAGCAAACCGTACGCGTAAAGATTTTATTGCCGACGCTATCCTCGCCAGAAAGCCTAAAGTGGTGGGCATTTATCGCCTGATTATGAAGAGTGGCTCCGATAACTTCCGCGCCTCATCGATTCAGGGGATTATGAAGCGCATTAAAGCGAAAGGCGTAGAGGTCATCATCTATGAGCCGGTAATGGAAGAAGATACTTTCTTTAACTCACGTCTTGAACGTGATTTGTACTGCTTTAAACAGCAGGCGGATGTCATTATTTCCAACAGGATGGCGGCAGAGCTTTTGGATGTTGCTGAAAAAGTGTATACCCGCGATCTTTTCGGTAGTGATTAATAAGGCAATCGGGGCTGATGAGTCCCGATGATTTATTGACCATATGGAAATAATGTCTGATTTTTATCATTAATCCTATGGCATATATTTGCTTTATGACTACACTGTCTCCAGCTTCATCCTTTTTTTAGTTAGGGTATCTATGACAGTGGATAGTAATACGTCTTCCGGGCGTGGGAACGATCCGGAACAGATTGATTTGATTGAGTTATTGCTACAGTTATGGCGTGGGAAGATGACCATTATTGTAGCCGTTATTATCGCCATTTTGCTGGCCGTAGGCTACCTGATGATAGCCAAAGAAAAATGGACATCCACGGCGATTATTACCCAACCTGATGCCGCGCAGGTTGCCACCTATACCAACGCGCTCAACGTCTTGTATGGCGGGAATGCCCCCAAAATCTCTGAAGTGCAGGCGAATTTTATAAGCCGCTTTAGTTCTGCGTTTTCCGCATTATCGGAAGCGCTGGATAATCAGAAAGAGCGGGAAAAGCTCACCATTGAACAGTCGGTAAAGGGGCAGACGCTGCCGCTCTCGGTTTCTTATGTGAGTACTACCGCTGAAGGGGCGCAGCGTCGGCTGGCGGAATATATCCAACAGGTGGATGAAGAGGTTGCTAAGGAACTGGAAGTTGACCTGAAAGATAACATCACGCTGCAAACCAAAACGTTGCAGGAGTCCCTTGAGACGCAGGAAGTTGTGGCGCAGGAACAAAAAGATCTGCGTATTAAGCAAATCGAAGAAGCGTTGCGCTATGCGGATGAGGCCAAAATCACGCAGCCGCAGATTCAGCAAACCCAGGATGTTACCCAGGACACGATGTTCCTGTTGGGGAGCGATGCGCTAAAATCGATGATACAGAACGAAGCGACGCGTCCACTGGTCTTTTCTCCGGCCTATTACCAGACGAAGCAGACACTGCTGGACATTAAAAATCTGAAAGTGACTGCCGATACGGTGCACGTCTATCGTTATGTGATGAAGCCGACGCTGCCGGTCCGTCGCGATAGCCCGAAAACAGCCATTACCCTCGTGCTGGCTGTGTTGCTGGGCGGGATGATCGGCGCCGGGATTGTGCTGGGGCGCAATGCGCTACATAGCTATAAGCCAAAAGCCTTGTAAGCTTCTTTGCCGGATGGTGGTCGGCTTCGAAAGGTAAAATTTCTCATTAAAAAACCGGGCATTGCCCGGTTTTTTTACGCTTATTGATGGCGCTTACGAAGATTGTCGATCACGGTGGTGAGGTTGAGATCCTGATCCTGCAACAGCACCAGCAGGTGGTACATCAAATCAGACGCTTCATTGGTTAATTCAAAACGATCATTGACGGTGGCCGCCAGCGCGGTTTCTACACCTTCTTCGCCAACTTTTTGCGCAATACGTTTGGTACCGCTGGCGTACAGTTTCGCCGTGTAAGAGCTGGCCGGATCGGCGGTTTTGCGCTCTGCCAGTAGCTGCTCCAGTTGATACAGGAATAACCACTGATGGCTGGCGTCGCCAAAGCAACTGCTGGTACCTTTGTGGCAGGTCGGCCCGACAGGGTTTGCCAGCACCAGCAGTGTATCGTTGTCGCAATCCGGCGCAATGCTGACGACATTCAGCACATGGCCTGAGGTTTCGCCTTTGGTCCATAAACGCTGTTTCGTGCGTGAGAAGAACGTAACATGGCCGGATTCAATGGTTTTGTCCAGCGCTTGTTGGTTCATATAGCCCAGCATCAATACTTCGCCGGATACCGCATGTTGCACGATGGCTGGCATCAGGCCATCGGTTTTTTCCCAGTCCAGCTCGCGGCGTTGTTGCTCTGTTAACATATCCTGATCTCCACGCCCTGGCCTGCCAGGTACGCTTTTAATTCGCCAATATTGATGATTTGCTTGTGAAAAACGGAGGCGGCAAGCGCGCCGTCGACATCGGCATCACGGAATGCCTCAAGGAAGTGTTCCATCGTGCCCGCGCCGCCGGAGGCGATCAGCGGCACGCGGCAAACGTCACGGACTTTTTTCAACTGCGTCAGATCGTAACCGTTACGCACGCCGTCCTGGTTCATCATATTCAGGACGATTTCCCCCGCGCCGCGCTGTTGTACCTCTTGCACCCAGTCCAGCGTCTCCCACTGCGTCACGCGGGTACGGTTTTCATTGCCGGTATACTGGTTAACATGGTATTTCCCCGTGGCGTCGTCAAACCAGGTATCAATCCCGACGACAATACACTGTACGCCAAAACGGTCAGCCAGACGGGTAATCAGCGTTGGGTCAGCCAGCGCCGGGGAGTTGATAGAGATCTTATCCGCCCCGAAAGAAAGAATTTTGGCGGCGTCGTCAATTGACCGGATGCCGCCCGCTACACAAAACGGAATGTCGATCACCTCGGCAACGCGCGCCACCCAGCTTTTATCGACTACGCGACCATCGCTGGAGGCGGTAATGTCATAGAACACCAGTTCGTCCGCGCCTTCGTCGGCATAGCGTTTGGCCAGCGGAACGATATCGCCAATGATCTCATGGTTGCGAAACTGTACGCCTTTCACCACCTGACCATCACGAACATCCAGACACGGAATTATACGTTTTGCCAGCATTGGATGGCCTCCTTAACGGTAAATTTCCCTTCCAACAGCGCGCGTCCGACAATCACGCCGCGCACGCCGGTGCCGCGCAGGGCGGCAATATCATCGATATTGCCAATACCGCCGGAGGATTGAAAGGCGATCTGCGGATATCTGGCGCATACCTCTTCATACAGCGACACGTTAGAGCCCGCCAGCGTGCCGTCGCGAGAAATATCGGTACACAGTACATGTTTCAGACCGGCGGGGAGATAGGTCTCCACCAGTTGTTCCAGCGAGACGCCGGAATTTTCCTGCCAGCCGCTAACCGCCACCTGCTTGTTGCCGTGTTCGTCTATGCGAACGTCCAGCGCCAGTACCAGCGCCTGCGCGCCAAAACGTTCAAACCAGCCTTTCACCACGTCAGGGGATTTCACCGCCGTTGAACCGATGACCACACGGGCAACGCCAGCTTTCAGTAATGCCGCAACGTCTTCTTCGGTACGCACGCCGCCGCCGACCTGAACAGGCACGTTCACGCCCGCGACCAGGGTTTTAATCAGCGGTATCTGTCGCTTAGCCGGATCTTTAGCGCCGGTCAGATCTACCAGATGCAGCACCCCGGCGCCCTGGGCGGCGTAATCCTGCAAACGGGGTAGGGGATCGTTACCGTACTCCCGCTGCCGGGCGTAGTCGCCCTGGTGGAGACGCACCACGGTGCCGTCAATTAAATCTAATGCCGGAATAATCATTACATCTCCAGGAAGTTTTTCAGCAACTGTGCGCCCGCCGCGCCCGAACGTTCCGGATGGAACTGTACGCCGAAGAAATTATCTTTCTGTACCGCCGCGGTAAACGGCTCGCCGTAATTGCACTGGGCGATAGTCCACGGGTTGACCGGCATCGCGTAGCTGTGAACAAAGTAAAAATAGGCGCCATCTTCAATGCCCTGAAACAGCCGGTTGCCCGCCTGCGGATACACGCGATTCCAGCCCATGTGCGGCAGCGGCAGACCAAAGTCGGTCATTTTCGGCACGTCTTGTTCGATAATGTTCAGCAGATCCACGCCGCGCGTCTCTTCGCTGCGACGACCCAGCAGTTGCATCCCTAAGCAGATACCCAGTACCGGCTGAGTACACGCTTTAATTAAGTCGATCAGTTCACGTTCGCGCAGTTGATCCATAGCGGCCTGCGCCGTGCCGACGCCGGGCAGAAAGAGTTTGTCAGCGCGTAATACGATTTCCGCTTCGCGGCTGACCACTGGGGTGTAACCGTGGCGCGCCACGGCGGATTTTACCGAGCTTAAATTGGCGCAGCCGGTGTCAAGGATGACGACGTTCATCACAGCACTCCTTTCGAGGACGGTAATGTATCGCCCTCCACGCGAATAGCCTGGCGTAGCGTCCGACCAAAGGCTTTAAACAAACTTTCGACACGGTGGTGATCGTTTTTACCTTTAGTCTTGAGATGCAGAGTGACGCCCATCGTGTAAGAGAGTGAGCGGAAAAAGTGTTCAATCATCTCTGTGCTCAAATCGCCCACACGCTGGTAGGTAAATTCAGCTTTATATTCCAGATGCGGACGACCGGAAATATCCAGCGCGCAGCGCGCCAGACATTCATCCATCGGTAGTACAAAGCCAAAACGGCAGATACCGCGCTTGTCGCCGAGTGCCAGTTTTAATGCCTCACCGAGCGCCAGTCCGGTATCTTCTACCGTGTGGTGATCGTCGATATAGAGATCGCCCTTAACGGCAATCTCCATGCGAAAGCCGCCGTGGGTGGCGATTTGATCGAGCATATGGTCAAAGAAGCCGACGCCGGTATTAATCTTGCTGTTGCCTTCGCGATCCAGACAGACGCTGACATCAATCTGTGTCTCTTTGGTGTTGCGGACCACATGTGCATAGCGATCGCGTTTCGTTAGCTGTTCGCCAATCATCGTCCAGTTCAGCGTTTCACGGTGATAGCGTAAACCAGTAATGCCCATGTTATCAGCGAGCTGGATATCGGTCGCACGATCGCCAATCACATAGCTGTTGGCGCTATCCATTGCTTGTTCCGCAAGATAGCGCTCCACCAGCTTCACTTTGGGCTTGCGGCAGTCGCAGTCGTCTGCGGGCAGGTGAGGGCAGATCAGCACCTCATCAAAGCATACGCCCTGAGAGGTGAAAATCTGCATCATCAGGTTATGCGGTCCGTCGAAGTCCGCCTGCGGGAAGCTTTGCGTGCCAAGTCCATCCTGGTTAGTGATCATCACCAGCTTAAAACCGGCTTTTTGCAGCTTCAGCAATACGGGAATCACCTCTGGCTCAAAGGCCAGTTTATCAAAGCGGTCTACCTGAAAATCGCTTGGCGGTTCGGAAATCAAGGTTCCGTCCCGGTCGATGAAAAGATACTTCTGACTCATACTGGCTCCGCACGTAAGGCGTCAATGACGCGCTGGTTTTCCTGGCGGGTGCCGACCGTAATCCGCAGGCAGCCGCTTAAAGAAGGTTGTTTATTCTGATCGCGTAAGATAATGCCCTGATCCCATAAGGATTTAAACACGTTGCTGGAGGCGGTAAACCGCGCCAGAATATAGTTGGTTTCAGAGTCAAAGACGTGTTCTACGCAGGCGGTCTGTTGCAGGGCATTCACCAGATACTGACGTTCCTGCACTGTCTGCGCCACGCGATCGCGCATTGCGTTTATTCCCTGCGGGCTCAGCGCCTGGGCGGCGATATCCGCCACTGGCGTAGAAAGCGGATAAGGGGCGATCACTTTTAACAGCAGGTTGATCACCTCTTCATTAGCCAGCGTAAAGCCGCAGCGCAGACCCGCCAGCGCAAAAGCTTTCGACAATGTGCGCAGGATAACCAGATGAGGATATTCAACCAGCCAGCCTGTCAGCGTGGCCTGTGGGCAAAACTCAATATAAGCTTCGTCGGCGACGACTATCGCTTTACCGCGTGTCAACTCCAGCAGCGTGCGCAGATCCTGCGGGTTGATAAGTTGCCCGGTGGGGTTATTGGGGCTACAAACGAATACCACTTTTGTGCCGTCAAGGTTGTCGGAAATCCCCTGTAGATCCAGCTGCCAGTTTTCAAGCGCGGGAACCGTCCGGCGCTCTACGCCAATGGTTTCGGCGCTGACGCTGTACATACCGTAAGTGGGCGGACAGTAGAGAATGGCGTCTTTCCCCGGTTCACAGAAGGCGCGGATCACCAGCTCGATCCCTTCATCCGCGCCGCGGCTGACCAGCACCTGCTCCGGCTTTACGCCAGCATATTGCGCGTAGTTTTCAATCACGGCCTTTGGCTGGCATTCCGGGTAGCGGTTAAGCGTTTGTTGGGTGAGCTGAAACTCCACCGCTGTCGGGAATTCATTCGCGTTCAGCCAGACATCGCCGTTACCGCCCAGACGGCGGGCGGACTGATACGGTACCAGGTTGCGGACATTTTCACGGGCTAAGTCAGCGACGCTGAGAGTGTTTTCAGTGCTCATGCTTGCTCCTTGAGGGCGTTTACGCGCAGGGTCACGGCATTTTTATGGGCGGTCAGACGTTCTGCCGCCGCCAATGTTTCAATGGTTGATGCCAGAGCGGAAAAGCCCGCTTTCGACAGTTCCTGAACGGTCATCCGTTTCTGGAAATCCGCTAACCCAAGGCTGGAACAGGTAGCAGTATAGCCATAGGTCGGTAAGACATGGTTGGTTCCGGAAGCGTAATCACCGGCGGATTCCGGCGACCAGTCGCCGAGAAATACCGAGCCTGCGCTGGTAATCGCATCCACCAAATCGCGCGCATTGCGCGTCTGGATGATTAAGTGTTCCGGCCCATACTGATTAGAGATGGCGACGCACTGCGCTAAATCTTTGGTCACAATCAGACGACTGGCGCTCAGGGCCTGCCGGGCGGTGTCCGCGCGCGGCAGTTCCGCCAGTTGACGTTCTACCGCCTCCGCCACCTTGCGGGCAATGTCAGCATCAGGCGTCAGCAGGATCACCTGGGAATCCGGGCCGTGCTCAGCCTGGGAGAGCAGGTCAGAAGCGACGAAATCCGGTGTTGCGCCGCTGTCTGCGATCACCAGTACTTCAGACGGCCCGGCTGGCATATCGATAGCCGCGCCGTCGAGACGCTGGCTGACCTGACGTTTGGCTTCGGTTACAAAGGCGTTGCCGGGGCCAAAAATTTTATCCACTTTCGGTACGGACTCGCTGCCGAAGGCCAGAGCGGCAATCGCCTGCGCGCCGCCGACGTTAAAGATTTCCTGCACGCCACACAGTTGTGCCGCATAGAGGATTTCATCAGCGATGGGCGGCGGCGAGCACAGAACCACGTTCTGACATCCCGCAATGCGCGCCGGCGTTGCCAGCATCAGCACCGTTGAGAAGAGCGGAGCCGAGCCGCCGGGAATATAAAGACCGACAGACGCGACGGGACGCGTAACCTGCTGACAACGTACGCCTGGCTGGGTTTCCACATCTACAGGCGGTAGCGTCTGCGCGGAATGGAACGTTTCAATATTTTTGACGGCAGCGGCCATCGCCTGTTTTAATTCGTCGCTCAGACGCGCGCCGGCGGCGGCGATCTCTTCAGGGGTGACGCGTAGCGCTGTCACTTCTGTTTTATCAAATTTAGCGCTGTATTCACGCAGGGCATCGTCACCGCGCGTTTTTACATTATCCAGAATATCGCTGACCGTCCGGGTAATACTGTCAGAGGCGGAAATCGCCGGACGCGTCAGCAGCGCACGCTGCTGTTCAGGGCTACAGCTGTTCCAGTTAATCAGGGTATTGAAGCTCATGGTCTATACTCCATCACAGGGTTCCGCCTTATCCGGCCTACAGAACCCAAAATAACAACGCATTACGTAGGCCTGATAAGCGCAGCGCCATCAGGCGTCAGATCACTCCATCATCTTCTCGATCGGCAGTACCAGAATCGAGCTGGCGCCAAGCGCTTTCAGTTTCTCCATGGTTTCCCAGAACAGCGTTTCGCTGCTGACCATGTGCATCGCCACGCGCTGTTGCTCGCCCGCCAGCGGCAGAATTGTCGGCCTTTCGGCGCCTGGCAGCAGGGCGATAACCTCTTCCAGGCGTTCACTTGGCGCGTGCATCATGATGTATTTCGATTCGCGCGCCTGAATCACGCCCTGAATACGGGTCAGCAATTTATCGATCAGCTCTTGCTTGCTCTGTGCCATCTCACCGTCGCGCTGAATCAGACAGGCTTTAGAGCGGTAGATAACTTCGACTTCACGCAGGCCGTTAGCTTCAAGCGTCGCGCCGGTAGAGACCAAATCGCAGATAGCGTCGGCCAGCCCCGCGCGCGGCGCGACTTCGACAGAACCATTTAACAGACACGATTTAAAAGAGACGCCTTTCTGGTCGAGGTAGCGTTTGAGGAGGTGCGGATATGAGGTAGCGATACGTTTACCGTCCAGCGCGGCCGGGCCGTCCCAGGCTTCGTCAACCGGTGTTGCCAGCGATAAACGGCAGCCGCCGAAGTCAAGACGGCGCAGGGTTAAATAGCGTGGATCTTCGCCCTGTGCGCGGCGGTTGAGTAGCTCTTCTTCCAGCACGTTCTCGCCGATAATGCCGAGATCGACCACGCCATCCATCACCAGACCCGGAATGTCATCATCACGCACGCGCAGGATATCAATCGGCATGTTTTCCGCCATCGCAATCAGGCGCTGAGTGTGTAAATTAATTTTTATGCCGCAGCGGGCCAGCAATTCTCGTGAATCATCGCTTAAACGGCCTGATTTCTGAATAGCTATGCGTAAGCGGGTGTTGTCTAACATTCTGCGTTCCTCTTTATCCTGTCTGAACCGGTCTGTATCGCGCGCCAAAAAAAAGCCCCCGGAAGATGATCTTCCGGGGGCTTTCTCATGCGTTCATGCACCACTGGAAGATCTGAATGTCTTCCAGCACACATCGCCTGAAAGACTAGTCAGGATGATGGTGGTGTTTAAATTGAACGCGTGTCATAAAAATTCCGATGAATGCTTATTCATTTGATACCTTTTAACCTAAACCACTTTTACGCCTTAAAGCAAGCGCTTTTTTCATTTCGCATTTATAGTATGAATTGTCAGTCACGGCGGGCTGGCGTAGCCTTATGTATAAGGCGTTAAAGTCAGGAGAAAATGGATGAAAAAGGTCGCAATTGTCGGTTTAGGTTGGTTAGGCATGCCGCTGGCAATGTCGCTGGCAGCGAGAGGCTGGCAGGTTACCGGCAGCAAAACCACCCTTGACGGGGTGGAAGCGGCCCGTATGAGTGGAATTGAAAGCTATCCGCTGCGTCTGGAGCCGGAGCTGGTCTGTGAGGCGGACGATCTTGACGCTCTGCTGGATGTCGATGCGCTGGTGATAACACTGCCCGCGCGCCGTAGCGGTCCAGGAGAGGATTTTTATCTGCAGGCGATGCAGGAGCTGGTCGACAGCGCGCTGGCTTATCGTATCCCGCGTATTATTTTTACCAGTTCGACGTCTGTTTACGGCGATGCGCAAGGCGTGGTGAAAGAGAATACGCCGCGTAATCCGGTCACGGCCAGCGGGCGTACCCTGAAGGAACTGGAAGATTGGCTGCATAATCTGCCGGGCACGTCAGTAGATATTCTGCGGCTGGCGGGGTTGGTCGGGCCTGGACGCCATCCCGGACGTTTCTTTGCCGGAAAAACCGCGCCGGATGGTCAACACGGGGTCAATCTGGTGCATCTTGAAGACGTGGTTGGCGCAATTACCCTCTTGCTACAGGCGCCGAAAGGAGGGCACATCTATAATATATGTGCGCCGGCGCATCCAGCCCGCAACGTGTTTTATCCGCAAATGACGCGCTTGCTGGGAATGGCGCCGCCGCATTTTCGTGACGCACCGGACAACGGCAAAGGGAAGATTATCGACGGTAGCCGGATTTGTAATGAGCTGGGATTTGAATATCAATATCCCGATCCGCTGGTGATGCCGATGGAGTGAGTCGCTGTCCAGCAGGTGGTCGCCATATAGCGCAAGGGGACGAGTATGAAACCACTGCTGGACGTTCTGATTATTCTTGATGCGTTAGAAAAAGAAGGCAGCTTCGCGGCGGCGTCGGCAAAATTATTTAAAACGCCGTCCGCCCTCAGTTATACCGTTCATAAGCTGGAAAACGATCTTAATATCCAACTGCTCGACCGTAGCGGGCATCGCGCGCGATTTACGCGAACCGGTAAGATGCTACTGGAAAAAGGCCGTGAAGTGCTGCACACCGTTCGCGAGCTGGAAAAGCAGGCGATTAAACTGCATGAAGGCTGGGAGAACGAACTGGTCATCGGTGTGGATGATACCTTTCCCTTTTCTCTTCTGGCCCCGCTTATCGACGCTTTTTATCAACGCCACAGCGTAACGCGCCTTAAATTTGTTAATGGCGTTCTCGGCGGTTCATGGGAGACGCTGACGCAGGGAAGGGCGGATATTATTGTTGGCGCCATGCGCGCGCCGCCGCCTGACACCGGCTTTGGCTTTGCAAGACTGGGCGATCTTGAACTGGTGTTTGCTGTCGCTCCGCATCATCCGCTGGTTCATGAAGAGGAACCGCTTAGCCGCCAGACGATCAAACGTTTTCGCGCGATTGTGGTTGGCGATAGCGTCCATTCCTCGCGATCAATAGGGTCTGAACTGCTCGACGCTCAGGAAGCGATTACCGTGTTTGATTTTAAAACCAAGCTGGAGCTGCAAATTAGCGGCCTGGGATGCGGCTATTTACCGCGTTATCTGGCGCAGCGATTTTTGGAAAGCGGCGCGCTTATAGAGAAGAAAGTTGTAGCGCAAATCGTCTATGAACCGGTGTGGGTTGGCTGGAATGAACAGACCGCCGGGCTGGCCAGCGGCTGGTGGCGGGATGAAATTTTAGCAAATAATGCTATTGCTGGGGTGTATGCAAAATCGCCGGTTTAAAAATCAATCGCTTATGAAAAATAATTTTTTGAACGCGCTCGCATTCTCTTGTCATTTCACTTCAATTTAGGGCAGAATACGCCGCTTGCAAAAAATGACACTAACCGACGTTTTAATACGCGTCGGTTATTTTTTTGCTTCAAACACATCATTCAATACCAAGAGGCCGGGCTTCGTACCGGATAGATACTTACTTAAAAATCGACAGTTGTTGTCGCTGAGGAATCCAGAAAATGGGGCAATTTTTTGCTTACGCGACGGCATTCGCCGTAAAGGAGAATGACCATGTCGCATAACGTTACTCCAAACACCTCTCGCGTGGAATTACGTAAAACGCTTACGTTAGTTCCGGTTGTAATGATGGGTCTTGCCTATATGCAGCCGATGACGCTGTTCGATACATTTGGTATCGTTTCAGGCCTCACTGACGGTCACGTACCGACGGCGTATGCATTCGCGTTAATCGCGATTCTGTTTACGGCGTTGAGCTACGGGAAACTGGTGCGTCGCTACCCTTCCGCGGGTTCGGCGTATACCTATGCCCAGAAATCCATCAGCCCGACCGTTGGCTTTATGGTGGGTTGGTCTTCTCTGCTCGATTATCTGTTCGCGCCGATGATCAACATTCTGTTGGCGAAAATTTATTTTGAAGCGCTGGTGCCCTCCATTCCGTCATGGGTGTTTGTTGTGGCGCTGGTGGCCTTTATGACGGCCTTTAACCTGCGCAGCCTCAAATCGGTCGCTAACTTCAACACCGTGATTGTAGTGCTACAGGTGGTGCTGATTGCGGTCATTCTGGGCATGGTGGTTTATGGCGTATTTGAAGGCGAAGGCGCCGGTACGCTGGCGAGCACCCGTCCGTTCTGGTCCGGCGATGCGCACGTTATCCCGATGATTACGGGAGCGACGATCCTGTGCTTCTCCTTTACCGGCTTTGACGGCATCAGTAACCTGTCGGAAGAGACCAAAGATGCTGAGCGCGTGATCCCGCGTGCGATTTTCCTGACCGCGCTGATTGGCGGCCTGATCTTCATCTTTGCAACCTATTTCCTGCAATTGTACTTCCCGGATATCTCTCGCTTTAAAGATCCGGATGCGTCTCAGCCGGAAATCATGCTGTACGTGGCGGGTAAAACCTTCCAGGTGGGCGCGCTGATCTTCTCTACTATCACCGTACTGGCTTCCGGTATGGCGGCGCATGCAGGCGTAGCGCGCCTGATGTACGTGATGGGGCGCGACGGCGTATTCCCGAAAAGCTTCTTCGGTTACGTTCATCCGAAATGGCGTACGCCAGCGATGAACATCATCCTGGTCGGGGCGATCGCGCTGCTGGCGATTAATTTTGACCTGGTGATGGCGACGGCGCTGATTAACTTTGGTGCGCTGGTCGCGTTTACCTTTGTTAACCTGTCGGTGATTTCGCAGTTCTGGATCCGTGAGAAGCGTAATAAAACGTTGAAAGATCACTTCCAGTATCTGTTCCTGCCGATGTGCGGCGCGCTCACGGTTGGTGCGTTGTGGGTTAACCTGGAAGAGAGCTCAATGGTACTGGGCCTGATCTGGGCGGGTATCGGGCTGATTTATCTGGCGTGCGTAACTAAAAGCTTCCGCAACCCGGTTCCACAGTACGAAGACGTCGCGTAATCGCACGTATTATCGGCAATAGTAAAACCGGAGGCACTGCCTCCGGTTTTTTGTTTGTCATCCAGCACGTTTACCGGATGGCGGCGTCACTCTTTATCCGCTCTGGATTAACACTGCCCGTCAGGCATTGGTCAATTACACAATCTCGGTTGCGTACTGCCACAGTGATTTCAGCAGCCCCAGCTTCGTTTTATCTTCCGCATACTGCTGAGAAAGCATCTGCAATTCATTGGCATACTGTTGTAAAAACTCCGGCGTCAGCACCTGACGGCGATGCTCCAGCCAGCGCTGCTGCTCTGCGTCATCCAGCGTACCGGGAAAATTGCGTGCGCGGTAATTAAACAGCAGCTTCTCAATGCGCTTATCGACAAAGGTAATGTCCAGCGCGGGCAGGTTACGCGGCTCGGTTTCGAGTACGATTTTCATGGCTGCGCGATCGGCATCGCTGAAAAAACCATCATAGAGCTGGGCATCAACGTTATCCGAGGCGGCAAAAGGTTCGGCTTCGGCGAAAATCGCCACCACTTTGTCGCGGACCTGCGGGTTTTCACGCAACACTTTCAGGTTATCCAGGCAGTGCTGGCGGTTAATTCCCAGCCGGTCGGCATCCTCCGGGCGCAAGGTATTCGCCTGCGCCAGTACCGGACATTTATTGATATGCACCAGCTTTACCGGCACTGCGACGTGATCGCCAAGATCGGCTTTGGCCGTATAAAGCCGCTCGCGAAGGGTGTCGCTGTCCAGCTCAAGAAGAGGAGAAATATCGCCTGCTAAATCGACCATGATCACCGCGTTACGGTTTTCAGGATGCCACGCCAGCGGCGCGACCCAGCTTGTATTACCGCGCCACGCGCCAAACATGCCGGAGACATGCACCAGCGGCTTCATCTGCGGAACGTCAATCAGCGCCGCCAGTTTATGTTTACTGCGGTGGCTATAAAGATAATCAAACAGTCGAGGCTGGCGTGTTTTCACCAGTTGCGCCATCGCAATAGTGGCGTAGACATCCGCCATCGCATCATGCGCGTTGCTGTGTTCGATCCCGTTCGCCTGGGTTAAATGTTCCAGACGAAAGCTGGGCAGGCCGTCGTCGTTTTCCGGCCAGTTAATTCCCTCCGGGCGCAGCGCATAACAGGCGCGCATGACATCCAATAGATCCCAACGTGAATTATCATGCTGCCAGCTCCAGGCATAGGGATCGTAAAAGTTGCGATAAAAAATATTGCGCGTGACTTCATCATCAAAGCGCACATTGTTGTAGCCCACAACGCAGGTTTTAGGAACGGTAAACAGCGCATGAATGCGTCTGGCGAAAGCGGCTTCGTTTTCTCCTTTCTCACGCGCTTCCTGCGGCGTGATGCCGGTAATCAGCACCGCGCCGGGCTGCGGTAGATAATCATCGGCGGGTTTGCAATAAAACACCTCCGGCTCGCCAATAACGTTGAAGTCGTTATCCGTACGGAGCGCGGCGAATTGCGCAGGTCTGTCGAGGGCCGGATGCGTACCGAAGGTTTCGTAATCGTGGAAGAGGAATGTGCTCTGTATGCTGTCGTTTTTAACTGTCACTTGATGTACACGCCTGATGTTATCTGTATATGAAATATTTTATTCTTTTATTTTGTCGTTGATTGATTGTATTTGTACACCAATTGATATTGTTGCTAATGTTCGTACATGCGATGGTGAGTACATAAACATTAAAATCATTGAGTACAAAATACTAAAATGACCATCAGCGACACTAAACTACGCTCCCTCTATGGTAAACCATATTCCGGTCCATCTGAAATTACTGATTCTGATTTAGTACTGTATGGAATTTAGGCCAGGGGCAATCTGGCCGGGATCTCAAAAAATGCATGGACTAAAACGGGTCTATGTACAGAGGGACACAACGCTGTGTCCCTTAATTTCATGCGGGTTGAGGCTGGACTAGGCCCAGGCCAGTGGCAGGATGGATGACAGAACACTCGGGAAATATTTTCTGGCATGACGTTGCATACTATCCGCCACAACGCTGGTACAGGTAAAGGCGCCATGGAGGCCGTGAAAACGGTCGGACCAGTCGGTAAACTGTTCGCTGGACGGGAAGATCGCCGGAGACAGCTCCCAGGCTTTCTGCATCAGCGCCTCCGCATAGCCTCTCAGGGCCGGCGGAGAGTCATGCTCAGTGCCGAAAATAGCGCTGGAGGAATAGCGTGCGAATGCGGTACTGAGACAGAACAGGGTTTCCGCCTGCTTCTGTGGGGTGGCATCCGTCAGGTGATAAGCACTGAGGATGTGCTGGTAGTGTGCCGGGCTGAGTTTGCCTTCAGGAAGCAAGGGGTCAAAAATGGTGTTCAGACGCGACACTGAGGCATCATCAATCAACTTCACGGTGGAATGTTTCTGGTTCGTGGCGGCAATAAACTGCTGGTTCAGCTCCCCGTGCTCTTCAGTGCTGAGGATGATATCAATCAGCTCCCCAAAGCGTCGCTGCGTGGCCTGCTGATTAAATGCGGCGAGAAACACCGGAAAGTCATGACGGAATAACTCTACCGGAGAGATTTGCGCGGTGGAAACGTTCTCTCCGGCTCGCAGCAGGTAAAAGTTGTCCCATGCAGTGTCAGGAGTGGGGTTTAGCATTGTTAACAGCGTGTTAGTGGAGAGCATCATCGCCGTGTCTGAATCCTGGGAGGAAAGCAGCAGGAAATTATCTGCGGCGCGGGTTGTCCAGTCCGGGCTGCCGTCATAATTGCCGAAGAGTCCATTATGGATGTGGGGAGACACCGCCGGGTGCGCAAGATACTGTTCATAAAGCGCTGCAGCTTTCTGGCGGGTGCCATCAGTGCAGTCCACGCCTGTCATACAGTGTAAAATCACCTGATTAAAGAGTCCGCTGTGAGTGGTCATGGCGGCGCTGTTCCTGTCAAACGAATCCAGCAACACAGGCAGTATGCGCTGCTGATAATATGTGTCAGGAGCCGGCAGGGGAACGTCATTATAGGTCTGGCACTGGTGGGCAAAAAAACGTTCCTGAACAGGCCTGATCCACTCGCTGATAAGCGCGCTTTGCGTATAGGGGGGGTGGGCCAGTACGCTTACCAGCGAACTTTCAACAGGCCGGATACCTGCCTCTGTTAAACGGCCGCCCCGCAATGACTTCACCAGGTCTTCCATTGCCCGGACTTTTTCCTGACTGTATTTATCGGGCAGGCTGTCAATGGTCATCAGAATACTTTTACCATTATTGTGCTCATGATTTAAAAATCCATCCACAGCGTTCTCAGTCCAAAGGAGTGGCATTTGCAGCCAGATATCACCTAGACGAATAAAATTTCCGCCCCTTGATACTGACGGAGGTGATGAATTATCCGGTTCATGTAAAATAACGCCAGAGAGGTTGGCTTTGTGACGTATAAGCGTATTTTTTAATGTTGTATCAATAAAAGAGGGCTGTTGTTGTGTAGTAATTGAATACTGTAGAAACACTTCATTCATGTCTGAATTACTAAATTTTGTATTACTGCAGACTACATCACTCAGTGTCGAATAAGTGAATCGGCATTCGTCAAAATGTAAATGAGATATATCAGAATAAGTAAATTTTGAATTTGAAAAGTTGAACCCCTTAATAATATCGCCGTCTCGCTCCATGAAGCTGGGGGCAATATTTTGCTGAATGTAATATTACGGAAATCTGCGTTTGAAAAATCGCGATCTGCGGCCGTAAGGGTTTCTCCGGCTTTCTGCCGTAAAACTGCATCCGTGAGTTTCTTAGCCCAGTCGGCAGGTGATGACGGGAAAGACGTAGCCTGAAGTGAGAGGGAGGGTGATACTGGTGGTGTTCTACCTTCAGAAACCGTGGGCCTGTTATTAGCTGATACAGAGACTCCACCGGGGAGCGGGGCCGCACCTGTCACTCTGTAATTATAATCACGTGATTGATTTGCAATATGCTTACGCATGAATGCTGCATTCATTTTTGAGACATCTTCTGCTGAAATATTTATCTTACCTGCATTATTTGTATCTTTAATATTTTTAACAGTAATCAATGTTTTGTTTAAGGTGTTTTTATCTTTCGGCTGAAAGAAGTCTTTTATTTTTTGTGGTAACGCGAACTCAATCGATGAGCTCTTTCCTGTTTTAATTTTTTCATTTAAAGAAGCATGCGTGTTTTTAACACTGGTTATTTTTGAGGCGAACCCGTTTTTCGTATGTTCACGAATAGAGGTAATTAATTTTTTAACCTGGTTAGGAATAGTAGAAAAATTAATTGCGCCTGATGATATCTTCATTAGAATTCCTTATCAACATCATTATGGAAAAACGGTCTGGATTTTTAACGCCTTAAAAGTAAGCTTCATATGTCGGTATGGCGATGGAGATCACAATTCACCATGTTATCTGGCAGGTTTCTTTCAGAAAGTGTCCATCCTGTCATCATGTCACCATATTATGGGACGCTGACGTATCTGCGGAAAAATCCAGGCATAAGAGAGCGGGTCGGGTAACGAAGCCCGTGTGCGCGCAAAACTAAACCCGCTTCGATGCGCAACCAACGTTTTCGCCGGTATTCGGGATATCGTCGGCGGACGTTCCGGCGCGTATGAGAAAGAACTGCGTAAAGCGCGTGAAATCGCTTTTCAGGAAATAATCGTTTTCTTTTAAATATTATTACGTGTTATTGGAATTGTATCATTTTTATAATTAACAGCGGGTTGTTTGGTAATCTGCTGATTATTCAATGACAGTCCATGTGCGTGTTCAGGAAATGTAAAATATTTATAAAATAAAAGGTCTTATCGTGTTGGCGTGTTCATTTTAACAACTATTTCAAATTGTGATTGAAGCCGACATTTCATAATACAAATTAAATATAATCTTCAGCTATATCTAATAACAGGAGGTTATATGAGCATTAGTCGTCGTTCTTTTTTGCAGGGGGTGGGCATCGGCTGCTCTGCCTGCGCGCTGGGCGCTTTTCCGCCCGGGGCGCTGGCGCGCAACCCGATTGCCGGCATTAGCGGTAAAACCACGCTAACACCAAGCTTGTGCGAAATGTGTTCCTTTCGTTGCCCTATTCAGGCGCAGGTAGTCAATAACAAGACCGTTTTCATCCAGGGCAATCCTTCTGCGCCGCAGCAGGGGACGCGCATATGCGCCAGGGGCGGGAGCGGCGTCAGCCTGGTCAATGACCCGCAACGGATTGTAAAACCTATGAAACGCACCGGGCCACGCGGCGACGGTGAATGGCAGGTGATTAGCTGGCAACAGGCTTACCAGGAAATCGCGGCGAAAATGAATGCCATCAAAGCGCAGCATGGCCCCGAGACCGTGGCTTTCTCTTCCAAATCGGGCTCGCTTTCCAGCCATCTTTTCCATCTGGCTACGGCCTTTGGTTCGCCTAATACCTTTACGCACGCCTCAACGTGCCCTGCCGGGAAAGCCATTGCGGCAAAAGTGATGATGGGCGGCGATCTGGCGATGGATATCGCTAACACGCGCTATCTGGTTTCGTTTGGCCACAATTTGTATGAAGGGATTGAAGTTGCCGATACCCATGAGTTAATGACCGCGCAGGAGAAGGGGGCCAAAATGGTGAGCTTCGATCCGCGTCTGTCGATATTTTCCAGCAAGGCGGATGAGTGGCACTCTATTCGTCCCGGGGGGATTTAGCGGTTCTGCTGGCGATGTGCCACGTCATGATTGATGAACAACTCTACGATGCGTCTTTTGTTGAGCGTTATACCAGCGGATTTGAACAGTTAGTACAGGCGGTAAAAGAGACGACGCCGGAATGGGCCGCCGCGCAGGCCGATGTCCCAGCCGACGTCATTGTCCGGGTGACACGCGAACTGGCCGCCTGCGCGCCTCACGCTATCGTCAGTCCTGGTCATCGCGCGACGTTCTCGCAGGAAGAGATCGATATGCGGCGTATGATTTTTACGCTTAATGTGCTGCTCGGTAATATTGAGCGCGAAGGCGGGCTATATCAGAAAAAAAACGCGTCTGTTTACAATAAACTGGCCGGAGAAAAGGTCGCGCCAACGCTGGCGAAACTCAACATTAAAAATATGCCGAAACCGACGGCGCAACGCATCGATTTGGTCGCACCGCAGTTTAAATATATCGCCGCTGGCGGCGGCGTGGTGCAAAGCATTATTGACGCGGTGTTAACCCAGAAGCCTTACCCGATAAAGGCGTGGATTATGTCGCGGCATAATCCTTTCCAGACCGTCACCTGTCGTTCGGACCTGGTAAAAACCGTTGAGCAACTGGATCTGGTGGTCAGCTGCGATGTCTATTTGAGCGAGAGCGCGGCATATGCCGACTATCTGCTGCCGGAATGCACCTATCTCGAACGGGACGAAGAGGTATCCGATATGTCGGGACTGCACCCGGCTTACGCTCTGCGCCAACAGGTCGTAGAGCCGATTGGCGAGGCGCGTCCGAGTTGGCAAATCTGGAAAGAACTTGGCGAGCAGTTGGGATTAGGGCAGTACTATCCGTGGCAGGATATGCAGACGCGCCAACTCTATCAGTTGAACGGCGACCATGCCTTAGCGAAGGAACTGCGACAGAAAGGGTATCTCGAATGGGGCGTTCCGCTGCTATTACGCGAACCAGAATCCGTTCGTCAGTTTACGGCGCGTTACCCCGGCGCTATCGCGACGGACAGTGACAACACCTATGGCGAACAGCTTCGCTTCAAATCGCCCTCCGGCAAAATCGAACTTTATTCCGCAACCCTGGAGGAATTGCTCCCTGGCTACGGCGTTCCGCGCGTTCGTGACTTTGCGCTGAAAAAAGAGAATGAGCTTTACTTCATTCAGGGCAAGGTGGCCGTGCATACCAATGGCGCGACGCAGTACGTACCTTTACTCAGCGAGCTAATGTGGGATAACGCGGTCTGGGTTCATCCGCAAACGGCGCAAGAAAAAGGCATTAAGACCGGCGATGAGATCTGGCTGGAAAATGCCACGGGTAAAGAGAAAGGTAAGGCGCTGGTGACGCCCGGTATCCGCCCGGACACGCTTTTTGTCTATATGGGATTTGGCGCTAAAGCTGGGGCCAAAACGGCGGCGACGACACACGGTATCCACTGCGGAAATTTACTGCCGCACGTGACGAGTCCGGTATCCGGTACGGTAGTGCATACCGCAGGCGTGACGCTGAGCCGGGCATGAGGGAGGAGGGAACCATGAATCATTTAACGAATCAGTACGTCATGCTGCATGATGAAAAACGTTGTATCGGCTGCCAGGCGTGTACCGTTGCCTGCAAAGTGCTTAATGACGTACCGGAGGGATTTAGCCGCGTACAGGTACAAATTCGCGCCCCTGAACAGGCATCCAACGCACTAACCCATTTTCAATTTGTCCGCGTCTCCTGTCAGCACTGTGAAAATGCGCCATGTGTCAGCGTTTGTCCTACCGGAGCGTCATATCGTGATGAAAACGGGATCGTGCAGGTGGATAAATCGCGCTGTATTGGCTGCGATTATTGTGTTGCCGCGTGTCCTTTCCATGTGCGCTATTTGAATCCGCAAACCGGCGTCGCCGACAAGTGTAACTTCTGTGCCGACACGCGGTTGGCGGCTGGCCAGTCTCCGGCGTGCGTATCCGTTTGCCCAACGGACGCGCTGAAATTCGGCAGACTGGATGAGAGCGAGATCCAGCGCTGGGTCGGTCAGAAAGAGGTCTATCGCCAGCAGGAAGCGCGTAGCGGCGCGGTCAGTCTGTACCGTCGTAAAGAAATCCATCAGGAGGGTAAAGCATGAATACTATCTGGGGAGCGGAACTACATTATGCGCCAGATTATTGGCCGCTGTGGTTAATTTACGCAGGCGTCGTGGTGCTGCTCATGCTTGTTGGGCTGGTTATCCATGCGTTATTGCGCCGGATGCTGGCGCCAAAAACGGCGGGCGGCGAAGAGCATCGTGACTATCTCTACTCGCTGGCGATTCGCCGTTGGCATTGGGGAAATGCGTTACTGTTTGTTTTATTACTGTTAAGCGGTTTATTTGGTCATTTTTCTCTCGGCCCTGTAGCGCTAATGGTACAAGTGCATACCTGGTGTGGTTTTGCCTTACTGGCTTTCTGGGTCGGGTTTGTGCTGATCAACCTCACCACAGGTAACGGGCGTCACTATCGGGTAAATTTTTCCGGACTGGTAACGCGCTGCATACGCCAGACGCGTTTTTACCTTTTTGGCATTATGAAAGGGGAAGCGCATCCGTTCGCGGCAACAGAGCAGAATAAGTTCAATCCACTGCAACAACTGGCATATCTGGCGATTATGTACGCGCTGGTACCGCTGTTAATCATCACCGGTTTGCTGTGTCTCTATCCGCAGGTTGCGGGTCTGGGCCCTGTGATGCTGGTGCTGCATATGGCGCTTGCTATCATCGGCTTACTGTTTATTTGCGCGCATCTCTATCTGTGTACTCTTGGCGACACGCCGGGACAAATTTTCCGTAGCATGGTTGACGGCTATCATCGTCATCGTACCGCGCCGCGCGGGGATAATTCCGCCGTCTGAGCGTATCCATAAAATAATGTCAGCAAGAAAATGTGCCTTGTGTCACATTTTCTTGCAATTTATCCATGTTTGTTTAACTGAACTTCCGTAAAAAGAACGGCAAATAGAGACCATCCTGAGGACATGCTGTTGAAACGCCGTTTGTTTATTGCCGCTTCTTTATTCGCGATGCACCTTTCTCCTGCGCTTGCGGCCGATGCCGTAAGTTTTGCTCCCCAACCGCCAGCCATTGATGCAGGCGCCTGGGTGTTGATGGATTACACTACGGGACAGGTTCTTACCGCCGGTAATGAACACCAGCAACGTAATCCCGCCAGCCTTACCAAGCTAATGACGGGCTACGTCGTCGATCGCGCCATCGATAGTCATCGTATCAGCCCTGACGATATCGTCACCGTTGGGCGCGACGCCTGGGCGAAGGATAATCCGGTGTTTGTCGGCTCCTCGTTGATGTTTTTAAAAGAAGGGGATCGCGTGTCGGTACGCGATTTAAGCCGTGGCTTAATTGTGGATTCCGGTAACGATGCCTGTGTGGCGCTGGCGGATTATATCGCGGGCGGGCAGCCGCAGTTTGTGGCGATGATGAACAGCTATGTGAAAAAACTCAATTTGCAGGATACCCATTTTGAAACCGTCCACGGTCTGGATGCGCCGGGACAACATAGCTCCGCGTATGATCTGGCCGTACTCTCCCGGGCGATTATTCATGGCGAACCTGAATTTTATCACATGTACAGCGAGAAAAGCCTGACCTGGAACGGCATCACACAGCAGAACCGCAACGGCTTGTTATGGGATAAGACCATGCATATCGATGGGCTTAAAACCGGACACACATCGGGGGCGGGATTTAATCTTATCGCATCGGCGGTGGACGGGCAGCGCCGACTTATTGCCGTTGTGATGGGAGCGAAAAGTTCGAAAGGTCGTGAGGAACAGGCGCGAAAACTGTTGCAGTGGGGCCAGCAAAACTTTGCGACGGTGCAGATTTTGCACAGCGGTAAAAAAGTGGGCAGCGAGCGAATCTGGTATGGAGACAAAGAAAAGATTGCGCTGGGTACGGAACAGGATTTCTGGATGGCGCTGCCTAAAGCGGAAATTCCGCATATCAAAGCAAAATATGTGCTGGATAGAAAAGAGCTGGAGGCGCCAATCGCTGCTCATCAACAGGTAGGTGAAATAGAGCTCTACGATCGGGATAAACTGATCGCTCAGTGGCCGCTGGTCACTCTGGAATCGGTGGGTAAAGGCGGTATGTTCTCTCGTCTGAGCGACTATTTTCAGCATAAAGCGTAAGCCGTTGTCACACACCGTTCACCGTCATTTGAGGTGTCAAAAGGGCGGGATTGCGAGGTTGCTCACAAAATGATCACGCTGTCCTTGTGACCGTAAAAGGCTGTAATTATACTGTATGTTAATACAGTATAGTGAAGTGACGGAGGCAGCATGGATTACGAAATCAGGCAGGAACAAAAACGCAAGATAGCCGGTTTCCACATGGTCAGTCCATGGGAACACACCGTGAAGCAGGGTTTTGAACAACTGATGACGTGGGTGGATCGACAGCGGATCGTGCCAGTTGAATGGATTGCCGTCTATTACGACAATCCAGATGTCGTACCTGCGGAAAAACTCCGCTGCGATACCGTGGTGTCCGTGGCAGAGAATTTCATCCTGCCGGACAATAGCGAAGGCGTAATCGTGACCGCCATTGAAGGCGGCGAATATGCCACTGCTGTCGCGCGAGTGGAAGACCGTGACTTTGCGAAGCCGTGGGAACGGTTTTTTGACGTCCTCGAGCAGGATAGCGCTTATCAGATAGCCTCTGCGCCCTGTTTTGAAACCTATCTGAATAACGGCATGGAAGATGGATACTGGGATATTGAAATGTATATTCCGGTACAGCGGAAGTGATCGACTGGTTTCCTGTCTGAAAAGAGCGGACGGATAATGTGTTCCGTCCGCCAGTGCGCTATTTTTGCTATAAAGCAGGTACAATGCATTTTTTGCCATTCCCGTAAGGAGCGCAAGCGTGCGTGCCGATAAGTCATTAAGCCCTTTTGAAATACGGTTGTACCGTCATTATCGCATCGTGCATGGCATACGTATCGCCCTGGCGTTCATTCTTACCTTTCTGCTGGTTCGTCTGTTTTCTATTCCCGAGGGCACATGGCCGCTAATCACGTTAGTGGTGATTATGGGGCCCATCTCATTCTGGGGAAATGTAGTGCCTCGTGCTTTTGAGCGCATAGGCGGTACGATCCTGGGCGCGGCGTTAGGGCTGGTGGCGCTACGCCTGGAGCTCTTTTCCTTACCGCTGATGCTGGTGTGGTGTGCGATAGCGATGTTTTTGTGCGGCTGGCTGGCCTTAGGGAAAAAACCGTATCAGGCGCTACTGATAGGCATAACGCTCGCCGTTGTTGTCGGCGCCCCCGCTGGTGATATGGATACGGCATTATGGCGTGGCGGGGATGTGATTTTGGGGTCGCTACTGGCAATGTTGTTTACCGGCATCTGGCCCCAGCGCGCCTTTTTGCACTGGCGCATCCAACTGGCGCATTGCGTCACGGCGTATAATCGGGTGTATCAGGCAGCGCTGTCGCCGAATTTGCTGGAGCGCCCCCGGTTAGATAAACATTTGCAACGGTTGCTGAACGATGTCGTCAAAATGCGCGGGCTGATAACGCCCGCCAGTAAAGAAATCCGGATACAAAAATCTATTTTCGAGGCCATTCAGACCATCAACCGTAATCTGGTTTGTATGCTTGAATTACAAATCAATGCCCACTGGGCGACGCGCGCCAGCCATTTTGTGATGCTTAACGCGCACACATTGCGTGAAACCCAGCAGATGACGCAGCAAACCTTGCTAACGATCGCCCACGCGTTGTTTGAAGGCAACCCGCAGCCGGTACTGGCAAACACCGGTAAACTGAATGATATTGCTGCCGAGTTGCGGCAGCTAATGAACGAGCAGCAGGGCGACGCGGTGGCTGAAACCCCCATCCACGGCTATGTTTGGCTAAGTATGGAAACGGCCCGACAGTTGGAACTGCTTTCACACTTGATCTGCCGGGCTTTGCGCAAATAAAAAGCAGATGGGGCGAATGAATTTGTTGCTGCTTCGATTCAGCAAAGATTAAGAGTATGATACTAATATAAGGATAAAATGAGTGCTACTGACAACGATTTTATCCCCGAACCTTCAGGTTTCCCCAGACGGCGACGTAACGGTGTTTCCTCTGGCGGCTTGAAGTATGACGGGGATAAACGTAATGTTTATCCACTAGCAGTTGCTTAACGAATCCGAATCTCACATTATCAGGGGTGTAAAAATGGAAACAACCAAGCCTTCTTTCCAGGACGTGCTGGAGTTTGTTCGTCTGTTCCGTCGTAAAAATAAACTGCAGCGTGAAATTCAGGACATTGAGAAGAAGATCCGTGACAACCAGAAGCGTGTGCTGCTGCTGGACAACCTGAGCGACTACATCAAGCCAGGTATGAGCGTTGAGGCGATTCAGGGTATCATCGCCAGTATGAAAAGCGACTATGAAGATCGCGTTGATGACTACATCATTAAAAATGCCGAAATCTCCAAAGAGCGTCGCGACATTTCCAAAAAGCTGAAAGCGATGGGCGAAATGAAACACGCCGATGTAAAAGCCGAATAATGCGCTACGGCAGTGGGAGCGTATATCAGGCTCTCACTGCAGTTTGACCCCGCCTGTGACCATCTTGAGTAAATGTTGTTTTGGCCAGTGTCGGGTAAGTTTTTTCTCTGCCAGCTTACCTTTCAGGCGCGCAATGTCATGACGTTTCCGGTCCAGCATCAGACCCACCACGCTACCGCTATGTGCCACGTTCAATCCGTATAAATCACACTCTTCGACCAGCGACAACAGGGCGGTAAATCCTGGCTTAGGTAACAGCGTCTGGCTGGCGATAGCGCTAAGCGTAGCCGCCTCACCCAGTCGGAGCGGATTTTGCGTTATACAGGCTTCCTGCACCAGATTCCAGGCCTGCTGCAAGGTTGCTGAACTTGCTATTAATTTCTGCTGGCGAGGGAGACGGTGGTAATCTTGCGTGCGCAGTGTGACCGGGCTTTCCAGTACCAGCAAATCGATTGGCGGCGGTGGCTCGCAGGCGATTTGCGTGGCCGCATTATTATGATCAAACAGCGTTAACTGATGAAAAACGGTGCTATCAGTGGGTTCGATTGAGACGCAAAGCTGTGCAAGGGTAGTTTCATCCAGCGAATGGCCAAGATGATGCGCCGTTGCCACTGCCGTAGCGGCAATATCTGCGGTGCTGCTGGCCATGCCTTTGGCAACGGGAATTGACGAACGCACATCGACGCGAATCTCGTTACTCCAGTGCGCAGGATACTGCCAGTGCGCCAGAACGCGCTCCACCATCGCCCGCGACAATGGGCGCTCGTTTACCAACGGCGGCGCAGCCGTGACTGCTACGGTGCTGTACCAGTCAACGGGGCAGGAGACCAGTTTCTCACTGCCCAGAATCCATCCCTGGATAAGTTCTCCGCATGAGGCGGGGCATTGCGCAACAGCCACGTTATCACCTTTCAGGTACGAATAGTGTGCGCGCATAGTGTCATGGTAAAAGCGTTATTACCATGACTTGCCGCAATGCGTCGTATAACCCTCTCAGGCTGGTACACAAAGCCCTTCCGTGGCCGGTAGCGCAATGCGCATAACGTCTTGTGCGATCATTAACTCTTCGTTGGTGTTGATGACGGCGACTTTCACCAGGGCGTTCTCCGTCTGGATAAATGTCGCATTACGTTGATTTTTCTCTTCATCAACGGCTAAGCCCAAAAATTGCAAATTATGGCAAACCGCCGATCTGGCTCGCGCTGAGTTCTCGCCAATTCCCCCAGTGAATACCAGCGCATCCAGTCCTCCCATTTGCATAATATAGCTGCCAATGGTGGCGCGAATGCGTTCGGCAAATAGAGTGAGAGCGAGTTTAGCCTGCCGGTTACCGGTATTGGCTGCCTGTTCGACATCGCGGTAATCAGACGACACGCCAGAAACGCCCAGCAAGCCTGACTCATTATTTAATAACTGATTCAACTGTTGCGGGGTTTTGCTTTCGCGCTGGGCTATCCACGGCAGAATAGAGGGATCAATATCTCCGCTACGGGTGCCCATCATCACGCCTGACTTCGGCGTAAAGCCCATCGACGTATTGACCGAACGCCCGTTCTTGATGGCGCAGATGCTGCTACCGTTTCCAAGATGACAACAAATCACCCGTAATGCGCTGAGTGGTACGCCCAGCTTTTCTGCCAGAACGCCGCTGACATACTTATGGCTGGTGCCATGAAAGCCATAACGGCGAATCCCCAGTTCCGCGTAATAACGCCAGGGAAGCGGGTAAATATAGGTGGGTTCATCCAGCGTCTGGTGAAATGCCGTATCAAACACGGCTACGGAAGGGGCATCAGGCAACAGTTGACGAAAAACGTGAATACCCAACGCGTTTACCGGGTTGTGAAGCGGGGCCAGTTCAGCAAGACGTTCGATTTGCGCTAACGTTTCATCCGTGACCAGCGTCGAGTCTTTAAAAAACTCACCGCCGTGCGCCACACGATGGCCCACCCCGTCAATGTCCCGCAGACTGTTAATGATTTGATAACCCAGCAGCTTTTCCAGAAGCAGCGTTACCGCATCGCGATGATCGGCAACGGGGACGGTTTCCTGCCATTTTTGGCTGTGCGTCTTAATTGTCACCTGCGCATCCGCCATACCGATACGTTCAATCAGTCCCTGGCAGAGCATGTCGCCCTGCGGCATCTCCAGCAGCTGAAATTTTAACGATGAGCTGCCGGCGTTAATGGCCATTATTTTGTAAGACATAAAGGTTCCTTCGAATTCAGAAAATCCAGCACGGCGTCGAGACCCGAGTTATTCAGCGCGCTGGTAATAAAAATCTGCTGTGCGCCAGCCTGCGTAAGCCATTCCGCAACCAGCGAAATATGCTGAGGCTCGGCGAGATCGGCTTTGGTGACAAGGCCAATCGTCGGGCGGTTCATCGGGGCGGTAAAACCCGGAGAAAAGGGCGACCACTGGGCGTCGGCATTTAACACCAGGGCGATAACGTCGGCCTCGCAGGCGCTGGTTAGCAGGGCGCTATACAGGCAGCGGTTTTCCAGGTACTCGCCCGGCGTGTCGATAGCCATCGGGGACCATTCAATGGCCTGAGTTTTCTTATAATGGAGCGCTTCGCCGCGCAGGCTTTGGGTCAGCGAAGTTTTGCCGCACTGGCTGGGGCCGATAAACATCAGACGCTTCATGACGTTACGTCCGGGTGATCGAGCAAGTGGTGAACTGCATCATCTCGCCCAGTGTGCGCGTCACCTGCTTAAGGGCATATTCCACGGCGGAAACATCGCCGGTCAGCACCACAGCGCCGGTAAAGCGGTCAAGAAAACCAATCTCCACAGCGCCGGATTTGGTGGCGATATCGCAGGCGATAATCGACGCTGTTCAGGCCGCTGATGGCCGGAAGTACGCTGGGATAAATATTGGCCAGCACCAGGCTGTCGACGAGCATCTCGCCGGCCTGCGACGTACCGGTTTCAATGGCCTGCTGGATAGCGCCGATATCGCCGCCCAGCATCAGTAAAAACTTACCTGGGCAGATGGTCTTGCTGACCAGTAGATCGACGTTGGCGCTTTTCAGCATGGCATCACCAAGCTCCATGCCTTTGGCGATGCTGGTGAGTTCTAAAATTCCTATAGCCTGAGACATGGTTAACCTCTTACAACCGTGATGGCCTGTTCGCTGATGGTCGATACAATGCCGTCGATGCTGGCGTGAATGGGGGCGCCGAGCGCGCCAGGCGGGACATCGGCAACGCATTGCCCGCGTGTCACTCGTTCTCCCACCGCAACGTTCGCTACCGCGCTGGCACCAATATGCTGGCGCAGTTGCAAAGTGACTTTTTTTACTGACGGCTCTTCTTCAACCAGCGGAGCTTCCTGATACCAGGGGCTTAGTCCCAGTTTGGCGATCAGCCGCTTCACCGGCACCAGGCGATATTTCGCCATTTCGTCGGCCGGATTCAGCGGCCCTTCGTAGCGCTGGTTTTGCGCCCGCAACTCGCGTTTTAACATGCGGTTGATGCGCATCGGCGAGATCCCCACCGGGCAGGCCACGCTTTCGCAAACGTTGCATTCCGAGCAGGTAAGGGCGCTCAGCAGCAGTTGCGGCGTGGCAGCCTGATGAAAGTTCACCGCCCGCACCAGCAGGTGCGGAGAGAGTTCGTGGCCGATCAGATGTCGTGGGCAGAGATCGGTACAGAGTCGGCACTGTTCGCAGACGGTGCGCGCGACGGAAAGCACTGTGCGCTCGTCCTGCATCCTGCGCTGGATAAGCGGATGGCTTTTTGGGAGCACCAGCAGGCCGCCGGTAGTTTTCGTCACCGGGTTATCAAGAGAGGTAATCAGGCCACCCATCATCGGGCCGCCGTTAATAAAACCGGGGTTGTCGACCGTCGCGCCGCCCGCCAGCGCCAGCACTTCATGCAGTGACATGCCGACAGGAACGGTAACGGTCAACGGTCTGGCGACCGCGCCGTTCACGGTCAACGTGCGACGAGTGACCGGAAACTGCTGCTCGACCGCCCGGGCAATATTCAGCACCGTTTGCACGTTATTGACGACCACGCCGACGCTGGCCGGTAGCGCAGCCGGGGCGACCCGGCGGCCGGTTGCCATCCAGATAGTCAGCACCTCATCGCCCGCAGGATAAACATCCGGCAGGATATGCAGGCGGATACCGGCTGGCAGCTGCGGGGTGAGCGCGTCGATGGCCCGGCGGTATTTTTCTTTCAGGGCTATCACCCCTTCGCGCGCGCCGGTTGCCGTCATCGCGTACTGCACGCCGCGAACAAGACGCGCGGCCTGCTGCCACATCAGTTGCTGGTCAACTTTGAGCATCGGTTCACACTCGGCGGCGTTCACCAGAAAAATCTCTACCTGCGCCTGTAGTTTGACGTGAGCGAGAAAACCTGCTCCGCCCGCGCCGACAACGCCCGCTGCGCGGACGCGCTCGCGAATTTCATCGGCGCTATGGGACATTTCAACGCTATTGATGGCGGCGCTCATAGCAGTTCCTCCAGCAGCTCGCGAATTTCCTCGGCGCTGGCCGGGCGCGGGTTGGTGCGCAGCGTGATATCCGCCAGCGCGGCCTGCACCATCGCCGGAATACGTGCGGAAAAGTCGGATCTTCCTTCTTTAAGCGCAACGGCCAGTGAGGGAAGGGCACAGCGTTGCTTAAGCAGTTCGATTTGCTGAATCAGCGCATTGATCGCCGCAACGTCATTGGCTTCTGCCGGGCAAAAACCGCAGGCTTTGGCCATCCGCGCGTAGCGTTTGGCGGCGCGCGGGTCACCCGCGTTAAAGCGGATCACCGTCGTGAGCAGCAGCGCATTGGCCAGCCCGTGCGGCAGATGGAACTGTCCGCCGAGCTGGTGGGCTATCGCGTGGTTAAGCCCCAGCCCCGCCTGGCTGAAGGCCATCCCGGCGAGCGTTGAGGCGTTATGCATTTTCCCGCGCGTCGCCACGCAGTCGCCTTTTTCCACCGCCGTGGGCAGATACTGGAGCACCAGTTTGGCGGCTTTTTCCGCCAGCGCGTCGGTAAAGTCGCTGGCGTGCGGTGACACCCAAGCCTCCAGGGCGTGGGTCAGCACGTCCATACCGGTGTTGGCGGTAATCTGCGGCGGAACGCTGACCACCAGCTCCGGGTCAAGGATCGCCATATCCGGATACAGCGCATTGTTGAACAGCGGATACTTAATGCCTTTATCCGGGTCGCTAATTACGCAGGCGCTGGTGACTTCCGAACCGGTGCCGCTGGTGGTCGGGATCGCCACGCAGGTTTCGATATTGATGCCGCTTTGCTGGCTAAACCAGACAATCGCTTTCGCCGCGTCCATTGCCGAGCCGCCGCCAAAACCGATCACCACCTGCGGTTGCAGAGCCTGCATTTGCGCAATGCCCTGAACCACTGTGTGGATGGTGGGGTCCGGCGTTATCTCGCTAAATACGCTGATGCGGTTATCTGCGGGCAGCGCGTTACGCAGGGTATCCAGCAGCGGAGAGCGCGCCAGAAAACCATCGCAGATTATCCAGATGTGCTTATTGGTAAAGCGCTTGAGCACCGCCAGGCTGCCCTGACCGCTGTACAACCGCGTTTGTAGTGAGAAGGTATTCATCGCGACCTCGGTTAGCGAATAGAAAAGCCGTTGGTCAGCACGCAGCGCCGGGAGCGGGCAAAAGTACGCGCTGACGTGGTCCCTTCACCGGTTGGTGTGGCAATAGTAAAGGTGGTAAAGCCTTCGCCGCCGACGCCGATCCCGGCATAAGAGGGGCCGTTTTTGACGAATATCGAGGTTTGCAGGGTGCGGGCCGCGAGGTTCAGGCGCGACACGTTCTGCGAGTGCATAATGGCGGTGTGATGCAGCCCCTCTTCAACCTTCAGGGCCAGCGCCAGCGCGCTATCGAAATCGCTGACTTTTACCACCGGCAGCATCGGCATCAACTGTTCGCTGGTGACCCACGGATCGTCAGCGTTAACCAGCGCAATCAGCAGACGCGGTGCTTTTGCAGGGACAGCGATCCCGGCGGCTTCCAGCATGGCCGATGGGCTCTTGCCGACCAGTTTTTTATTCGCCTGGCCTTCTGGCAGGCAGGCGGCGCGGAGTTTGTCGGTATCGGCAGGGCTTAGCAGCAGCGCACCGAAGGTTTGCATTTGCTGCACCAGACGCTCGGCGACGCTCTCCACTACGATCAGGCTCTTCTCGGCAATGCAGGGCAGGTTGTAATCGAATGACGCGCCGTTAATGATATCTTCCGCCGCTTTCACCAGGTCCGCTGTTTCATCGACGATGCAGGGCGGGTTACCCGCGCCAGCGCCAATCACCTTCTTACCGCTCTTCATGCCCATTGCCACAATGCCCGGGCCGCCGGTAATGGCCAGTACTGCGATTCGCGGGTGGGCCATCATCTGCTGGGTCGCTTCGAAGGTGGGTTCAGCTACAGTCACCACCAGATTGCGGATGCCGCAGCAGCGGAAGGCAATCTCTTCAATCAGGCTAATCAGCTTCAGAGAGACCTTTTTCGCGCCCGGATGCGGGCTAAAGTAGACGCTGTTGCCCGCAGCTAACATGCTGATGCTGTTATTGATGATGGTTTCCGTCGGGTTGGTGCTTGGGGCGACTGAACCGATGACGCCAAACGGCGAGTATTCAAAGAGTACCATGCCGCCGTCACCGGTCAGCGCGGTGGTGGTGAGGTCTTCTACGCCCGGCGTGTTGTCCAGCGCAGCCTTGTTTTTGAGGAATTTATCTTCTTTGTTGCCCATCCCCGTTTCATTGGCGCTCTCTTCCGCCAGGGTCGCCAGCAGCGGCGTCAGCTCCTGACGTATCGCGCTGATAATGGCGCTGCGGGTTTTTAGCGGGCACTGCTGATAACGTAAGAACGCCTGGTGCGCGGCGTCGATGGCCTCGCTCACGGACTGGAAAATCCCTTTGCCCTGAGGCTGGGCCGGCGTTTGCGCCGGCGTGGTTAATTGCTCGCTAAGAATGGTGCGAATCAGGGTTTCGAGTTCAGAAGTATTCATTGATGAATTCCCACGTTAATAGCCGCGATGGCGGTCTGTGCTATGTCCATGTCCTGCTCAACGCTGCCGCCGCTGATGCCAAGACCCCCAATTAATATGCCGTCGCGCCACAGGGCGTAACCGCCGCCAAAGGTGACCACTTTTCCCTGTAAATGACTTTCCAGGCCATAAAGCGCCGCGCCTGGCTGAACAACATCGCTCAGCTCATGGGTCGCCGTTTTCATTGCCACTGCGGTCCAGGCCTTTTTCGGCGCCAGTTCGCTGCTGACCAGCAGGGCGTCCGGCATCCGCCAGGTCACAGTTTCCGTACCGTGCGCGTCAACGATGCTGACGACTACCGGAACCTGCAGTTGCTGCGCGCGTTCAACGGCGGCGCGGGTGAGCTGGTGCAGATCGTGGAATGAGAGGGCCACGGGTGTTGTCTCCTTGCTGCGGGTCGGCTGGCTGGCAGCCAGATAGCGCTTGCTAACTTCATGGATGATGTTGGCCTGGTGCGCATCGCTATCTTCCGCGCGGGCCAGGGCGTACAGGCAGTCCGATAAGCGGTTGATGTAGCGCATCAGCACCTGGCGTACGTTGACTTCAGTTGCCAGTTCAACCAGACGGCGTTCGGCGCGGCGCGCCAGCGTGCGGGCAAAATGTAAGCGGCTCGCGGCTTCGCAGCGTTCGGGTAAAATAAAGCTGTGCAGCGGTTCGACGCGGGCCATTGCCCGATCGATAGCGGCTTCCAGAGCCGAAATCTCTTCGCTGCTGATGTAGCGCTGTTTGGGCGACGGCTGCTCGCTGTCGCTGGCCAGCTCTGCGCTAAACCAAAAAAGTTGCTGCTGGATGGCCTCGAGTAAGGTGCGGTGATTTTCATCCGCAGCGGCGCAGGCGCACAGGCTCAGCGCGGCGTTCAGCTCATCCAGCGTGCCGTAGGCTTCAACCCGCGGGTGGGTTTTGCTCACCCGCTGGCCGGTAAACAGTGATGTGGTGCCAGCGTCACCTGTTCGGGTATAAATCGCCATAACCGCCCCTTAACGCGAAAGCGTATCTACAATGCCAACAACGGCGAGGTCGATGGCCTCATTTGGCCCGGAAAAAACGTGCCTGGCGCTGGAGCCGCCGCTGAGCAAAACCAGTTCGCCGACGCCTGCGCCGACGGAGTCCACGGCCACTTCATCGCCGGAGGTAGGCGAGGCGGGGAGTTCGCCATCGGCGCTGACCCGACGCACCAGCAGCAGCTTTTTCCCAATCAAAGAAGGTGATTTTTGCGTGGAGACAACCGCGCCCGTGACTCGTGCCAGATGCATGATTTACTCCTGCTTAATTAATTGAATATTCCGCGCATTGGCCGCGTCACGCGCCATGGCGGTCACGATGCATTTGCGGTGGACAACCACACGCCCCCGGCTTAGCAGCGCGACATCGCGATAGCTCAGCACCGAACCCGCATGCAGAACCAGCGGCAGTCCGTGCTCATCGGTGAATACCAGCGGCAGACGAGCCAGTTTTTTTACCGGGATAACCGGCAGCAGCTGGCTGTGCAGGCTGAGCTGTACGCGGATGCCAAACGCCAGCGCGTCGTGAATTTTCCGGGCGGCGGCATCGCCGGTTTCTGCATCCGCAAGCTGACCCAGCAGCGGCAGGTCGACGAGCAGGATGCGTAGCGACGCGTGCTGACAGAACAGTGCAGGACAGTCGGCATCGCGAAGTTGCGTAACGCTCAGCGTCGCCGTGCTCTGGGCACGGCGCTGCAGCCGGGAGACAATCTCCTCGACAATGCGCTGCAGGGTTTCGCCGTTCATCGCGGGCCTACCAGCCGGGCAAAGGCCTGCGGGTTATCGGCACCAGCGGCGTTGGCTTCATCGGTATCAATGTGCATTTCGAGGCGCATGTCCGGTGAAACGCGAATCGCCACGTTGTTGAAAATCAGCCCGCGATCGTCACCTTCAATCGCCACTGAAACCCTATCGCCGTGGGAAACCCGCAGGATCAGCGCATCAAGCGGCGACATATGGATATGCCGCTGCGCGACGATAACCCCGGAAGGTAGCTCCAGTTCGGCAAAGGGGCTGACCAGGCGGATGCCCGGTGTGCCCTTCAGGTTGCCGGACATTCTCAGCGGCGCGGCAATCCCCAGCGTTCTCGCATCGGTACGCGAAATTTCCACCTGGCTTACCGAGC
Source organism: Salmonella sp. SAL00653 (assembly GCF_046552515.1). Lineage (NCBI taxonomy): Bacteria > Pseudomonadati > Pseudomonadota > Gammaproteobacteria > Enterobacterales > Enterobacteriaceae > Salmonella > Salmonella sp. SAL00653. The sequence continues at coordinate 214,818 of NZ_JBGDTY010000003.1, forward strand.
GCAGCGGGCCGAGCAGGCGCACATTTTTGAGCTGCCCTTTCGGTCCCACCAGGGTGACGGTTTGCTCCGCGGCGTATTGTCCCGGCTGCAGCAGCGCTTTTTTTTCGCTGATGGGATGGCCGGGAAACAGCCGCTCATAATCCTGCGCGGACAGGTGGATATGACGGTTTGAGACGCCCAGCGGAATAGGCCGCTGGCGCATCTCGTCGAGAACTTTACTGACCGTTGATTGCAGAAGCTCTTTATCCATTACGCTTCACCTCGCTTGCCAGAATGAATGCAAAGCGTACGAGGTTCGCCCTTCTGGCGCGGACATTTTGGATCCAGACACAGATTGCAGCTGACCAGTTCTGATTCCTGCGGGGCCTCTTCGGCTGGCGCTTCAGAAACGACATCAGCTATCTCTGACGCTTCAGGCTCAGGTTCAATGAGGGAGGGGGAGGGTGTCTCTGCGAGCAGGATCCCTTCTCCGGGCCTGGCGATAACCTTGTGGGCCACCAGACCATTCCGCTGTTCGGCAAATTGCGCACCGGTGGTGATGGCCGCCTGCACGGAGGCCACATCACCGGTAATTTTAATCACCATCCAGCCTGAACCATTGGTCTTTTCGAGAGCGAGCAGCGTGATAGAAGCGGATTTCGCCATGATATCGGCGCAGCTGATAGCCAGTGCCAGACCACAAACTTCAAGTAATCCCAGTGATTGCTTCACGCGGTGCTCCTTATTCGCCATCGATTAGGCTGATTTCGGTAAAATGGCCTCAACATCACTGTGCGGACGCGGGATAACGTGGCAGGATTTCACTTCACCCACTACGCTTGCCGCTGCGCTGCCTGCATCTACGGCTGCTTTAACCGCGCCGACGTCGCCGCGAACCATGACGGTAACCAGGCCAGAACCAATTTTTTCGTAGCCCACCAGCTGTACGTTGGCGGATTTCACCATTGCGTCGGCGGCTTCAATGGCGCCGACCAGCCCTTTTGTTTCAACCAGTCCCTGTGCGTTATTCATACTGCCGTTCTCCTGTGATTAAGCATGGAGATCCCGAAAAGGGATCCCTTTGACCAGCCGTGCCGCGTTATTACCGGTGTTGCGTTGGGCCTGACTGTCCTGATGATGCATCAGCGTAAAAAGCGGTGCCGATGCGGGTAAATTCTTGTAATGTACGACCAGCGTATGGCGATCGCAGGCGATGCCGACCAGCAGCGGCGAGCTGCGCGCCGCCTGCCAGGCGCTGTCAACGACATCTCCAGCCGGGTGACGCTGAAGCAGGAAAGGGATGCCTTCCTCTTCGATACCCAGCAGCACTTCGTGCCAGAGGCTGGCGCAGTCGTTGATAACGGTAATGACGATGGCCGGGGCGCTGTGATTACTGTCCATATGCAAATTCCTTGTGCCAGGAGAGAATCAGGCCGGTGGCCACCGCGTTTCTTGGGCCTTCGCTGCCGCGAATATTTCCTCGCCCGGCGACCAGGCGGTAGTGCGCCAGCGCATCGGTGACCAGCTGCGGAACTTCGAAATCCAGCGACGAGCCGCCGACCAGCACCACGAACGGAATATCGCGAATGTTGCCGGTTGGACTGACCTGACGCAGCGCGCGCAGGGCGTTGGTGACAAAGACGCGTTCTTTAGCGCTGCGGCGAATGGCGCGCACTTTTTCCAGCGCTAAGTCGCCGGGAAGCGGCACCAGTTCGTCCGGTTTCACCACGCAGACGCGGGCGAACACGGCGGGAGGCAGCGGCGTCGGGAAGAACTGGACGCTGCCGTCCTCGTGGCGTAAGTGGAACAGGCTTTCGACCTTCGCCAGCGGGTATTTTTTGATCTCTTCCGCCAGATAGCGGTCTTCCAGCCCCAGCTCGCGGGCAATAATCATCGTCACCATGTCGCCTGCACCGGCGAGGTGAGTGGCGATGATTTCGCCTTTAGGGTTGATGATGGAGGCATCGGTGGAGCCCGCGCCGAGGTCAAGGATCGCCAGCGGTCGGGTGGTACCCGGCGTGGTCAGCGCGCCCAGAATGGCGGCTTCAGCCTCAGCGCCGCCGATCTGCACGTCGATATTAAGCTTCTGCTCAATTTCACGGGCAATTATCGCCATCTGCAGACGGTCTGATTTCACCATCGAGGCGATGCCGACGGCCTGCTCCAGTGAGAACTCCCCGGCCAGACCGCCGGTGACGCTCACCGGAACCGAGGTGTCAACGGCCAGAAGATCCTGAATGAAAATCTCGCTGCTGGGCTTATTGGTTAGGTCGGCCATGGTCTGGCGTACGTGCTCCAGCATGCCGCCGATATTGGTCCCGGCCTCGCCAGTGACGTTGTCGAGCTTGCCGCAGCCGTCCACCGCTTTCATGATAGCTTCGGCACCGGCGGCAACATCCACGCGCACGGTACGACCCTGAGCCTGCAGCTCCAGGTTACCGGCGGGTATTGCGCGCGCTTTGACGTCGCCGGATGGCGTTTTAACCACCACGGCGGAACGGTTGCCAATCAGCGCGCGCGCCATCGGGACGATGTTTTTCGTCTCATCGGCGTTGAGGTTGAATACGGTGGCGATGCCGTAAGGGTTGGAGAGGGTCTCGATAACCTTCCCCGGCACGGCGACTTCAATCGCCGCCAGCATCCCCAGAGGAATGCGGTCGATGTACAGAACCTCGTCAACGATCGGCAGCGATTTTTCCAGCCGGTTGCTGACCAGTACGCCATCGTCGCGCTGCAAAATGACGCCGGTAATCTGGTATCCGGCACGCATTGAGGCGTTGATAACATTGGCGATGTCGGCAAAATCGAATGCCGATGACACCACCAGAATATAGGACGAGTCCGCCGGGCGGGTTAACAGCTCCTCCGGCGTAATCGTGATACCCACACCAAGGCCTACTCCGCCCGGTGTTTTTGGGTTATGGCCGATCATTGTCGATTCGGTGATGATGGTTTCGGTAATGGTTTCCATCGCCACATCGCCAATCACCGGCGTGGCTTCGTTAATGCGGATGAGCGAAATATCGCTGACATTGATCCCCGCGCGCTTTGCGACGAGGGCGAGCGCTTCCTGAATGCCGAACACGTTACGCAACGTGCCTTTGATCCCGGTGGTTTCCGCCAGCGCGCTGTGCGTAATCGTCAGTGCGCCAGTCTCATCTTGCCGCGCCAGTGCGACTTCCGTTGATGAGTTACCGATGTCAATGCCAGCTATATATCGCATTGTCTACCCCTAAAGTTAATCGTCGCCTTTGAGTTTTTTACGCTCGACATACAGCGTTGCCGCTTCGCGAACGAAAGCTGCGCAGATCTTCGCCTGATAGCGGTTTTCGAGATCGTCGGCGATAGCCATCAGCTCTTCTTTCGTCGAGCGATAGGGGCGAAGGGCGTTGTAGATTTCAAGAATGCGATCGTCCGGTACCGCGGTCAGTTCGGCGGCGCGTTCAAAGTTCATCGCCAGCCGGTCGCGGCCCGCATCTTTGGCGATAGACGCCTGTAAGCGCAGGGTTTCCGGGGTAATACGCATATCCTGAGCGGTGACTTTATTGCTCAGCACGTTTTCCAGCGTAAAGTCGTCCAGCGTTTTATTGGTGGCGGTTTTCACCCATTCCGGGTGTTTGTTCGCCAGCGGGTAGTCGCTGACCTTTGCGCTGCGGGACGTGCCGCCTGCCGCCGAAGCCGCGGCTGGCGCATCGCCCTGCAGGCTGTTCATGCGGCTCAATACGTCCCGAACCATCGATTCAATTGCGTCGGTATTCATGGAGTTATCCTTTATCAAAGCGCCACGCGCAGTTCCTGCGGGTTTTTGCCCGTCACGACGTACTTGGTCTCTTTAATGTGCAAAATGGCCGACTTTGCCTGGTACTTCGGGCGTGCCATCTGGTCATTCAGCGTAGGGACCGGCTGCGGTGATTCGCGTTTCGCATAACGGGCGGCGTTTTTACCAATCTGACGGTAGGTTTCCAGCGTCAGCAGCGGTGCTTGCGGGAACAGCTCCAGGTTGGAGAGCGGCGGTAGTCCCTGCTGGTGGATAACCGTAGTGCCTTTCGACTGGATGCCGATGGAAATGCCGGAGCCGCTCAGGCGGTTACCTTCAACGGCGACGAACGCCACGTCGGAAGATTTAAAGCAGCGAATCACGCGCGCCCTGATACCTTCTTCTTCAATACCGGCAATGACTTCGCGCAGGATGCTCTTATGCGGTAAGCCGACGATATTAACAGTCTGTGCCAGGCCAAATGCCGGGCCGACGGCGATAATGACTTCGTCCTGCTGAGTACCCTGGCGAGCTTCGCCCACTTCGGTCAGAAAGCCGTCGCCCGCAGGCGCAGCGGTCTGTGGTGCTGTGGATGCCGCAGGCGCATTAAACGAGACGGGTTTATCGCTGCCCTTCATATCGCGGAGCACGTCTTCAATTATCTGGCGCAGCAATTTTTCATTAATTTCCATTTCTCACCCCTTAATCAATCTCGTTGGGATCAAGAGCGCCAGGGATGTTTTTAATCTCTTCCCAGCGTTCTCCCTGCAGGCGATAACCTGTTGCCGGACCGGCATAGTCATTGACGTCATTAACCGCAGAGAGCACTTGTCCGTCGCCGACGATAATGGCGGAGGTGTGCAAATAGTCGCCGGTTAGCTTGGCTTTCTGGATGTTGAGCATGTCCTGGGCCACGTCGGTAAACCCGCCCTGCGCCAGCGCTTTAACGACTTCCAGACCGTTGCGGTTTTTATTGATGATTTCCTGGGCGAACTTGATGTCTTCGACGATGTTACGCTCCGGCATATCTTTCGAACCGCGGGCATAGGTCGCGGCTTCAACTTCTTCATCGGTAATCGGCGGTAGTCCCATTCCGGCAAACACGGCCTGCAGCGCGCGGGCGGCTTTGTTACGGATGGCGATAACGTCCTCTTCACGAACCGGGCGCAGACCGCCGTCCACTTTCAGGTCACGCTGGATAACGTTGTAGTCGTCAAAGTCTTCCGCATCTTCGTTGGAACCGGCGAACATGTTGTCGTAGTTCGGCACCGCGGAATAACCGGAGGAGATAAAGTCGGTACCCGGCAGGAACTGCATCAGCAGGCGCGCGGTACGACGCATATCGGAGTGGGTGAAGGTCTGGTCGTTACTGGAGGCGCATTCCAGATCCAGTGACGAGCAGATCAGGTTTTCCGCCAGCACGGCACGAATACCTGACGGCACGGCAGACGGTACGCCGATACAGCTTACGGAGCCGTTTTGCAGCCCCTGAACGCCCGCGGCTTTGGTGATATAGATGCAGCGCGCTTCCAGATACAGCATGGATTTGCCTTCGGCGTAGCCCATCTGCACTTCGGAGCCGGAGCCGGAGGTGAAGCGCATTTTCAGGCCGCGAGAGGCGTAGGAGGAGGCTAAGAAGCCCTTCGACCATGGTGTATCGTCACCGTCGGTGAAGACCGGCTCGGTGCCGTAAACGGAGATGGTTTCGGCGTAGCAGGTGTGGCCCAGCATGCCGAGCTTCAGCTCGGTGGCTTCTTCCAGTGAGCACTGCGTCAGTACGCCCGGACGACCAACCTGAGAGCCGACCAACAGCGCGATGGCGTTGAACGGCGCGTAGCGTGCTACCGCAACCGTGGTTTCTTGTTCGTCAAACCCGCGCCATGCGCCTTCGGCGGCGTCGGCGGCAATTTGCACCGGGTTGTCTTTAACGTTGGTGACGTGCGCCTGCTGAGATGGCGTGCGGCGGGCGCGCATTTTCTGCATCGCCATCATCATCTCAACCACGTTCATATGCGAAACCACTTCAACAATTTTCGCCGGGGTCATCGCGGTGGTTAGCGGGACGATTTCGCTGCGCTTGACGTTCGGATCGCACAGCATGTTAGCCAGCTTGATCGAATCCATCGCCATCACTTCTTCGGCGCGGTTCAGGTTGATGCCGTAGCGGGCGATAAAGTGGTCGATCAGGTCGAATTCGCTAACCGGTTTTCCGTCCAGCTCGGTTACCGCGCCGTTAACGATTTTTATCGACGGTTTTGGGTCGTTCGGGCTTTCCATCGCGATAAAGCCTTCTTCGATCCACTCCTTAACAAAGCCGTCCTGATTCACAGGGCGTTTCGCCAGTGCTTCAAATCTTTTCGATCTCATGAATCAGCCTCGTGGGTATCAGATGTAGGACGGGCGATCGTTTTTCGGTTCAGAACCGAGGGTCGCAAGGACGGTTTTGCCGATTTCGCGGGCGGAGGTCACCGCCTGACGGACCGCGCCGGAGTCGCCGGAAATCACCAGAATAGATTCGTTACTAAAGCTGGTGCCGTGCGCCGGAGAGCTGTACGCCACGACTTCAACGTTGGCTGACTTCAGCGCGGTATCGGCCATCAGTACGCCGACGGAAGCCGGAGCGCCGACGATAATGCCGCAGGCGCGGCCAATCGGCGCGCCGAACGCTTTTTCCAGCGCATAGCTGGCGCGAGCGGTGTACTGCAGCTCGATATGTCCGGCTTCGTTGCCGTAAACATCACCGAAGGTGCGGTCCAGCTCTTTCAGCGCGACTTCGATACCGCGCTTGACGTCGGATACATCGTTACCGCCTAAAATAATCAGCGAACCGTGGCCCGCTCCGCCTTTGGTATCGCGCGGCAGCTCAATGCTGACCACTTCGGTGTTGGTGGCTTTCACCGCTTCGTCCGCCGCCATAATGTGCGGGCCTGCGCCGGTGCGGGCGCCGAGAATACCGATGGAACGATAGCGCTTCTCAAGCTTCATCGCGTCCAGCAGGGCGGTATCGACGTTGGCGATAACCAGGCCCAGGGTATCGCCAATGGCGGTCCCGACAAATTCCGTTAAACTGCAGCTTTTTTCTGCCATAGCCGTCTCTCGTATAGGTTGGGGTTGACCAGGGATGGCCTGTTGTTCCGGCGTTGCCACACGGGCAATCACCTGCGCCATGATCTGTTCCACCAGCTCATTGCTGCTCATTGGCTAATTCCCTTCGGTAAGATTTTTTCTACATCGGTGTGAGGGCGTGGGATGACGTGTACGGCTTTCACTTCACCCACGTTGCGTGCGGCTGCGGCACCTGCATCGGTGGCCGCTTTGACCGCGCCAACATCGCCGCGCACGATGACGGTTACCAGCCCGGAGCCAATCTTTTCATAGCCCACTAACATCACATTGGCTGACTTAACCATTGCATCAGCGGCCTCTATGGCTGCGGTTAAGCCTTTGGTTTCTACCATTCCTAGTGCTTCTTGTTGCATAAAGACCTCGCATGGAGTGTTCCGATAGTTGGGACTATAAGAAGATGCGAGGAAAAAGAATGGCTGACTTGCTGTTGAGCATCAGAAAATAATGAGAAAGCAATATGACTAAATTGCCTTTTATTTTTATAACTCATTGATAATCAATATTTAATTTATTATTGTCTATATGATTATTTTGTTTTTATTATTTCATTTTTACATTTTTGTTAGTGACGAGAGTATTTTTATTTGATATGGCGAAAGACGCAAAATGTGATGTTTATTCGAAATTGATAAGTTGGCTTGTGCAATATTTTATTATTTCAACAGGCGTATTTTATAGCTCAAATTTCCCGTGTGATGGGCTGATAAAAATATCGGAAAAGCAAAATTTTGCTATCGCAACACGATTTTTCCGGAAGGCAGGCCCGCAGGTTGCCAACAATTTACAGGCGGCACTTTTTATAGTGAGGTTAGCTGTACTCCACCGCCAGCCGAAACTTGCGCTGGCCAGGACACGAACTTTGCTCAGAAGGTGTCACATGAATGATTCTCTAAAGGCGCAATGTGGTGCGGAATTTTTAGGCACCGGACTCTTTTTGTTTTTTGGTATCGGTTGTTTGAGCGCGCTCAAAGTCGCAGGCGCCAGCCTCGGATTATGGGAGATTTGCATTATTTGGGGGCTTGGAATTTCACTGGCCGTTTACCTTACTGCCGGAATCTCCGGCGGACATCTTAACCCTGCGGTGACGATTGCGCTGTGGCTGTTTGCCTGCTTCCCCAAACAGAAAGTATTGCCTTATATTATTGCCCAGTTTGCCGGCGCTTTTGGCGGCGCTCTGCTGGCGTATGTGCTTTATAGTAGCCTTTTTACTGAATTTGAGACTGCGCATCATATGGTGCGCGGTAGCGTCGAAAGTTTGCAATTAGCCAGCATTTTCAGTACCTATCCGGCCGCAGCGCTAAATGTATGGCAGGCTGCGTTGGTGGAAGTGGTCATTACGTCGATTCTGATGGGCATGATCATGGCATTGACGGATGATGGCAATGGCATTCCTAAAGGGCCGCTTGCGCCTTTGCTTATTGGGATACTGGTTGCCGTTATCGGCGCGTCTACTGGACCCCTTACCGGTTTTGCAATGAACCCGGCGCGTGATTTCGGTCCCAAACTGTTCACATGGTTAGCGGGGTGGGGGAACATGGCGATGAGCGGTGGGCGAGAGATCCCTTATTTTATCGTGCCGATTGTCGCGCCTGTTATCGGCGCCTGTGCCGGAGCAGCCATATATCGCTATTTTATTGGTAAGAATTTACCTTGTAACCGCTGTGAACTGTAAGGAAATGCGAACCAGATTCACAGCAATCATGTATCGTAAAAACAGGTGAGATAATTTCGTGATCTGCTTTCACGAACTGATCAAAACGTCTCCCAGCAATGGGAGACTTTTGATATTGTCATTGTACTTTTTATCAGGGCCAGGATAATGGTAATAAAAAGTGAATGTAAATAATGTGTTTTGTTTATAACAATAAATTAACTGAGGGGTTTTATCATGATTTCTGCGAGCGCTCTGAACTCAGAACTCATTAATAAAATCGCACAGGATTTTGCACAAGCCACCGGTCTGGCGGTTGTGGTTGTCAATATTCATGGTGATGAAATATCTGAGCTATTCAATTTCACGCCGTTTTGTCAGTTGATGCGGCAGCATCCCCAGCATAGTACACGTTGTCGTATGAGCGATCGCTGCGGGGGACTGGAGGCATCGAAGTCCGATCAACCCTGTATTTATCGTTGTCATGCCGGTCTAACGGATTTTTCTATTCCGCTGGTAATCGCAGGGCATTTAGTTGGCTTTGTTTTATGCGGGCAGGTTCGTTTAAGTAATGACGTGGAGCTGGTAAACATTCTTAATGTTGACGATCGCTGGCAGGCTGACCCTGAGCTCTTGAATGAATTTCGGAATGTGCCAGAGATGGACTATTCACGCGTTATCGCTTCCTCCGATCTTCTTAAACTGATTGTTGAGAATTGCCTGAAAAAACAGCTCAATTTCGTGGTTATCAAAGACAATCCGCAGCAATCGGAGGCAAATAAAACCACTCGTGGTCCCACTCCGCATGACAGTAAAATGAAAAAAGCGCTTCGCTATATTGATGCGCATTTGTCCGACGATCTTCGTCTTGAGGATGTCGCCTCACATGTCTATCTCAGCCCCTATTACTTCAGTAAGCTATTCAAGAAATATCAGGGAATCGGATTTAATGCGTGGGTAAACCGCCAGAGAATGGTTAGCGCCAGAGAATTGCTTTGCCATAGTGACTGGAGTATTGCCAGTATTGCGCGTAATTTAGGCTTTTCGCAAACCAGCTATTTTTGCAAAGTCTTCCGCCAGACCTATCAGGTTACGCCGCAGGCTTATCGCCAGCAGATAAATGAGAATTCTCATCCTCCATCGTTATGAATAGCAATATTTTGCTATTGCCGATTTTTGATAGTCTTTTGTATCTTAATCATTTCAGAAAGAAAATTTATCTGGTGTAACAATAAATTGTCATAGCGCAACAAAATAATAAAATTTAGGGCATAAACTGCACCAGTTTTTATTTTTGTGATGAAGTACAGTGTCAGGAAAGATAAGTTTTATTACGCTTTGTCGATACGTTTTATCGTCAATATACCGGTAAGGATGAGTAGATTAACGTCAGATGAGCAACCGCTCAGGCTATTGCTCACAGAAATGTAAAACGTAGCACATTATTAATTGCCGTTATGGGTGTGCAGTACAGCCATAACGTAAACCAACAGGTTTGCCACATTTGTGGTAGGGAAGGGGGTGAAAATCCCCCGCAGCCCCCGCTGCTGTGATGCTGACGACCCCGTAAAGACCACTGATCGCAAGATTGGGAAGGACGGGCGAGGAGGACGCTAAGCCAGAAGACCTGCCTGTTGGTGATAACCAACAACTTCGGTGGGAAGTGGGTTGCGAAGACGCGTACAGTCGAAAGACTGAACATGCGCGTACCTGTATACCCCTACCACCCTGAACAGGATCAGGGTAATGGCGGCAAGGCATCACGCATTTATTCTTGCAGGCACAGGAAGCGGTTGCGGCAAAACCACGGTGACGCTTGGTTTGTTGAGGCTGCTGCAAAAACGCGCGCTGCGCGTACAGCCGTTTAAAGTTGGGCCAGATTACCTTGATACCGGCTGGCATACCGCTATCTGTGGCGTGGCGTCCCGTAATCTTGACAGTTTCATGCTTCCTCCTCCTGTTCTCAACGCCTTATTTTGCGAACAAATGCGGCAGGCGGATATCGCCGTCATCGAGGGTGTCATGGGGCTGTATGACGGCTATGGCGTCGACCCCAATTATTGCAGCACAGCCGCAATGGCGAAACAGCTTGGTTGCCCGGTCATCCTACTGGTGGACGGCAAGGCTGTTTCAACGTCGCTTGCGGCTATCGTGATGGGATTTCAGCACTTCGACCCGACCCTCAACCTCGCGGGCGTGATTGTGAATCGCGTCACTAGCGACGCCCACTATCAGCTCCTCAAAAATGCCATTGAACATTATTGCTCACTGCCGGTACTGGGGTATGTCCCTCCTTGCGACGGCGTCGCATTACCTGAACGCCACCTGGGGTTGATTACCGCCAGAGAATCCCTCGTCAATCAGCAATCATGGCATGATTTTGCCGCCTCGCTGGAACAAACAGTGGATGTGGATGCGCTACTCTCGCTGAGCGTGTTATCAGCGCTTCCGACGGGAATGTGGCCTGAGCGCCCCGATAACACAGCGGGGGCAGGGCTGACGCTTGCTCTGGCGGATGATGAGGCCTTTAACTTTTATTATCCCGATAACATCGATTTGCTGGAGCGTGCCGGCGTTAACATTGTGCGTTTTAGCCCACTGCATGACCGCGCATTGCCTGATTGTCAGATGATCTGGCTGGGCGGTGGATATCCTGAATTATACGCCGCGGATCTGGCGGCAAATACGGCGATGTTAAAACATTTGCGGGCGGCGCATCAGCGCGGCGTGGCGATTTACGCGGAGTGTGGCGGTCTGATGTATCTGGGGAGCACTCTGGAGGATAGCGGTGGGGAAATTCATCAGATGGCGAATATTATCCCCGGTCACAGCAAAATGGGTAAGCGACTTACCCGCTTTGGTTACTGTGAGGCGCAGGCTATGCAGCCAACGCTATTGGCGGTGCCTGGCGAGATAGTGCGCGGCCATGAATTTCACTACTCAGATTTTATCCCCGAAACACCCGCCGTTATGGCCTGTCGTAAGGTTCGCGATGGCCGCGTGTTACAGGAATGGACTGGCGGCTGGCAGACAGGCAACACGTTTGCCACCTATCTGCACGTCCATTTCGCCCAGCGTCCGGAAATGTTGCAGCACTGGCTGGCGGCGGCGAGGCGCGTATTATGATGATTCTTGCCTGGTGTATCGCCTGGGTGCTGGATTTTATCATCGGCGACCCTCAACACTGGCCCCATCCGGTACGCTGGATAGGTCGTTTAATCACGTTTGTGCAGCGTATTGTGCGTCGCTATTGTCCCGGCGATAAAGCGCTGCGGATTGGCGGCGGCGTAATGTGGGTTGTGGTTGTCGGGGCGACCTGGGGCGTGGCATGGGGCGTACTGGCGCTGGCGCAGCGGATTCACCCCTGGTTTGGCTGGAGCGTCGAAGTCTGGATGATCTTTACCACGCTGGCCGGACGCTCTCTGGCCCGCGCCGCACAGGAGGTTGAACGACCGTTACGGGAGAACGACCTTGCGGAAAGCCGAATAAAACTCTCCTGGATCGTCGGGCGCGATACGTCGCAACTTCAGCCAGCGCAGATCAATCGCGCCGTGGTGGAAACGGTTGCAGAAAACACCGTTGACGGCATTATCGCGCCGCTCTTTTTCCTCTTTCTCGGCGGCGCGCCGCTGGCGATGGCCTACAAAGCCGTCAATACCCTGGATTCAATGGTGGGCTACAAACATGAAAAATACCGGGCGATTGGTATGGTCAGCGCCCGTATGGACGACGTAGCGAACTATCTTCCTGCCCGACTGAGCTGGCTGTTGCTGGGCATTGCGGCAGGACTGTGTCGCCTGAGTGGTTGGCGTGCGCTGCGTATTGGCTGGCGTGACCGTTATAACCACAGTAGCCCAAATTGCGCCTGGTCGGAAGCGTGTGTGGCCGGCGCCTTAGGTATCCAGCTCGGCGGCCCAAATAACTACTTTGGCGAGCGTGTGGACAAGCCCTGGATAGGCGACGCGCAGCGCGATATTTCCGTGGACGATATTTCCCGAACGATTCGATTGATGTGGGTCGCTTCAACCCTGGCGCTGTTTATTGCGGCGCGGTGCGGGTTATCTGGCCTGGCCTGAGGACGACAGTATGCATTATATCCAGCAGCCCCAAACCATTGAGGCCAACAGTTTCACCATTATTAGCGACATTATTCGCGAAACGCGTCCTGATTACCGTTTCGCCAGTCCGCTCCATGAGGCCATTATCAAGCGGGTTATTCATACCACCGCCGATTTCGACTGGCTGGACATTTTGTGGTTCTCTGCCGATGCGCTGGAACAGCTTTGTGATGCGTTACGCCATCCGTGCATTATTTATACCGATACCACGATGGCGCTGTCCGGCATTAATAAAAGATTACTGGCGACGTTTGGCGGCGAGTGTCGCTGTTATATCAGCGAGCCGCGCGTGGTGCGCGCCGCAAAAACGCAGGGGATTACCCGTTCAATGGCCGCCGTCGATATCGCTATCGCCGAGGAGGAGAAAAACAAGCTCTTTGTTTTCGGTAATGCGCCGACGGCCCTGTTCCGTTTGCTTGAACATAACGTGACGGTGAGCGGCGTGGTGGGCGTACCGGTAGGCTTTGTCGGCGCGGCGGAGTCCAAAGAGGCACTCACCCATAGCCATTTCCCCGCGGTTGCCGCGTTAGGGCGTAAAGGCGGCAGTAACGTGGCTGCCGCTATCGTCAATGCGCTGCTCTATCACCTCCGGGAGGCCTGATGAGCGAGCTTTCTTTTGACGCGCCGGTCTGGCACCACGGTAAAGCGTTACGTAAAGGATATACCACCGGTTCCTGCGCGACGGCGGCGGCAAAAGTCGCCGCGCTGATGGTATTGCGTCAACATCTGATTCATCAGGTCTCCATCGTCACGCCGTCGGGCGTCACGCTATGCCTGAACGTGGAGTCGCCGCACATTGAAGGCCAGCAGGCGATAGCCGCAATTCGTAAAGATGGCGGCGATGATGTGGATGCCACGCACGGAATGCTGATTTTTGCCCGCGTTACGCTCAACGACAGCGGTGAGATTACGCTCACTGGCGGCGAAGGTATTGGTACGGTAACGCGTAAAGGGGTTGGACTACCGCTCGGGAGCGCTGCCATCAATCGTACGCCGCGTCATACCATTGAATCTGCGGTGCGCGAAGCGATAGGCCCAGCGCGTGGGGCCGATGTGGAGATTTTTGCCCCGGAAGGCGAAGCGCGGGCGCAAAAAACGTATAACTCGCGGCTTGGCATTCTTGGCGGCATTTCCATTATTGGCACTACCGGCATTGTGACACCGATGTCGGAAGAAAGCTGGAAACGCTCGCTATCGCTGGAACTGGAGATCAAACGGGCGTCAGGATTAACGCGGGTGATACTCGTGCCGGGCAACCACGGCGAACGGTTTGTTCGCGAACAAATGGGCGTCGACACACAGGCGGTCGTCACCATGAGCAATTTTGTCGGCTACATGATTGAAGAGGCGGTACGGCTGGGATTTTGCCAGATAGTGCTGGTGGGGCATCCTGGAAAACTGATCAAAATTGCCGCCGGGATCTTTCATACCCATAGCCATATTGCCGATGCGCGCATGGAAACGCTGGTCGCGCATTTAGCTTTACTGGGCGCGCCGCTGGAGTTACTCACCCTGGTCGGCGATTGCGATACCACTGAAGCGGCAATGGAGCACATTGAAGCATATGGCTTCGGGCATATCTATAACCATCTTGCCAGGCGTATTTGTTTGCGAGTCATGCAGATGCTGCGTTTTACCAAAACGCCGCCTGTCTGCGACGCCATCCTGTTTTCTTTTGATAACCATATTCTCGGCAGTAATCGTCCCGTCGACGAGATTGCTAAGGAGCTGCAATGCTAACGGTCGTGGGAATGGGGCCCGCCGGACGGCATTTGATGACCCCTGCGGCGCTGGAAGCGATAGACCACGCCGATGCGCTGGCAGGCGGTAAACGGCATTTGGCGCAGTTTCCGGCGTTTGGCGGCGAACGATTTACGCTGGGCGCGGATATTGGCGCGTTGTTGTCTTGGATTGCCACCCGTCGGGATAAAGGGATCGTGGTGCTGGCCTCCGGCGATCCGCTGTTTTATGGCATTGGTACACGCCTGGTGGCGCATTTTGGTATCGAACAGGTTCGCATTATCCCTGGCATCAGCGCCGTACAGTATCTGTGCGCACAGGCTGGAATTGATATGAATGACATGTGGTTGACCAGTAGCCACGGTCGTTGCGTCAGCTTCGATCAGTTGGCGAGCCATCGCAAAGTGGCGATGGTCACGGATGCCCGCTGCGGGCCGCGAGAAATCGCGCGGGAACTGGTCGCGCGGGGCAAAGGGCATCGCTTAATGGTGATTGGTGAAAATCTGGCGATGGAAAATGAGCGGATCCACTGGCTACCCGTCAGTGCGGTCAACGCCGACTATGAAATGAATGCAGTGGTGATCCTGGATGAAAGATGAGCTTTTTCTGCGCGGCGAGAACGTGCCAATGACCAAAGAGGCGGTACGGGCGCTGGCGCTGTCGAAACTTGAGCTCCACCGCGCCAGTCACCTGATTGACGTCGGGGCGGGAACGGGAAGCGTCTCAATTGAAGCGGCGCTGCAATTTCCTTCGTTGCAGGTGACGGCTATCGAGCGTAATCCTGCCGCGCTACGGCTGCTTGATGAGAATCGTCAGCGCTTTGCCTGCGGCAATATCGATATTCTCCCCGGCGAAGCGCCAATGACCATAACCGGGAAAGCCGATGCGGTGTTTATGGGCGGCAGCGGCGGGCATCTGACGGCGCTGATTGACTGGGCGATGGGTCATCTGCATCCCGGTGGCCGTCTGGTGATGACCTTTATCTTGCAGGAAAACCTTCATAGCGCGCTGGCGCATCTTGCCCACATCGGCGCATGTCGAATGGACTGTGTACAGCTTCAGCTTTCATCGTTAACGCCGCTGGGGGCGGGACACTATTTCAAACCGAACAATCCTGTTTTTGTTATCGCCTGTCAGAAGGAAGAAAACCATGTCAGAGACATTTGATCCACGCTGTGTATGGTTCGTCGGCGCCGGGCCGGGCAATCGCGAGCTGATCACGCTTAAAGGCTACCGCCTGCTGCAACAGGCGCAGGTAGTTATCTATGCCGGTTCGCTGATCAATACCGAACTGCTGGATTACTGCCCCGCGCAGGCAGAACGTTATGACAGCGCCGAACTGCATCTTGAGCAGATTATCGAGCTGATGGCCGCGGGCGTGAAAGCGGGAAAAACGGTGGTGCGTTTGCAAACGGGCGATGTCTCGCTGTACGGCTCCGTACGTGAGCAAGGCGAAGAGTTAACCCGCCGTGGTATCGACTGGCAGGTAGTGCCTGGCGTCAGCGCGTTTCTCGGCGCTGCTGCGGAGCTGGGTGTGGAGTATACCGTACCGGAGGTATCGCAGAGTCTCATTATTACCCGTCTGGAAGGGCGCACGCCAGTACCGGCGCGCGAACAACTGGAGGCGTTCGCCAGTCACCAGACGTCGATGGCGATTTATCTCTCCGTTCAGCGTATTCACCGAGTGGCGGAACGTCTCATTGCCGGCGGTTATCCGGCAGCTACGCCTGTCGCGGTCATCTATAAGGCTACCTGGCCGGAAAGCCAGACCGTTCGCGGCACGTTAGCGGATATTAGCGACAAAGTACGTGATGCTGGCATCCGTAAGACGGCGCTGATTCTGGTCGGGAATTTTCTGGGTAAGGAGTATCACTACTCAAGACTTTATGCAGCGGACTTTAGCCATGAATACCGTAAAGCCTGAATCCATTGCGTTGTTTTGCCTGACGCCCGGCGGCGTGGCGCTGGCAAAGAGACTCTCCGCGATGCTGCCGTTAACCTGCTTTACCAGTGAAAAACTGCGGGAAGAGGGATTTATTCCCTTCGATGGCGGATTCGCTAATACCGCCCGGCAGGCTTTTACCACTTATACCGCGCTTATTTTTATCGGCGCGACCGGCATTGCCGTTCGTGTCCTGGCGCCGTTAGTGAACGACAAGTTCAGCGATCCGGCGGTGGTCGTCATTGATGAACGTGGTCAGCATGTCATTAGCCTGCTTTCCGGTCATGCGGGCGGGGCCAATGCCTTGACGCGCTACCTGGCAGGAATGTTAGGCGCCGATCCGGTGATTACCACGGCAACGGATGTCAATGAGATGTCCGCGTTGGACACCTTAGCTTTCCAGCTTAACGCCCGCATGTCCGATCTTCGCACGGCGGTAAAAACCGTTAACCAGATGTTGGTCAGTCATCAACGGGTGGGGTTATGGTGGGATGCCGAACTAACGGAAGAGATCGGCCAGTGCGATATTCGTGGTTTTATCCCTGTTGATGATTTGCAGAGATTGCCTGAACTGGATGCGCTTATCTGCGTCTCTTTGCGTAATGACCTCCCTGAGCTTCCCGTACTGCACTGGAAACTGGTGCCCCAGCGTGTGGTGGCGGGAATTGGCTGTCGCCGCGATACGCCATTTCCCCTGTTAGCGACATTACTGGCGCGTCAGCTTGAAGCGCAGAAACTCGATCCGCTGGCGTTAAAAGCGATTGGCAGCGTCACGCTCAAAAAAGGGGAGCCGGGGCTTATTCAGCTCGCCTCCTGCTGCCGCGTGCCTTTTAAAACCTTTACCGCCGAAGCGTTGCGTGAATTCGAACACCATTTTCCCGGTTCTGGCTTCGTCAGAAAAACGGTGGGCGTTGGCAGCGTATCCGGCCCGGCAGCGTGGTTATTAAGCCAGGGACAATTGTTAGGCGAGACCCTGCGAGAACAGGGCGTCACTATTACTTTAGGAGTTGCACACTGATGTTGAGCGTAATTGGTATTGGCCCCGGTTCGCAGGCAATGATGACGATGGAGGCGATTGAGGCGCTTCAGGCGGCGGAAATCGTCGTGGGTTACAAAACCTATACCCATCTGGTTAAAGCATTCACTGGCGACAAACAGGTGATCAAGACCGGCATGTGTAAGGAAATTGAACGCTGCCAGGCGGCTATTGAACTGGCGCAGGCCGGGCATAACGTCGCGCTCATCAGCAGCGGCGACGCCGGTATTTACGGCATGGCGGGTCTGGTGCTGGAACTGGTCGGCAAGCAAAAACTGGACGTCGAGGTGCGGCTCATTCCTGGCATGACCGCCAGCATCGCCGCCGCCTCTTTATTGGGCGCGCCGCTGATGCATGACTTCTGCCATATCAGCCTCAGCGACCTGCTGACCCCGTGGCCGGTTATTGAAAAACGCATCGTTGCCGCCGGAGAGGCAGACTTTGTTATCTGTTTTTACAACCCGCGCAGCCGCGGGCGCGAAGGGCATCTGGCGCGCGCGTTTGACCTGCTTGCCGCCAGTAAAAGCGCGCAGACGCCGGTTGGCGTGGTGAAATCCGCCGGACGTAAAAAAGAGGAAAAATGGCTGACTACGCTCGGCGATATGGATTTTGAACCGGTAGATATGACCAGTCTGGTCATCGTTGGTAATAAAACGACCTATGTTCAGGATGGGCTGATGATAACGCCGCGAGGTTACACGCTGTGAATGAGGGGGAAGTGCTGGTGGTGGGCGGCACCAGCGATGCGCGCGCGTTATGCCGACAACTGGATGCAGCGAACGTCGCGTACACCTTATCCGTGGCGACGCCAGCCGGAAAAGCGCTGGCTGGCGACATTAAAGGACAGGTGCGCTGTGGTCGTCTGGAGTACGGGCAGATGGTTGCCTGGCTAAAAGAAAACCGTACTCGCTGGGTAATAGATGCGTCGCATCTTTATGCAGAAATGGTCAGCCATAACCTCCTTCGCGCCTGTGAAACGGCGGGCGTGTTGTTAAGTCGTTATCAGCGTCCGGAGCAGCTTAGCAATCTGACGCATCCGCTTCTCTATACGGCGCGCAGTATTGCCGATGCCTGCGAGATAGCGAGGCGTTTTGGTCCGCGCGTGTTACTGACGACCGGCAGTAAAGATCTGGCCGCCTGGCGTGCCGGGCTGGCGGAAAAAACGTTGCTGGCGCGCGTACTGCCCGTGGCGGAGGTGATTCAACGCTGCAGCGAACTGGGGTTCGGCGTTGGAGAAATTTTCGCACTGTGTGGGCCGTTCAGCGCTGATTTTAACGCCGCGTTTTACCTCCAGTGCCGGGCCGACGTAGTCATTACCAAAGCGTCCGGCGCGGAGGGGGGATATCAGGAAAAAGTTCAGCCCTGTCTGGATGCGGGCATTCCCTGCATCGTTATTGCGCGCCCGACGCCGCTTGTGACGGGTGATGAGTTACTGGAAAGCCAGGCCGCCTTTGCGCAGCGTTTATCGCGCTGGCTGGCCGCAGCTAAGGAGTAAAAATGAAAAAAGCGCTTCTGGTAGTCAGTTTTGGCACCAGCTATCACGACACCTGTGAAAAAAACATTGTGGCGTGCGAACGTGATCTGGCGGCGTCCTGTCCCGATCGCGACCTGTTTCGCGCCTTCACTTCCGGAATGATCATTCGCAAGCTTCGCCAGCGTGACGGTATCGACATCGATACGCCATTACAGGCTTTGCAAGAGCTTGCCGCACAGGGATATCAGGACGTGGCGATTCAGTCGTTGCACATTATTAACGGCGACGAATATGAAAAAATTGTCCGTGAAGTACAACTCTTGCGTCCGTTATTTACTCGCCTGACGCTGGGCGTGCCGCTGCTGAGCAGCCATAACGATTATGTGCAGCTAATGCAGGCGTTGCGACAACAGATGCCATCGCTCAGACAAACGGAGAAAGTCGTTTTTATGGGCCACGGCGCCAGCCATCACGCATTCGCAGCTTATGCCTGTCTCGATCATATGATGACCGCGCAGCGCTTTCCGGCGCG
The DNA here is from genome assembly GCF_046552515.1 of Salmonella sp. SAL00653. Classification (NCBI taxonomy): domain Bacteria; kingdom Pseudomonadati; phylum Pseudomonadota; class Gammaproteobacteria; order Enterobacterales; family Enterobacteriaceae; genus Salmonella; species Salmonella sp. SAL00653. The sequence goes on from NZ_JBGDTY010000003.1 coordinate 234,173, forward strand.
CGTCGGCGCCGTAGAAAGCTACCCGGAGGTCGACATCCTGATCGACAGCCTGCGTGACGAAGGCGTCACCGGCGTACATTTGATGCCATTAATGCTGGTGGCGGGCGATCACGCCATTAATGATATGGCTTCAGACGACGGCGACTCATGGAAAATGCGCTTTAACGCGGCGGGCATTCCGGCGACGCCGTGGCTGAGCGGGCTGGGAGAAAACCCGGCTATCCGGGCGATGTTTGTCGCGCATTTGCACCAGGCGCTGAACATGGCGGTAGAGGAGGCGGCATGAACGGTAAATTATACGCATTAAGCACCGGGCCAGGCGCGCCCGACCTGATAACCGTCCGCGCAGCGCGGATTCTTGGCTCGCTGGACATTCTGTATGCGCCCGCCGGTCGTAAGGGGGGCGATAGTCTGGCGCTGTCGATTGTGCGCGACTATCTCGGCGAGCAGACGGAAGTACGTTGTTGCCATTTCCCTATGAGCGCTGACGGCGCCGAGAAAGAAGCGGTCTGGAACGAGGTTGCCGCCGCGCTTACCGCAGAGGTGAAAGCGGGTAAACAGGTCGGTTTTATTACCCTGGGCGATGCGATGCTATTCAGTACCTGGATTTTTTTACTCCAGCGTATCGGCTGCCCGGAGTGGCTGGAGATTGTCCCCGGCGTCACGTCCTTCGCCGCGATAGCCGCCCGCGCGAAAATGCCGCTCGCCATAGAACAGCAATCGCTGGCGGTTATTTCTTGTACCGCGCCGGAAGCGGAAATAGCCCAGGCGCTACAACAGCATGATAGCCTGGTGCTGATGAAAGTGTATGGCCGGTTCGTTCGTATTAAAGCGTTGCTGGCGCAGACTGGCCTGCTGGAATGCGCCTTAATGATGTCCGAGGCCACGCTGCCCGGCGAGCAGTGCTGGCGCCATCTCCACGAGGTCAACGATGATCGACCGTTGCCCTATTTTTCGACCATTCTGGTCAATAAACAGTGGGAGTATGCAGAATGAAACTTGAACAGCAGCTTCGACAGTTGTCTTTCAGTGGACTGGCTGCAGCGCTATTGCTGATGGTTGTCCCGCAACAGGCGTTTGCGATGCATATCATGGAGGGCTTTTTACCGCCAGTGTGGGCGCTGGCCTGGTGGTTACTGTTTTTACCCTGCTTGTGGTATGGACTGGTGCGCTTACGGCGTATTGTGCAGGAGGATAATCATCAGAAGGTACTGCTGGCGCTGTGCGGCGCGTTTATTTTTGTCCTGTCCGCGCTCAAAATTCCGTCGGTAACGGGGAGTTGTTCACATCCGACCGGCGTTGGTCTGGCGGTTATCTTGTTCGGGCCCGGGGTGGTGGCGATTCTCGGCGCGGTTGTGCTGTTGTTTCAGGCGCTATTGCTGGCGCACGGCGGCCTGACGACGCTTGGCGCAAATGGAATGTCGATGGCGGTGATTGGCCCGGTTGTCGGTTATCTGGTGTGGAAAATGGCCTGCCGTGCCGGACTGCGCCGCGATGTCGCTGTTTTTCTGTGCGCGATGCTGGCGGATTTGGCGACCTATTTTGTGACTTCAGTCCAGCTTGGCGTTGCGTTTCCCGATCCCCATGCCGGAGCGACAGGGTCTGTTGTGAAGTTTATGGGGATTTTCTGCCTCACACAGATTCCTGTCGCTATTGCTGAAGGTTTATTAACCGTCATGATTTATGACCAGTTAACCAAACGGCAAGTGATTACCGTACAAGGACATTAAAATGAAAAAAACGTTGATGTTGTTAGCGATGGTGGTGGCGTTGGTGATTCTGCCGTTTTTTATTAACCATGGCGGTGAATATGGCGGTTCAGACGGCGAAGCGGAAAGCCAGATTCAGGCTCTTGCGCCGCAGTATAAACCCTGGTTTCAGCCGTTATATGAACCTGCCAGCGGTGAAATTGAAAGCCTGCTGTTTACCCTTCAAGGCTCTCTTGGCGCGGCGGTGATTTTTTATATCCTGGGGTATTGCAAAGGTAAACAACGCCGTGATGACCGGGCTTGATCGACTCAGCTATCAAAGCCGCTGGGCACACGTTGCGCCGCAGCGCAAGTTTTTGCTGTGGCTGGCGATGATGATACTGGCGTTTGTTCTGCCGCCTGTAGGGCAGGGCATTGAGCTGCTGATCATTGCCGGATTGAGCTGTTGGCTATTGCGCATATCCCTCTGGCGCTGGTGTCGATGGATGGCGATACCTTTTGGATTTTTGTTGGTCGGCGTGATAACGATTATCTTCAGCATCAGCCGCGAGCCGCAAATGCTGCTGGCTGGCATATCTGTCGGGCCGTACTGGATCGGGATTACCCGTGCGGGCGTGGTTACGGCGAATGACACGTTCTGGCGTAGCCTGACGGCGCTGTCCGCGACGTTGTGGCTGGTGATGAACCTACCGTTTCCGCAGTTAATTAGCTTGCTTAAGCGCGCGCATATTCCACGCCTGCTTACCGAGCAAATCCTGTTAACGTGGCGCTTTCTCTTTATTCTTCTGGATGAGGCGGTGGCAATCCGTCGTGCGCAAACGCTGCGTTTTGGTTATTGCAGCCTGTCGAACGGCTATCGATCTCTGGCAATGCTGACTGGACTCCTGTTTACGCGGGTGTTAATGCGTTATCAGCAAATGACCACCACGCTGGATATCAAACTGTATCAGGGTGATTTTCACCTGTAAGGACTATTATGCTTGCCACTTCAGACCTGTGGTTTCGTTATCAGGATGAGCCGGTACTTAAAGGGTTAAATCTGGATTTTTCGCTTTCGCCCGTTACCGGTTTGGTGGGCGCCAACGGTTGTGGGAAGTCTACGCTTTTTATGAACCTGAGCGGCCTGTTGCGTCCGCAAAAAGGGGCCGTGTTGTGGCAGGGAAAACCGCTGGATTACAGCAAGCGCGGACTACTGGCGCTGCGCCAGCAAGTTGCGACGGTTTTTCAGGACCCTGAACAGCAGATTTTTTATACTGATATCGATAGCGACATTGCGTTTAGTTTACGTAATTTGGGTGTGCCGGAAGCGGAAATCACGCGCCGCGTCGACGAGGCGCTAACGCTGGTTGACGCCCAACATTTTCGCCATCAGCCCATTCAGTGTTTGAGTCATGGGCAAAAAAAACGTGTGGCTATCGCCGGAGCGCTGGTGCTACAGGCGCGCTATCTATTGCTGGATGAACCCACTGCTGGTCTCGATCCCGCAGGGCGCACTCAGATGATTGCTATCATCAGGCGGATTGTGGCGCAGGGCAATCATGTCATTATCTCCAGCCATGATATCGATCTTATTTATGAAATTAGCGATGCCGTATACGTATTACGCCGGGGCCAGATCCTGACGCATGGCGCGCCTGGCGAGGTTTTCGCGTGTACGGAAGCGATGGAACAAGCGGGGCTAACCCAGCCCTGGCTGGTCAAACTTCATACTCAACTGGGACTGCCGCTGTGTAAAACAGAAACGGAGTTTTTTCATCGAATGCAAAAGTGCGTATTCAGGGAGGCGTCATGACGCAGGCAGTTATGTTGCAGGGGACGGCATCCGACGTCGGCAAAAGTGTGCTAGCGGCGGGTTTATGCCGCATTTTTTATCAGGATGGTCTGCGTACCGCGCCGTTTAAATCGCAAAATATGGCGCTTAATTCTGGTATTACGTCGGATGGTAAAGAGATGGGGCGGGCGCAGATTTTTCAGGCGGAAGCCGCGGGGATCATGCCAGATGTGCGTATGAACCCGGTGCTGCTCAAACCGACCAGCGATCGCCAGGCGCAGGTCGTGCTGATGGGGAAAGTGGCGACCAATATGGATGCGGTGAGTTACCATGACTATAAACCGCGTTTGCGTGAGCAAATCCTTGCGGTCTATAACAGCCTGGCGCAGGAATATGACGTTATTGTGCTGGAAGGCGCCGGAAGCCCGGCGGAAATCAATCTGCGCGATCGCGATATCGTCAATATGGGAATGGCGGAAATGGCCCAGTGTCCGGTTATTCTGGTGGCGGATATCGACCGGGGCGGCGTATTCGCCGCTATTTATGGCACGCTGGCGCTGCTGCATAAACAGGAGCGTGACAGAGTAAAGGGCGTCATTATCAACAAATTCCGCGGCGACGTGGCGCTACTCTATTCCGGTATCGAACAAATCGAATCGCTTACCGGCGTCCCGGTCCTGGGAGTGATGCCGTGGCTGGATGTGGATCTGGAAGATGAAGATGGCGTCGCGCTGCAAAACGATAAATATCGCGGTAACGCCCCCCGTGATATCACTATTGCCATTGTGCAACTGCCACATATTTCTAACTTTACGGATTTTAACGCTCTGGCGGCGCAGCCGGATGTGCGCATACGCTATATTCGCCGCCCGGAAGCGTTGACTGACGCTGATCTGGTGATCCTGCCGGGCAGTAAGAATACGCTGAGCGACCTCGCCTGGCTGCGCGAAAGCGGGATGGCGGATGCGGTATTGCAGACACATCGGCAGGGCGTGCCGGTGATGGGAATTTGCGGTGGCTACCAGATGCTGGGCGACACTATTGTGGATGAGGTGGAGTCGGGGCTGGGTACGCAGCCGGGCCTGGGGCTGCTTAATACGATCACTCGCTTTGCACAGGATAAAATCACGACGCAGGTTAACGCGACAATGTCAGGCGAGCTGCCCAGCTGGCTGGCTGCCGCGGCGGGGCTACCGGTACGCGGTTATGAAATCCACATGGGGGAAACGGTGCTGCAGGAAGGATGCTGTACGGCCATGACGTTACAGAAAAATGGATGCTCTGTGGCGGATGGCGCGGTCACCGCCGACGGACTGGCGTTTGGCACTTACCTTCACGGCCTGTTTGACAGCGATGCGTTTACCCGTGCGGTGGTCAATGGGTTACGGGCACGAAAAGGGCTTGCGCCGTGGGAAACGACTTTTTGTTATGCGGAGCATAAAGCGCGGCAATTTGATCTGCTGGCGGAAGCGATGCGGCAACATATTGATATTGATAAAATTTATACCATCATGCAACAGCATCAGGAGCCGGTATGATGATTCTGGTGACGGGCGGGGCGCGTAGTGGTAAAAGCCGTCATGCTGAAGCCTTAATTGGCGATGCGCCGCAGGTACTGTATATCGCCACCTCGCAGATTCTTGATGACGAGATGGCGGCGAGAATTCAGCATCATAAAGATGGCAGGCCGGCACACTGGCGGACCGCAGAATGCTGGCGGCATCTTGATACGTTGATTACCGCGGATCTTGCCCCTGACGACGCGATTTTGCTGGAATGTATTACCACCATGGTGACGAATCTGCTGTTTGCGCTGGGAGGCGAGAACGATCCCGAACAGTGGGATTACGCGGCGATGGAGCGCGCCATTGACGATGAAATTCAGATTTTAATTGCAGCCTGCCAGCGCTGCCCGGCGAAAGTGGTACTGGTGACAAATGAGGTGGGAATGGGGATCGTCCCGGAAAACCGTCTGGCGCGCCATTTTCGTGATATTGCCGGTCGGGTCAACCAACGACTGGCGGCAGCGGCGGATGAGGTCTGGCTGGTAGTCTCAGGTATTGGAGTCAAAATTAAATGAGTAAGCTGTTTTGGGCCATGCTCGCTTTTATTAGCCGCTTGCCCGTGCCGTCACGCTGGTCGCAGGGACTGGATTTCGAGCAGTATTCGCGTGGGATCGTGATGTTTCCCTTTATCGGGTTGATTCTGGGGGGCGTAAGCGGCCTGATTTTCATCCTCCTGCAATCCTGGTGCGGTATTCCGCTAGCGGCATTGTTCTGTATTCTGGCGCTGGCGCTGCTGACCGGTGGTTTTCACCTGGATGGGCTGGCCGATACCTGCGATGGCATTTTTTCCGCGCGCCGCCGTGAGCGAATGCTGGAGATTATGCGCGATAGTCGTCTGGGAACCCATGGCGGGCTGGCGCTTATTTTTGTGCTCCTGACAAAAATTCTGGTGGTCAGCGAACTGGCGTTACGTGGAACGCCAATGTTGGCGGCGTTGGCGGCGGCCTGTGCGGCCGGACGCGGCAGCGCCGTTTTATTGATGTACCGTCATCGCTACGCCCGTGAAGAGGGTCTTGGCAATGTATTTATCGGTAAAGTCAGCGGACGGCAAACCTGCATTACTCTGGGATTGGCGGTAATCGTCGCCACGGTATTACTGCCTGGTATGCAAGGGTTGGCCGCAATGGTGGTCACATGCGCGGCGATTTTCATCCTTGGCCAGTTGCTTAAACGTACGCTTGGCGGTCAAACCGGCGATACGCTGGGCGCGGCGATCGAACTTGGCGAACTGATCTTTCTGCTGGCTCTGTTATGAGCCGATTATTACGGACGAGACATCTTATGCAGACACTACACGCTTTACTCCGTGACATTCCTGCGCCGGACGCCGAGGCGATGGCGCGTGCGCAGCAACATATTGACGGCCTGCTCAAACCGCCGGGCAGCCTGGGCAGACTGGAAACCTTAGCCGTTCAGCTCGCAGGAATGCCGGGTCTTAACGGTACGCCGCAGGTAGGTGAAAAGGCGGTGCTGGTGATGTGCGCCGACCATGGCGTCTGGGATGAAGGCGTAGCGGTTTCGCCCAAAATCGTGACGGCGATTCAGGCGGCGAATATGACGCAGGGAACAACCGGCGTATGCGTGCTTGCCGCTCAGGCCGGTGCGAAGGTGCATGTCATTGATGTCGGTATTGATGCCGAACCTATTCCTGGCGTAGTTAATATGCGCGTCGCGCGCGGCTGCGGAAATATTGCCGTTGGCCCGGCGATGAGTCGCTCGCAAGCTGAGGCGCTTTTGCTGGAGGTTTCCCGCTACACCTGCGACCTGGCGCAACGCGGCGTGACCTTATTTGGCGTAGGGGAGCTGGGAATGGCGAACACTACGCCAGCCGCCGCGATGGTCAGCGTTTTTACAGGAAGTGATGCAAAAGAGGTGGTGGGGATTGGCGCGAATCTTCCGCCTTCCCGCATCGATAATAAAGTGGACGTCGTGCGGCGGGCGATTGCGATTAATCAGCCCAATCCGCGCGATGGCATTGATGTGTTGTCGAAGGTGGGTGGTTTTGATCTGGTCGGGATGACCGGCGTGATGCTTGGCGCGGCAAGGTGTGGCTTACCCGTATTGCTGGATGGTTTTCTTTCCTACTCGGCAGCGCTGGCGGCCTGTCAGATTGCGCCTGCGGTGAGACCTTATCTGATCCCGTCGCACTTTTCGGCGGAAAAGGGCGCTCGCATCGCGCTCGCGCATTTGTCTATGGAACCCTATTTGCATATGGCGATGCGGTTAGGTGAAGGAAGCGGCGCGGCGCTGGCGATGCCGATCGTGGAAGCCGCGTGCGCCATGTTCCACAATATGGGGGAGTTAGCGGCCAGTAATATTGTCCTGTCGGAGGGGAACGCAAACGCAACATAACCCGGGCGCACAACACCAGCCATGTGAGAAAAAAGCTATACTTAACGCACACCTGCCGCGACAAAGGAAGGGATATAATGCGTCGTATCACACCTTTTTTTCCGTTTTTCGTCTTGTTGGTAAGCCATTTCTCGCTGGCTATAAGCTATCCGTTGCCGCCCGAAGGCAGTCGTCTGGTAGGACAGCCTGTCACAATCGCCGTACCGCAGAACAATACTCAGCCCTTAGAGTCATTTGCCGCCCGCTACGGTCAGGGGCTGAGTAATATGCTTGAAGCGAATCCCGGCGTGGATGTGTTTTTACCTCAGTCTGGTTCCACACTGGTGGTGCCGCAGCAGTTGATTCTGCCTGACACCGTTCGTGAAGGTATTGTGGTAAACGTCGCCGAGATGCGCCTTTATTATTATCCCGCAGGCACGAATACGGTTGAGGTGCTACCTATTGGTATTGGTCAGGCTGGCCGTGAAACGCCGCGCAACTGGGTAACTGCGGTTGAACGCAAACAAGATGGCCCGGTTTGGGTGCCAACGGCTAATACGCGTCGGGAATATGCTAAAGAGGGAAAAACGCTGCCCGCGATGGTGCCTGCGGGGCCGGATAACCCTATGGGGCTATACGCAATATATATCGGCAGGTTATATGCCATCCATGGCACTAACACTAACTTTGGCATTGGCCTTCGCGTCAGTCAGGGCTGTATCCGTTTACGCAATGACGATATTAAATATTTATTCGACCATGTTCCTGTAGGAGCCCGCGTTCAGATTATCGACAGGCCCGTTAAATTTTCGGTAGAGCCGGATGGCAGTCGTTGGCTGGAGGTACACGAACCGCTTTCTCGCAACCGTGCTGAATTTGAGTCAGACAAAAAAGTTCCATTGCCCGTTACGCCAGTGCTGCGCACGTTTATCAAAGGGGATGACGTTGATACTTCGCGGGTTAATGAGGTGCTGGAGCGCCGTTCCGGAATGCCGGTCAACATTAGCGCGGGCAGGCCTGGCCTTTAAATATCCTGTCGCATTGCTGGTTTTCATGGGCTGGAGTATCTGTATTAGTAGTGAGTGTCATGGCAGGGGCTTCATTTTCTCAACGAACCGCTAGCCCTCCGATTAAGTCCCCAAAAACTATGGGCGTCAAAAAACCCGGCAAACCTTATCAGGTCAACCGGGTAAAGATAAGTTCTTGTTTTTTAAACGTCTCCGGACTCACCAGGATGTCCCGAAACTAAAATCTGGCTCCTCTGACTGGACTCGAACCAGTGACATACGGATTAACAGTCCGCCGTTCTACCGACTGAACTACAGAGGAATCGTGTGGGGTCGTATATTAGCGGCGGAAAAATTTTTGTCAAACTCCATTTAACCTCTTACAGATTCGATTGCGGGTTATCTCATCACTTTGTTGCATTTGCAGACATTTTTTCTGCAAAAAGCTTTGCAGCCTTACGATTTCTCGCTCATTATTGAAATGTGGTTTCAACTCTCTTCTTTAAGGTCCATTTTGAACGTCTCCACTGCCTTACGCCAGGCTGTCGTCCGTACGCCCTGGTATGCCAAACGCAAGAGCTACAAAGTGTTGTTCTGGCGTGAAATCACCCCACTTGCTATCCCTATTTTTCTGGAAAATACCTGTGTTTTGCTAATGGGCGTGCTCAGTACTTTTCTCGTCAGTTGGCTGGGCAAGGAAGCAATGGCGGGCGTGGGGCTTGCCGACAGTTTTAATATGGTAATTATGGCTTTTTTTGCGGCTATCGATCTTGGTACTACGGTGGTGGTCGCCTTTAGCCTCGGCAAGCGCGACAGGCGACGCGCAAGGGCGGCGGCGCGCCAGTCGCTGGTGATTATGACGCTATTTGCCGTTGTGCTGGCAGTGGTCATTCATTATTTCGGCAGTGAAATTATTAATATTGTCGCAGGCGAGGCGACGTCAGAAGTAAAGGGGCTGGCGTTAACGTACCTTGAACTGACGGTGCTGAGTTATCCGGCTGCGGCAATTGCGCTAATCGGTAGCGGCGCGCTGCGTGGGGCAGGGAATACGAAAATCCCGTTGATGATTAACGGCGGGATGAACATTCTCAATATTATCATCAGCAGCATCCTGATTTACGGGGCTTTCTCCTGGCAAGGGCTGGGTTTTGCCGGCGCGGGGCTGGGATTAACCATTTCGCGCTACATCGGCGCGGTAGCGATTATTTGGGTGCTGATGATTGGTTTTAATCCGGCGCTGCGCATTCCGCTGAAAAGCTATCTGAAGCCGCTGAATTTCGGCATTATCTGGGAAGTGATGGGTATCGGTATTCCGGCGAGCATTGAATCAGTGCTGTTCAACGGTGGCAAGCTACTGACGCAAATGTTTGTCGCCGGAATGGGCACTAACGTTATTGCGGGTAACTTTATTGCCTTTTCCGTGGCGGCGCTTATCAACCTGCCGGGTAACGCTCTTGGTTCGGCGTCGACTATTATCACCGGTAAGCGTCTTGGTACCGGGCAAATTGGTCAGGCAGAGCGTCAACTGCGCCATGTATTCTGGATGTCGACTATCGTACTTACGGCAATTGCCTGGGGGACGGCGCCGTTTGCGGGTCCGTTTGCCTCATTTTATACCCAGGAGCAGGACGTAAAAGAGGTAGTAAAAGTTCTGCTCTGGCTTAATGCTGCCTTTATGCCAATTTGGGCGGCCGCGTGGGTGTTGCCGTCGGGTTTTAAAGGCGCGCGCGATGTGCGATTTGCGATGTGGGTATCGATGCTGGGGATGTGGGGCTGTCGCGTTGTAGCAGGGTATACGCTTGGTATTGTGCTGGGTATGGGGGTTGTAGGGGTTTGGCTGGGGATGTTTCTTGACAGGGCCGTGCGTGGCGCACTGTTTTACTGGCGTCTGATAAGCGGGCGCTGGCTGTGGAGATACCCGCGCGTAAAGAGGGAGTAAGCGCTTTTTGCTGTGAAAATCATCAGGAAACGGTGAATTTTAACCGAAGTGTGGAATAAAGCAGCAAACGAACTTTTTTTGTGAAAACAGGCTTTGACAAGCCGGGGGCACCTCGTTAATATTCGCCCCGTTCACACGATTCCTCTGTAGTTCAGTCGGTAGAACGGCGGACTGTTAATCCGTATGTCACTGGTTCGAGTCCAGTCAGAGGAGCCAGATTTTAGTTTCGGGATATCCTGGTGAGTCCGGAGACGTTTAAAAAACAATAAATTATCTTTACCCGGTTGACCTGAGAAGGTTTACCGGGTTTTTTGACATCCATAGTTTTTAGGGGCTTAATCGGGGCCTCGCGGTTCGCTGAGAAAATGGAGCCCCCACCTATGGCATTAACCGATACCGCTATCCGCAAGATCAAACCCGTATCAGTATGCTGACATATAGATGTGTTCGGTTCAAACGGAGCGATCACACAAGCTTGCCAGGTGATGCCCCTGGTGGGAATCGCGACTGCCTCTTTCATCTGATTTCAGATATTTCCAGTGATCTTGATCCGTTCTTTCCCAAAAGATTGATTTCTTTCATTCGAAACAAGGATGTACAATAAGTAAACCAAAATAGTAACTATAGAGTTTCTAATGGATACAGTAGAAGAACTAAATGGAACATACTTCTATGCAGGAAAATCCAATCTGACTGCTGCCGAACTTCTGTTATGATTTTTTGTGAGAATACCGCAAGCCAGTTTGGGATTGGTGTTGCAGATTTCGGGGCTGTTGTTGCTTTGGCATCAGGTCGTAATAATCTTTGGACAAGGGCGAAACCCGCTGGAGCGACTAAAGGCACATCATACGCGTCCAGGACTGCACGTGCAGTGTTTAAAAAGTCAAAATTTCCCTTTGGAATATCCCTTCCGACATGGTTAGGCGGTTACACCCCGTGGACAGCCAGACGTGTTATGGTTCGTAACATTGCGCCGTTTGTTGGACGTTTCATTCCTTTGATCGGGGAAATTATCCTTGCCGCAGATGTGTCACAAATAACATATCGCACTATACGCGACTACAATACCATTGCTCGGGGCAATGATAAGTTATGGTAGACAATATTGAACAGCAAGTTTACGAGCTTGTACGGCCTTATGCTGGCACATATCTTTTCAACATTAAGCAAGTGGAATTAACACCAGAGATTGACCTTGATACTGATCTGAGCATTGATGAACTTGAAGCCGAAGATCTCATGAATAAATTCTTCGAGAAACTCAATGTCGAGCGAGGTAACTTCAGAATAGAAACCTATTTTCCTAATCACCCTTTTTCATGGCATCCGTTCAAGAAAACGGAGCCTGTACCCGTCCCAGATTTCACTATCAGCATGCTGATCGAGTCAGCAAAAGCCGGGAAATGGTTATATGACTAATTGTAATGAACTTAACAAATGGCTGTACCAGTACCCTTCTTTTTGAGCGATGATGGTGGCGCTAAGATAGTTCTCTTTTCTTTTTAAAGGGTTCATGTTTACTGCCGCCACCCTTACGCTAACCCCTTTAGTTTCCTCCTTTGCTGTCATACTATCGAATGACGTGCCTCACCTGTGAACGCTAAGGAGAATAATATGGAAAATAAAGGCACAAACCTAACGCCCGAGCAGGCGCTGGATCGCCTGGAGGAGCTATACGAGCAGTCGGTTAACGCGCTCCGTGAAGCCATCGCTGACTATGTTGATAACGGTACGCTGCCCGATCCCCACGCCAGGCTTAACGGACTGTTTGTTTATCCTTCGCTGTCTGTAAGCTGGGATGGCGCGACACCGAACCCGCCTAAAACACGCGCTTTTGGACGCTTTACTCATCCCGGCTGTTATACCACTACCGTTACGCGGCCTGCGCTATTTCGCGCTTATCTTCTGGAACAGCTTAACCTCGTTTACCATGATTATGGCGCGCATATTGCGGTAGAGGCCTCGCACCATGAGATCCCGTATCCTTATGTGATCGATGGCTCGGCTCTGACGCTGGATCGTTCTATGAGCGCCGGGCTAACGCGCCATTTTCCTACCACAGAACTGGCGCAGATTGGCGATGAGACGGCAGATGGTCTGTTCCACCCCGGCGAATTCTATCCGCTATCGCACTTCGACGCGCGTCGTGTTGACTTCTCGTTGGCCCGGTTACGGCACTATACCGGTACGCCGGTTGAACATTTTCAGCCCTTCGTTTTGTTTACCAACTACACCCGCTATGTCGATGAGTTTGTGCGCTGGGGATGCAGCCAAATTCTTGATCCTGACAGTCCCTATATCGCGCTTTCCTGTGCCGGCGGAATTTGGATCACGGCAGAAACGGAAGCGCCGGAAGAGGCTATTTCCGATCTGGCCTGGAAGAAGCATCAGATGCCCGCCTGGCACCTGGTAACGGCAGATGGGCAGGGGATTACGCTGGTAAATATCGGTGTCGGCCCTTCAAATGCTAAAACGATTTGCGACCATTTGGCCGTGTTGCGGCCTGACGTCTGGCTTATGATTGGGCACTGTGGAGGGTTACGAGAAAGTCAGGCGATTGGTGATTATGTGCTGGCCCATGCCTACTTACGCGATGATCATGTGCTGGATGCCGTTCTGCCGCCTGATATTCCTATTCCAAGCATTGCGGAAGTACAGCGTGCGCTGTACGACGCTACCAAAGCGGTTAGCGGAATGCCCGGTGAAGAGGTGAAACAGCGACTGCGCACGGGAACGGTCGTCACCACGGATGATCGTAACTGGGAGCTTCGTTATTCCGCATCGGCGCTGCGATTCAACCTTAGCCGCGCGGTCGCGATTGATATGGAGAGCGCGACGATTGCAGCCCAGGGCTATCGCTTCCGCGTGCCTTACGGCACGCTGCTTTGTGTTTCTGACAAACCTTTACACGGTGAAATTAAACTGCCCGGGCAGGCAAACCGGTTTTATGAGGGGGCTATTTCAGAACATTTGCAAATTGGTATTCGTGCTATTGATTTACTACGCGCAGAAGGTGATCGTTTGCACTCACGTAAATTACGCACGTTTAATGAGCCACCGTTTCGCTAACGAAATGAGCTGTCGCCTGCTGCTGGACAGGAGCGGAAGAGGCGTATTTATGTGATATGGAAAGTGGCTGAATGAAGCCTTAGCGGGAGGCGGTTCTATATCCCGTTAAGGCCTTATTGTGCCGCGGCTTCATCACCATCGCCGGAGACCTGTCGCCGATAATCGCGTCTACGTCAGGAAACGCGCCGGAAGGCGAAAACATTGCGCCGCACTTCACGCTCCTTGAGCGCCTGGCCCCACAAGCCCGGATTAACAAGCAGATACCGACCGTGAGAATCGATCAGCTTAAAGGGATTATCAGAAGGCTTGATACTGAGGATTTTCGCGTCGGACAGGGATATAGGGTGGTCACGCCATTATCGAACTCATAGCGCCACGAGTGGCGCGGAAAGCCTTCATCATCATAGTGGCGCACGTCGGTAAAGCGCACCAGCCGGTGCTCGCCGTTCCATTCAAATCGGTGCTCCCGGCACTGCGCCTTGCCCCAGCGGTCAGCGATGGGATTGCCGAACTCGTCGTACTCATAGTGGTGGTCTGCCCTGTAGCAGCAGGCGGTCGCCTTTGACTTTCGCCTGATGCTCGCCACCTTCGGGCGGCATGTTCATGCCCAGCTGGTTGTCGTCGTCGTCAAAGCTGAAGTCCTCGTGCAGGGCGTTCCAGCGCGGGTCTTCCGGCAGGCGGTGTTGGGTCAACATTAATATCTTGCGGTAATCTCTGTGGGTTTGGATTCGAATTTACGTTAGTGCGTGTGACCGGTAAATCCCGCGACGATCTGCAGGCAGCGATGGTGCTGATGCGCGGCGGCAATCTGGGCCAGCCGTTCCAGTTCAAAAACTTCCGCGATTGATTTTTCCCGCCCGCCGCCTTCCCGCATGTGAGAAAGGTGGCCGGGCGGGTAAATCGATTAAGGCGTGGCTTTTTTAGTCTCTGCGGCCTTGTTATACAACGCCTGAATCAGCGCCTGCTGTTCCGCTCCCGGTATGATACCCAATCTGTGAAAAATATTCCCAATCTGATAAAGCTGCTGATTACCGGTGTCGTCCTGGCGGGTAATCGACGCCTGCGTGGTTAATTTTTTCAGCGTAAAGGTAATATGTTCCTGACACTCGGGCGTGTTTTCAGAACAAATCTGGCGTAACAGCATCAGGTTTTTATTATCGACCCTATCTGCGTTAATCATCAATTCCCTTGCCTGACTCCACTGTTTTGCATTCATGTAGTGGTCGATCATCGCCTCCTCTTCGAGAGAGGGAACGTGCTGGTGTAACACCCGTTTGGCATTCACCGTGTCGTTGCCATAGCTGTAAAGCTCCGCAAGTCTTTGAAAGGAACGCGACATATCTTCATCAGGCCAGGCTTTTGCTTGGCTGAGGTAAATCGCCTCGGCGCTGACGGCTAATTTTTGCGCTGCCTCAGGATGACCAATTTCTTTGAGTACTTCACCCATTTCATTTGTTGCATCTTCCCATTCGGCGAACGTCAGGGTTTGCGCCTCGGCGGAGAGGGTTGCGATATGCTTTTCCGCCACAGCATTCTGCTTATGCTGAAAGAGATTCTTCAGCGCTTTGATTTTGTACTCGTAGCAATACCTGTCGTCGTAGCAGGTATATTCCGGCGCGCTCATCAGCAAATCGATACGCTTATTCATCAGCGCAACATCATCAAGCTTGCTTAATAAATCAATCAGCTCCATTTCAATGCGCGGCGAAGGGGCAAAATTGAATATTTTATCGACCTGCGTCACATAGGTTGAAAGCGTCTCCTGATAATTCTGTGTCAGCTCGTTTTTCTTATAAAAAGAGAGCAATCCCGGTAATGAATACTGGAAATAGCTTCCTTTATTGCCGGTTGCTTTGCGCAATCTCGCAGACAACGCCATCGCCTTCTCTTTATTCCCCGTGGCGTAATAGATCTCCATCAGGTCGAGATACTCCTGATAACGGTAGGCTTCAGCACTCGGTTGTTGAGCAATAGCCGTATCAAACATTTTCAGCGCGCTATCTGCGTAAACCAACGCCTTTGCGGTGTCGCCCTTGGCATGGTACTGCTTCGCAATAATAAGCAGCATTTTTAGTTGAGTATAAGGAACAACAATTTTATCAGCGTAATTTTCATTATAAATAGCGGCGGTTTTATCAGGATCTGAGTGCCAGGATTTTAAAACCGTGGCTAAATAAAAATTCCTCGCGTCGGCATTTTTGCTAAGAAGGGCTAAGGCTTTTTCAGGCTGTTTGCGATTAACCCAGCCATCAACGTAGCTCTCGTAGGCGGTAATGCTCGACGGTTTATCGAGACCAATTTTGGACAGGAAAACCATCGCGGCATCCGGGCTATTATTTTCAGCGATCCACGAGGCCTCATGGTTTAGCGAAAACTTCGCATCATTCGATTGTGTGTCCAGCTTTTTCAGTAATGCATCCGCACGGCTCATCGGGCCGTACATAAACAGTTCCCTGTGTAATTCAAACCAGGCTGCCTGCGATTTAAAAGTGGTGTTTTCATTTAAAGGGACGGCATTTTGCAGTTTCTGTTCGACAACTGACCAGACATCAGGCGATTGCTGACTTTGTGCAACGCTCTGATAAGAGTAAAAAACCGTGGCGGCTGTGAGTAATGTGGCGAATTTAAATTTCATAGCAACGTGTATCCTTTCAGTTCCGTTTGAATAGCCTCTTTACAGCAAAGTCATATTTACTTAGTTTGAGGCGTTAATTCCTTTAAGGCTGCCAGTTCAGGTTTGACGCCGCCTTTTACCGCCGCTGTAAGATGAAGTTTGGCTTTGTTGAGGTCTTTCTCAACGCCATCACCATTCCTGTACATGAGTCCAAGGTTATAGTGCGCCTGAGCATTTCCCTGGTCAGCGGATTTTTTAATCCACTTATAGGCTTCCGGCAGGTTTTTCGGCATTCCTTCGCCGATAAGATTTAAATATCCCACTTCTAACTGCGCATCACTTTCGCCAAGCTCTGCCGCTTTGAATAAATAGGAGAGATATTTTTTGCTGTCTTGCGCTACGCCATCACCGTCGTTGTACGCATAGGCCAAAAAGAGAAGCGCGCCGGGATGATTTTGCTCTGCGGACTGAGTTAACCATTTCATCGCCGCATCGTAGTTTGTGCATTCAAACTCGTACTTACCTAAATGATATTGCGCAGTGCTGTCACCCTGCTTTGCCTTATTGGTGACGTCAGTCGGCGCATATAGCTCTGAAAGCTCTTCATCGTTGTGGTAACAACGGATGTATTTTATGCCGTCTTCATCATAGGCTTCTTCTGTACCTTCCTTGTCGCCATCGACATAGGGCAGCGCACTTAAGACCTTACCCGTACGATCGTTAAACTCTCTTTTCAGGCCGTTTCTTTCATCATTAGCAAACATAACCTCTTCAACAAGTTTACCGGTACGTTCGCTCCAGCGGCGATCGGCTCCCTGCTTTTTATCGTCTTTATATTCGGTGGTATAGGTGAGTTTGCCCTGTTCATTCCAGTGCTTAGCGTCCCCATTTAGCATACCGTTTTTATAGGGATAGACTGATTCGCGGTGACCATTTTCGTACCACTTTTCGAAATCCCCGTCTAACACATCATGTTTATACATTTTGGATGAGGCAGGCTTTCCGTTGCTGAACCATTCTTTGACCGCACCATGTTTACGGCCTTCACTATCAAAAGAGGATTCTTCTTTGGGATGCCCATTTTCATACCAGCTCTGAGCAGAAAGCTGTTTGCCATTTTTATAGGTCGCTTTAGAAAGGAGTTTGCCCTCTTCACTGTATTGTTCGAACGTTCCGTCGTTTTCACCTTGGTTATTTCTGTGGTAAACACCACGAATTTTACCGGTAGAATAATATTCCGTACTGGTGCCGACAATGGTGCCTTTACTGTATGAATATTTCCCCTTTATTTTCCCATCAGGGAAATATTCAAATGCCGGGCCTTCCAGTTTCTGATTTAAATAGCTGTGTTTTTGTTTTAAAACGCCGTTATCATAAAAATGTGGGCATTCGCCATCTTTAATTTTACCTTGGGCAAAGTAACGTTTACTTTCAACGGCTCCGTTTTCATGGTATACGATGTATTCCCCTTCGGGTTGACCATCTTTAAACGTCAGCGTTTCCGCTATTTTGTCTTTTTCATCAAAGTAAGTTTCAGCTTTTCCGTCACGCTTATTTTGCGCATTATAATGATAAATACTTTTGAGATTGCCGCTTTCATAGAAAGATTTAAATACAGAAACACGTTGTCGGTTAGCGAAGTTTTCTTCGTTGGTATAGCCTTCAAAGGCTATCTGTTTACTTTGCATCACCTCCCCTGTTTCTTCTGAGGATTCCAGATACAAGCCGGTGACTTTCCATAATTTTTTCTCTTTGTCATAGGGGAGGGGCATATGGACTACTGTTGTTGCCTGACGTTTAACCATCGGTTGCAGTTCATCATCCAGCCACAAGTCAGACGATCTTTTCATGTATTCGGCACCGCACAGCGCTTCGGTACATAGCTCGATTCCAGTCAGCATGGGCGTGCCGCCAGCATCGCACTGATCGACCGTCAGGTAAAAATAACGGTCATCGAGAATAGCCGGTCTTAAACTGCGTATTTTATTAATATATTCTTCTGTCGTCAGTCCCATTGATTCTGCGCGCGCAGAAAGGGTATTAGTATTACAGGGTGTTTTATCTTTAAAATAATAACGGTCGGCGAGTAAAAGTTTCAGGTCACTGCTAATGGCGGTTTTATTAAAATCGATATTTTCAATTTGGGCGATGAAATTAACGGGTTTGGATTCTGTACTGGGGGATTGTTTTGCACATATATTCGCGCAATATAATGAAACTATAATTGTTATGAATATTTTCTTCAAGATGTTCTCCTTGTATGAATAATAACTCCCTGAAACTTATTTCATGCTATAGAAACAAAGAGTTAATGTAAAGGATGCGAGGAGCATATTCTGGCAGGAGAGAGTTTTCTTCAGTTACCAGTAAGAATAATTTAAGTATTACGAGCGCGTTGTTTTTAATTTGATAATAACGCGCTGATGATTATTAACGATTATATACCCAATAAACCTCAAGATGCGGGAGTGAGCACCTGAAAGTGATCTTTAATTCGGGATGTAAGTGAGTCCGCTATATCCGGCAGCGTCTGGTTAAAAAAGACAGATATTGCGTCCCTGAACTCTCGCGTACTGCTGAAGTAGCGATTATTCCGGGCATGTTCGTTCATTAATTTCCACATTCGTTCTATCGGATTCAGGTTTGGACTGTAAGGGGGAAGGTAATGCAGCCTGATATTTACCACCTCCGCCCAGTCTTTCACTAACTGTGAACGGTGGTAACCTGCTCCATCCGCTGCTCGCTCTTAGCCAGCTGTCAAATTTGCCCATACACCTGCGCCACATACCGCCCACGCCCGTCCCCATGCCCCAGATCCATTGCACTCTCTGCACCGCTTCCTGTGAACGTAAGCCCATCAGCCTCGCCAGTTCCAGCGCCGCTGCCAGTCCCGGATCTTTCATGCGGGCCGTCTCCAGCACATGATGATAATGTTCCGGCGTGATCGCCTGTCGCGTCCCGCTGCGCGATGCACCAGCCAGACCCAGCGATTTATTAGTCAGCCATTCATGCGCTGCCACCTGTTTACGCCCGGCCTGTTGCAGAACAGCGCGCAGCGAGGCCATTTCATTTTGCAGCGTGCGTTTGCCGATCCCCTGCGCCAACCTTTCATGAATATAGCTTTCAATGTGGCGCACCTTAATCTGCGCAACCCGCTGGATATGGACGTTCAAAGCCCGTAAGTGGTGATCGAAACGCTGCACGATATGAATGCAATCGTTCACCGTTTTATGGCTACCGCCACAGTGCTTTGCCAGTGCCTTCATTTCACCACCTAACTTGCCCATACACTTCTCCTGTGATTTTGAGAACACAAACAGTCTCCGGCGTATGCTCTTTGGCTGCGCCAGAACGATACCTTTACGCCGGAGTGGCAGTTTGTTGAGGTATAGGGAGTTTCAGACTGTACGCGGTACAGGCTGCCTGCGTGAGCAGAAATTCTCCGGGGCATCAGCCCCCCCCCCCCTCGGTATCGATCTTTTTCTCTTCTTTCTTGCTGACAGCGGCCCCAAAAAGGCGTGTCAGATTCGGGAATGAACGCCGGAACCCCGAAAACAGGGGCATGGCGCGGTGTAGTGGTTGTGCGTCACTTTGTCGCTTTGCGCGACGAAAGTGACGCACCGGTTGAGTGCCGGGCGCGAAAGATCGCGGATTCTGGCGCAGATTGACGGTCACGCGGCAGCAAAGCCGGACGTCTTTGCAGGCCGCAGCCCGTAAAGTAAAAGGCGCTGATGTGGTAACAGGTGCCGGGTGGAATCGCTTCCGTCACGGTGCAGCATTGACCAGAGATCTGGCGCAGGTACCATCGAGATACTCTTTCAGTTCTTTGGTACCGAACGTGTCGATAGCCCGCTGAGCTGCGCCAAGATTAGACGCCAGCTTGTCACCGCCAATGTCTTTATCGGCTTTAACTGCCGCAGCCCAGTCTTCTGTTTGCTTCTGCCATGACTCCGCTTGCTATTGTTGCACTCCCGCCAGCACTTTCGGATAGACGTCCACCAGCTTCTGCGCCTGCTCCTGCGTCAGGTTCAGTTCACGCGCCACTGGTTCGAACTGCGCCAGCGCGCTGGTATCGAGTTCTTGACCTTCAGGGGCGGTGAACGCGTATTTCTCCGGCGCGCCGGGCGGCGTTTCTTCTTTCGGTGGAGTGGGCTTATTGGGAGCGGCGGGTGGATTTTCTGACGGTTTTCCTGTACCCGGATCGGTCTGCGTGCCGCCAGCGGTATCGGTTAATGCCATAGGAGGGGGCTCCATTTACTCAACGAACCGTGAGGCCCCGATTAAGCCCCTAAAAACTATGGATGTCAAAAAACCCGGTAAACCTTCTCAGGTCAACCGGGTAAAGATAATTTATTGTTTTTTAAACGTCTCCGGACTCACCAGGATATCCCGAAACTAAAATCTGGCTCCTCTGACTGGACTCGAACCAGTGACATACGGATTAACAGTCCGCCGTTCTACCGACTGAACTACAGAGGAATCGTGTGAACGGGGCGCATAGTAACGATGTGCGATCGGCTTGTCAAAGGGGGAAATAAGGTTGCGCGTTTGTTTGCTGACAAAAACAACAAAGCGTTGAAGTTTTGATCTAATTCCTACTTTGCTCCGGCATGGCGCAACTTTGTCTGTAATTGCACAAGTCAAATGCTGTGACCTTACCGCAATGGCTGTGTACCAGCGTCTGATGAAACGTGAAAAACTGGCAGGCACTTGGCAAATAATTCTGAGACATAACGCCGTAGAGATTAAGGGCAGGGAGTAGAACGAACTTTAGACGTGAAATATTTTGTGAAAATGGTTGATACAGGCAGTCTGACGCCGGTAGCGGAAATGGCAGATAAATTTCTGGTGCAGGCGAAAAGATTTCCGTCAATATCATAGGCAGAATTATGGTGCATCAGCTTTTGGCGACGACACGGAACGAGCGGGTTTTATCGCGCTTTTCCTGAAGGATTTTTTCATCAGCCTGTTTTTTGCGTTCGGGTCAATCCCCTGATCCAGCAGCCTTTTGACCTCGTCACGGCGTTGTCTGGCATCAGCAAGAGAAACCGCAGGGTAAACCCCAATAGAAAACACCTTCTGTTTGCCATTAAAGCGATAGCCTGACTGCCAGTATTTTGAATCGATAGAGGCCAAACCCGTCAGCGAGCTTGACGGCCTTTTCCGCTGGTCTGGCATTTTTTACTTTAGTATCAGTCAGTGACATGACGGTTCCCTCCGCGTGCTGGTAAAACGCAAATCGAACCAGCTTTACCAGCAAAAGGGTATAGCTTCGAGTGGTTTTTAGTAAACGAGAGTGAACCTGAAGAAGGGGTTAATCAGTTGATATAAATGCAGAAAGCAGACGTCAGTGAACGTCTGCTTCCCTAAATTTGGCTCCTCTGACTGGACTCGAACCAGTGACATACGGATTAACAGTCCGCCGTTCTACCGACTGAACTACAGAGGAATTGTTTCAACGAGGCGCATAATACTGGGCCGGCTATAACGTGTCAACAGTAAAATTAACGCGCCAATTCAATTGGTTAATTAACCCACAAAGTGAGGAATTAATGTTCGGATTCCTCGCCGTAGTCGCCTTCGGCAGCGCTTACCCGTAAGCGCTGAGAAGGATCCTAGCGATAGAACTGGCAAAAACGCTGCCATAGTGCCGGGAAACGTGGAGCAAACAGTTCTGGCGCGCTGAAAAAATACTCTGACAACACGGCAAAACATTCTGCAGGGTCGGTGGCGGCATAGGCATCTATACTGGCAGCGCTTTCGCCAACAAGATCGATTTCATCCTGAATATTATTCATTGCCGCGTGGAGATCGTGTTCCCAGCCAGCCACATCGCGCAACGGGATGAAAGGGATGCCGCTGGCGCGATCGCCATTACGCATATCCAGTTTGTGCGCGACTTCATGAATAATGAGATTGAAACCCGAAGCATCGAACGAGTCCTGGATATCCAGCCAGTTCAGAATGATGGGCCCTTGTTGCCAGCTTTGCCCCGACTGTACGACACGCTGGCTGTGCACCAGACCTATGTCATCTTCCCATTCATCATCTACCACAAAGGGCGCGGGATAAATGAGCACTTCATGAAAACCATCAAGCCACTCAATACCGAGCTCCAGGATCGGTAAGCAAAAAATTAACGCAATACGTGCACTTTTTAACGAGTCGAGCTCAAATCCCTGTAGCGCTACCAGTCTTTTCTGCTGCAAAAAACGTTCGGCTAGCGCAATAAGCCGAGCCTGTTCTTGCGCGGTGAGGTTTACCAGAAGAGGTATAGCCAGCGCATTATCCCACGGCCAGTCTTCGTTCTGGGTTATTTCTTGTGCTTTCCAGGGCCACTTAATCATCGTTTTGCTCGTAAACTCGTCACTTGAACAAAATTACCCGAATAGGGTCTGTTAAAATGCCAAATTACCTGGCATCATTGCAATATACGGAGAGATGCCGGAGCGGCTGAACGGACCGGTCTCGAAAACCGGAGTAGGGGCAACTCTACCGGGGGTTCAAATCCCCCTCTCTCCGCCACAATTCAAACACTTAGCTCATCTTCTTTCAGCGATCAGTCTCACACTTAGAATACACTTAGAATAGTACGTGAAAAACGTATCGCCATCTTATGCTTTTTCTGCCAGAAGAGGGGGCCAGGGATGGTGTTATTTTCGATCATAAGTCAACTCCTAGTTTTCAGCCCCGGGCTTTCGCTGTACCCCATCGGGATTCACAGTGATGTCACTCGCGGCGACTTAACGCCGTCGTCCTCGGTAATCGTCGCACCCGGCCTGTTGCCCGACATGTTCCCCTGTAGACATGGGCGCAGGGCGAAAGATTAATTGTTGTCAGGGAAACGCGCTGGCGCGTGGCGATAACTTACGCTGCGGGGCTGTCGACGCTGTACAGAAAATGTGGCCTCCAGACTGGCTTAAATATGCACACATGACAATACAACCGGAAAATTTACAAAACGCATAATTTGAACTGAGAGAGAAACTTACAAACGAAGCGACGAAGATTTCAACAGCCGCAGCGACTCCAGTATCTTGCGCGCATGTTTAAATAATACTACTGTATATAAAAACAGTATTCGAGGTATGGATTATGGAATTTTTCAGACCTACAGAGTTGCGCGAAATTATTCCTCTCCCATTTTTCAGTTACTTAGTGCCGTGTGGATTCCCCAGCCCCGCAGCGGACTACATTGAGCAGCGTATCGATCTTAATGAGTTGCTCGTTTCTCATCCCAGCTCAACATATTTTGTCAAAGCCACGGGTGATTCAATGATTGAAGCAGGCATCAGCGACGGTGATCTGCTGGTGGTGGATAGCTCACGGAACGCTGACCACGGTGACATTGTAATTGCGGCAATTGAAGGAGAGTTCACCGTAAAACGGTTGCAGTTGCGCCCGACAGTGCAGTTAATCCCCATGAACGGCGCCTATCGACCTATACCTGTCGGCAGTGAAGACACGCTCGACATATTCGGGGTGGTGACCTTTATCATTAAAGCGGTCAGTTGATTATGTTCGCGCTCTGCGATGTTAATAGCTTTTACGCCTCCTGCGAAACGGTCTTTCGTCCTGATTTATGTGGCCGACCAGTGGTGGTGTTATCAAACAATGATGGCTGCGTTATCGCGTGTAGCGCCGAGGCGAAACAGCTCGGTATCGCACCAGGTGAGCCATACTTCAAACAGAAAGAACGCTTCCGGCGATCCGGCGTTGTTTGCTTCAGCAGTAATTACGAGCTTTACGCTGATATGTCGAACCGGGTAATGACCACACTCGAGGAGATGGTGCCGCGGGTAGAAATTTACAGCATTGATGAGGCTTTTTGTGATCTGACGGGGGTACGAAACTGCCTGGATCTGACAGATTTCGGGCGCGAGATAAGAGCGACGGTCCTGAAGCGCACGCACCTGACTGTCGGTGTAGGCATTGCCCAGACGAAAACCCTTGCCAAGCTGGCTAACCATGCTGCGAAAAAGTGGCAGCGCCAGACCGACGGGGTGGTTGACTTGTCGAACATCGATCGCCAGCGTCGGCTGCTGGCCCTGATACCCGTAGAGGATGTCTGGGGTGTCGGCAGGCGCATCAGTAAGAAGCTAAATGCCCTGGGCATCAAGACTGCTCTCGATCTCTCTGAACAAAGTACCTGGATCATCAGGAAACACTTCAATGTCGTGCTGGAGCGTACCGTGAGAGAGCTTTGCGGAGAGCCATGTCTGGAGCTTGAAGAGTTTGCGCCGGCAAAGCAGGAAATCGTTTGTAGCCGCTCTTTCGGCGAGCGGGTCACAGACTATGAGGAAATGCGCCAGGCTGTTTACAGCTACGCTGCGCGCGCGGCAGAAAAACTCCGCGGCGAGCACCAGTACTGCCGTTTCATCTCAACATTCGTCAAAACATCCCCCTTTGCCCTGAACGAGCCCTACTACGGTAACAGCGCCGCAGTGACGCTTCTCACCCCCACGCAGGATTCACGCGACATTATCAATGCGGCTGTGAAATGCCTGGATAAAATCTGGCGCGACGGCCATCGCTACCAGAAAGCGGGGGTGATGCTGGGTGACTTCTTCAGTCAGGGCGTAGCGCAACTCAACCTTTTCGACGATAACGCGCCGCGCGCCGGTAGTGCGAAGTTGATGGAAGTACTGGACCATCTTAACGCAAAAGACGGGAAGGGGACGCTGTACTTCGCCGGGCAGGGGATGTCGCAACAGTGGGCTATGAAGCGAGAAATGCTTTCGCCTCGGTACACCACAAGATACTCTGATCTACTGCGTGTTAAGTAACTTGTGCGATCAATGCCTGAGATAGTTGCCAAATCATCCCCGTTCTCTAACTGGTTTTGGTCACACAAAATCACAGGAACCTCTCACGATGAGGCGCATGTATCCTGGTTTACGACATCAGGAAATGTGGCGCATTTATTGCCAGGTAGGCGTTGTGAGACGTCACTTATTTACGCCAGGTTTCAGCCGTAGCGACGGGCATGGATAAAAAGAGTATGGCAATCAGCGTGATAATGCTAAAAAACAATTAATATTTTTTTAACAAAACTAAAGCTTGCTATGTGCAGTTAACCATGCGTTAATGGTTGTGCGGTTTGATACAAACTTATCTGAAGTAGTGATTGTAATATTTCTCATCATTTGTTCCTCTTGAGATCTCCTTTAGGTTTTTTTCTCTCTGATAATTTTCTTCAGGCCATTTTGCCCAAGGGCTCATTCAAAAGGTAACAATATTATGACGACGAAAATCACTGGTTTAGTAAAATGGTTTAACCCTGAAAAGGGCTTTGGTTTCATTACGCCTAAAGATGGCAGCAAAGATGTGTTTGTGCATTTTTCCGCCATTCAAAGTAATGAATTCCGCACTCTGAATGAAAATCAGGAAGTGGAGTTTTCAGTAGAGCAGGGCCAAAAGGTCCATCAGCGGTCAACGTTGTGGCGCTTTAAGGCAACTGATATTACTAATAAAATTCACTTCCGGTGTCCATGTTGCCATGGTTCACAATACAGAACATCGACATTCGATGTTACTGAGCAAAACCCGTTTGGCGCGAAATGTATTTTTTGTAAGTCAACCATGATCACTTTTGATAATGTTGGATTATACATTCGCTCAGGGCAGGTTCCGCTAGATTTTAGAAAATAATTCATATTAGCTCCGTACAGGAGCTTTTTTATGCCCGGATGATTATCATCTATAGACGCTGATATCCATCATCTATAGTGGCTTACCTTTCCCCAAAGGTGTTATTTCTCTTGCAGACAGCGCCTGAAAAAAGTGATGTTGTCTTCATCTATCCGATGAAACCAGGTCAACCTGTCTTTGTGCCCTTATCCGTTATTTAATTCTTGCCCTATAATAACAAGCCCGCGCTAAGCACGGGCTTGAATAACATAAAGCGTCTTAGAACTGGTAGACCAGACCAACACCTACGATATCATCGGTTGCAATACCGTTGCTTGCGTAGAAGTCATCATCTTCGTCCAGCAGGTTGATTTTATAATCAACGTAGGTGGACATATTTTTGTTGAAGTAGTAAGTCATACCGACGTCAACATATTTAACCAGATCTTTGTCGGTGTAATGCCAGTTGCCACGATGGACTTCCTGACCGCCTAAATCTTTGCCCTTAGACTGCAAGTAGGCGATGGATGGACGCAGACCGAAATCGAACTGGTACTGCGCAACCACTTCAAAGTTCTGGGTTTTGTTAGCAATACCGCCATTACCTTCGCCATTGCCGCCGCCATAATAGGTCATGTTGCGGGTTTCAGCGTACATCGCCGCCAGGTAAACATTGTAGGCGTCATATTTGGCACCTACGGTCCAGGCTTCGGCAGTTTCACCGCCGGCATAGTTGTTGCGCTCATTCATGCCGTCGCCATAACCACGAGCAACCTGATTGTCCGTACGGTCAGAGGAAGAGTAGGCCGCACCCAGGCTTAACCCGAAGTCAAAGTCGTAGGAGGCAGACATACCGAAACCGTCGCCGTTTTCACGGGCCAGTTTGCGAGAACCACTATTTGCATCGCTGCCGTTGGCTGTTCCTTCGCCTGCGCCAGGATCTTCGTTATTACCCTGGTACTGCAACGCGAAGTTCAGGCCTTCCACCAGACCGAAGAAGTCGGTATTACGGTAGGTGGCAACGCCGTTGGTTCTGCCCAGCATATAGACATCGGTCTGGGTATAAGTATCACCGCCGAATTCCGGCAGCGCATCGGTCCAGGCTTCAATGTCGTAGATAACACCATAGTTACGGCCATAATCGAAAGAGCCGTACTCGCCGAATTTCAGACCGGCAAAGCCCAGACGAGTCCAGGAGTTTGCACCTTCGCCTTCGGTGGTGTTCACCTTAATGTTGTATTCCCACTGACCATAGCCGGTCAGCATATCGTTGATCTGCGTTTCGCCTTTAAAGCCAATACGGGCGTAGGACTGGTCGCCATCGTCGCCTGCATTGTCAGAGAAGTAACGCAGACCATCAACTTTGCCGTACAGGTCGAGTTTGTTGCCATTTTTATTATAAATTTCAGCCGCATTTGCTGCGCCTGCCACTAATAACGCCGGGACAAGCAGTGCCAGAACTTTTCTGTTCATTATGTATTCCCTTATGATAATAATTTATATGAATATGTAGCCACTTCAACAAAACTACAAATTGATACTATTCTATGAAGTTCATGGAATTTAAAAAATAACATGTAACAAATATATTTAAAATATTTCAATTTGTTTCTGTTTGGTTTTTTATAATACATGCTATATAAGTAATTAAGAATATATATTCTATAATTATCATTTTTTATCAATTGGTTATGTGTTTTTATTTGATGGTTGTTGGCGTGAATATAATTTGTTTTTTATATGTATTTGATGCTTTGATTATGAAAAAGAATAAAAAAAACCGGCATAAATGCCGGTAATGTGGGTAATGATAAAATAAATGATAAAAGGCTAATAACCGAATCATTCTGACACTTAATGCTAAAAAAATAAAACGCTATCGCGGTGCGTAAAAATAAGTTGTTCTGGTTATGGGTTATTCTGCATTAGAGTGCGATTCAATCACCATTCCCTTATTTAACAGCAGGTTCAGCGCCAGGCGTAACATTATCTGAGAATAAACTATTTGTGGAATGAATAACCAGAACAGGTGGATAAGGTATTTTATGGTCGAAATGTGATTAATGTCACATTATAATGTAATTAATGTCATATGACTTACATCACAAAAGCGGAGTAAAGTTTGAGTACCAGGGAGGACAACGCCACCCGTAGCATGGGCGGCAAATTAGCGTTATGGGTTTTTTATACCTTTTGCGGCTACTTCATCTGGGCGATGGCGCGTTGCGTGTGGCTGATGTCCGCCATACAAACCGAGCCGGTTCTCGGCCCAATCAGCACTCCTGGCAGCACAACGGAAAAATGGCTTAACGCGCTTTCGCTGGGCGTCGTCTGGCTTATTCTGGGGAGTATTGCCTGGTACACCCGGCCTCGCAAAAACAGGGGGTATCCCGCCGACACTCAGCCAGAAACGCGCAAGCACGCAGGGATGTAAAGTGGTGGCGGATATGTCAGGATAGCGAACCCTGTGCTCAGGCATGTAATAAAAATGGTCTGCTATAAAGAGAGGGCGTATGGACTCAGGATACTGGCAATCGCAGTTTGAAGACTGGCTACGTCACCACCACCAGGAACAGGATGCCGCCCATGACATCTTCCATTTTCGTCGTGTTTGGGCAACCGCGCAAACGCTGGGGGAAAACAGTCCTGTCGACTGGCTGGTGGTGCTATCGGCATGTTATTTCCATGACATCGTCAGCCTGGCGAAAAATCATCCGCAGCGGCATCGTTCTTCCATTCTGGCGGCGGCAGAAACCCGGCGTATTTTTCTGCGGGATTTTCCTGACTTTCCGGCAGAAAAACTGGCGGGCATTTGTCATGCTATCGAAGCGCATAGCTTCAGCGCAAAAATTGTGCCCACCACGCCAGAGGCAAAAATCGTACAGGATGCAGACAGGCTGGAGGCGTTGGGCGCCATTGGTCTGGCGCGGGTCTTCGCGGTTTCCGGCGCGCTGGGCGTCGCGCTGTTTGATGCCGACGATCCCTTTGCCGACAGACGGCCTCTTAACGATAAGCAATTCGCGCTCGACCATTTTCAAACCAAACTGCTGAAACTGCCGCTGACGATACAGACTGAACGGGCCAAGTACCTGGCGCAGCGTAATGCGGATTTTCTGGTGTCGTACATGGCGAAACTGAGCGCTGAGCTGAAAGGCGACTATGAAACACGGGATGAGGCGGTCATCCAGATGTTTGCTACGCATCAGTAACCCCTGCCGCTGAAACGTAAACCGCGTCATTTTATGTTAGTCTGTCGGCAATTATTTTTGGCCGGTTAAATGTATGCAGGAAAATATTTCAGTAACACACGCCCGGAACCTCATCGCCGACGACGCCGGAAGCGAGATCCAGGCGATGCTGAGTCAATTGCTGGAAATCTACGATGTTAAAACGCTGGTGGCGCACCTTAACGGCCTGGGCGAACAGCACTGGAGCCCGGCCATCTTCAAGCGCGTAATGATGAACGCGGCATGGCATCGCTTGAGCGACAATGAACTCACCTGTCTTAAAACAGGGTTGCCGACGCCGCCAGCGCATCATCCGCATTACGCCTTTCGTTTTATTGATCTCTTCGCGGGCATCGGCGGCATTCGCCGCGGATTTGAAGCGATAGGCGGACAGTGCGTGTTTACCAGCGAATGGAATAAGCACGCGGTACGGACATATAAAGCGAACTATTTTTGCGATCCGCTGCAACATCGCTTTAATGAAGATATCCGCGATATCACATTGAGCCACCGGGAAGGGGTCAGCGATGATGAGGCGGCGGAACACATTCGCCAGCATATTCCGCAACATGATGTCCTGTTGGCGGGCTTTCCCTGTCAGCCATTTTCTCTGGCGGGCGTTTCTAAGAAAAATGCGCTGGGCCGCGCCCACGGCTTTGCCTGCGAGACTCAGGGGACGTTATTTTTTGATGTCGTAAGAATTATCGACGCCCGCCGCCCCGCGCTGTTTGTGCTGGAAAACGTGAAAAACCTTAAAAGTCACGACCAGGGCAACACCTTCCGCATTATTATGCAAACGCTCGATGAACTGGGATATGACGTGGCGGATGCCGCTGACAATGGCCCGGACGATCCGAAAATTATCGACGGGCAGCACTTTCTTCCTCAGCATCGGGAACGTATTGTGTTGGTGGGATTCCGTCGCGATTTAAACCTGAAAACCGATTTTACGTTACGCAATATCGCCCGTTGTTATCCACCGCGCCGTCCGACGCTGGCAGAACTGCTGGAGCCCGTCGTCGAAGCCAAATATATCCTGACGCCGGTGCTGTGGAAATATTTATATCGCTACGCGAAAAAGCACCAGGCGCGGGGAAACGGTTTTGGCTATGGCATGGTTTATCCTGACAATCCGGAAAGTGTGGCGCGCACGTTATCTGCTCGCTACTACAAAGATGGCGCCGAAATTCTGATCGATCGTGGTTGGGATATGGCGAAAGGCGAAGTGAATTTCGACGATGCTGGCAACCAACAACATCGTCCCCGCCGACTCACGCCGAGAGAGTGCGCGCGTTTAATGGGATTTGAGGCGCCGCAAACGTACCAGTTCAGGATACCTGTCTCGGATACGCAGGCCTATCGCCAGTTTGGCAACTCCGTGGTGGTGCCGGTATTTGCTGCGGTAGCAAAGCTGCTGGAACCCAAAATTCACCAGGCGGTGACGCTGCGTCAGAAAGAGACGGTAGATGGCGGACGTTCACGATAAAGCCACGCGCAGTAAAAATATGCGCGCGATAGCGACCCGCGATACGGCTATTGAAAAACGTCTTGCCGGCCTGCTAAGCGCGCAGGGGATTACGTTTCATACTCAGGACGCGACATTACCGGGCAAGCCGGACTTTGTGGTGAATGACTATGATTGTGTGATTTTTACTCACGGCTGCTTTTGGCATCATCACCACTGTTATCTGTTCAAAGTGCCGGCCACGCGAACGGCTTTCTGGCTGGAAAAAATCGGTAAGAACGTTGAGCGCGATGAGCGCGATATTCAGCGTTTACAAGCGCTTGGCTGGCGGGTACTGATCGTCTGGGAGTGCGCCTTGCGCGGGCGAGCGAAATTGAGCGACGCGGCGTTGGCGGAGCGCTTGGAAGAGTGGATCTGCGGCGGCGGCGCCAGCGCGCAGATCGACACCCAGGGGATTCATCTACTGGCGTGAATCTTCCGTTTTACACGGCGTGACCACCGCCTTGACAGGAAACAGGTACTTACCCAGAGTCACCAGCACTACGGCAAACACAATCACACCCAGCGCGGCCCATTCAACGGGCGATAACCTCTCGCCGCCCAGGCCAGTGCCAAGCAACACGGCGACAACCGGATTCACATAGGCGTAGCTGGTCGCCAGCGCCGGACTGACGTTGCGAATCAGGTACATATAGGCATTAATGGCGATAATAGAACCGAACAACGCCAGGTAGCCGACGGCCATAAACCCCGATAAACCAGGCAGCGTGGCGAGCTTTTCGCCGGAAAGAAACGCCGCGCAAAGCAATACCACGCCCGCCGCCAGCATTTCAATCGCGCCCGCCATCATGCCCACAGGAAGGGCGATGCGCGAGCCGTAAACGGAACCAAATGCCCAGCTCATCGAACCTATCAGGATCAAAATCGCGCCCCACGGATTGCCGCTTAAATTGCCGCCGCTGTTCAGCAGAATAATCCCGGCAAGTCCAATGGCAATCCCCACCCATTCTAATTTGCGCGTTTTAATGCCAAAAAAGTAGCTAAAGCACAGCGTAAATAGCGGGACAGTGGCGACCACGACGGCAGCAATGCCCGATGGCACGTTTTGATGCTCCGCCACCGTCACCAGACCGTTACCCACCGCCAGCAGCAGTAGACCAATCAGCGCGGCGTTGATGGTCTGGCGCAGCGGCGGAAGTTTTTCGCCGCGCAGCAGCAAAAACGCCATGAGCAACATCCCCGCCGAGAGAAAACGTACGCCTGCCATCATCAGCGGCGGCCAGCTTTCAACGCCTATGCGGATAACAAAATAGGTAGACCCCCAAATGATGTACAAGGCAAAAAGCGCGCCAAAAAGAGGTAATAACTGCCGGAAACGCATAATCACTCACGGTGAAATAAAAAGTGTGGATATAGTAAACGTCAAAATTATTATGCTGGCGAGCATTATAATTGTCCTTTTGGAATAAAAAGGCGTTGACCCGCGCCACCGGTTTCGGCATTGCGCGTTTTGCTACATACTTAACGTCTTAGAAGAAAAGACCGAGGAAATCATTTTGGCAGGAAGTAGCTTACTGACATTACTCGACGATATCGCCACGCTGCTGGATGATATTTCGGTAATGGGCAAATTGGCCGCGAAAAAAACCGCGGGCGTACTGGGGGACGACCTGTCGCTCAATGCATAGCAGGTGACCGGCGTTCGCGCTAATCGCGAGCTGCCAGTGGTATGGAGCGTGGCGAAAGGATCATTAATCAACAAGGTTATTCTGGTGCCGTTGGCGCTGCTGATAAGCGCATTTATCCCGTGGGCCATCACGCCTTTATTAATGTTAGGCGGCGCGTTTCTCTGCTTTGAAGGGGTAGAAAAAGTCCTGCATACCTTTGAGGCGCGAAAACACAAAGAAGACCCGGCGGAGCGGCAAAAACGTCTTGAGGCGCTGGCTGCACAAGATCCTTTGGCCTTTGAAAAAGATAAAGTAAAAGGGGCGGTCCGTACCGATTTCATTCTGTCCGCTGAAATTGTGGCCATTACCCTGGGGATTGTCGCGCAGGCGCCGCTGCTTAATCAGGTGTTGGTGCTGGCGGGGATTGCGTTGGTTGTGACCATTGGCGTGTATGGCCTGGTGGGTATTATTGTCAAACTGGATGATATGGGGTACTGGCTGGCGGAAAAGCGTAGCGTGCTGGCGCAGGGCGTCGGTAAAGGATTACTGATTATCGCGCCCTGGTTAATGAAAGCATTATCCATTGTCGGTACGTTGGCGATGTTTCTGGTCGGCGGCGGAATTGTCGTACACGGTATTGCGCCGCTACACCATGCCATTGAACATTTTGCGCAGCAGCAGGGGGCTTTCATGGCGCATACGATCCCTGCGGGGCTGAATCTGGTGCTCGGCTTTATTATCGGCGCTATTGTGGTGGCGCTGGTGAAAGGTGTGGCGAAAATTCGCGGTGTTTCGCACTGATTTTCTACAATGAATTATGCAAAATTGCCCATTCTCGTCTAAGGTGAAAACGTTTCATCTGATACAGGAGGCAGGTATGGTCTTTTCTGTCAGTGAGGAAGTTACCGTGAAAGAGGGTGGGCCCCGGATGATCGTCACCGGTTATTCCAGCGGAATGGTAGAGTGTCGCTGGTATGATGGTTTTGGCGTAAAACGGGAGGCATTCCATGAGAATGAGCTCGTGCTAGGCAAGGAAAGGCGCGGGCGGGACGAAGCCCGATGACAAAACGCCCGGTTAATGCCGGGCGTTTTGCTGTGGAGAAAAAGAGTCGTCGCGCTGCGACATGCTGCTACCTGGTTATGCCAGGATTGAGTGGTATCCCTTGATGATGTCTGGCTACCGTAAGCCATCAGGGGGCGTTGTATCAATAACCAGGAGTTACCAGGGTGCCGCACGAAACACTGTTAGACAATCAAGGCTGGTTTAAAAAGCTGGCGCGGCGTTTTGGTCCCGGTCATGTCGTCAACACCTGTTTTCTGATCGTGATGCTGTTCTCGACGCTACTTACCTGGCGGGAAGTGATGATACTGAAAGACGCGTATGTCGCCAGTCAGCGCAATCATCTGGGGAGCGTCGCGAATGTCCTTGACCGCCAACTGCAATTCAACATGGACAGGTTGATCTTTTTACGCAACGGTATGCATGAAGCACTGGTGGCGCCGCTGGCTTTTTCCGCATTGCAAAGCGCGGTGACGCAGTTTGAGCAACGACGCGTCAGACATTTCTGGCAACTGGAGTTGGATAAGCGGCGGACATTGCCGTTATATGGCGTTTCCGATCAATTTGTCGCCCGGACGACGCTTCTTTCGCGGGAGAGTCGTGACCTGGCAAATGAATTAACCGCCACGCTGGAGTTAGGGTATCTGGCGCGTCTGGCGCGCTCATCCGCCATGCTGACGCTGGAGACGATGTATGTTTTTTGCTCAGGGTTTTACCTCTCAACTCTCCCTACGGCGTACGGTAGCGATATTGTCTCCCGTTACTATCAGTACGTGACCCAGCCCTGGTTTATCGAGCAAAGCCAACGGCGTAACCCACAGCGCGGCGTGCGGTGGTTTACCTCCGCACAGCCCTATGTTGCTGACGAGCAGAAAAAAGTGACAGCCAGTCTACCGCTGGATCACGATAATTACTGGTATGGCGTACTGGCAATGGATATTCCCGTCGCGTCACTACAGCGGTTCCTGCGCGATGCAGCCGAAAAGGATATTGAAGGGGAATATCAGCTATACGATAACCATCTCCGTTTGTTGACGGACTCCGCGCCGGAACAACAAACCGCGAATACGTTAAATGACCGTGAGCGCGCCTTACTGGCGCGTGAAATAGAAAAAGATACCCTGGGCGGGCTGCGTTTAGGAACGCATTATGTAAGCTGGGAGCGGCTGGATCATTTTGATGGCGTCCTGCTGCGCGTGCATACATTACGTGAAGGCATACAAGGGAATTTTGGCAGTATTAGTATCGCGCTGACGCTGTTATGGGTGCTTTTTACGGCGATGCTGTTGATCTCCTGGGGCGTTATTCGACATATGGTCAAAAATATGTTTGTTCTGCAAAATTCGCTGCAATGGCAGGCATGGCACGATCCGCTGACCCGGCTATATAACCGTGGCGCGCTGTTTGAAAAAGCGTCCAGGCTGGCAAAGCGCTACCGGGAAGCCCGCCAGCCATTTTCTGTGATACAGCTGGATTTAGATTATTTTAAAAGCGTTAACGATCGCTTTGGCCATCAGGCAGGCGATCGCGTGTTGTCCCATGCCGCTGGGCTCATTGGTAGCACCATTCGAGCGCACGACATCGCCGGACGGGTAGGGGGCGAAGAGTTTTGTATCGTGCTGCCCGGCGCGACGAAAGCGCAGGCGCTGCAGATTGCCGAACGCATACGCCAGCGCATTAATGACAAAGAGATTCTGGTGACGAAAAGCACGACGCTTCGTATCAGCGCGTCAATGGGGATCAGTAGCGCGGAGGAATACGGCGACTATGATTTTGAGCAGTTGCAGTCGCTGGCCGACAAACGGCTTTATTACGCCAAACAGTCCGGACGTAACCGTATTTGCGCCAGCGACGCGACTCAGGAGCGGGAAAAGAAATAGTCCATTCCTTCGCGCCAGCCATCCGGCCCTTCGTTCTGGCTACGGTAGACGCGCTGAGGATCGTCGTTACGCAAATGTACGCCCTCCCGGTTTAGCCCTTTAACGACAACCGCATAATCCATTACATCCAGTAAGGGCGCATCATTGGGGCCGTCTCCCAGTCCCAACGTCAGAGGACGCGCGCGCCACTGCCGACGATATGCTTCAATCAGCCAGTTGGCAGCCTGATCTTTACCGGCGGAGGCGTCCAGCACATGCCAGAAACGGGCGCCATGGACAAATTGCAGTCCCAGGTCATTTAAACGGGCGACAAACTGCGCCATGCGTTCATCGCTATCGCGCCAGATCAGCGACACCGACGCTTCATGCAGACGGGTTAGGGCAGACTGTGCCCGGTTTAGGCCCGTCCATTCGCTTATCACCTGATCGTCAACGTCATCAAACGTGGTGAACTTAAACTGTTCCTTTTCACGCAACTTATGCAGGACGAGGCGGATTTCGTTGTGAGAAATACCGGCTATCAGACGGGGATAGTTGGGATGGTCTTCCCAATGAACGTCCAGTTGGATCACTGCGCCGTTTTCCGCAATCAGCGGCAGTCCCTGTAGATTTAACGTCGTCTGGAGCTGGAGCATTTCAGCCGCGGTTTTACTGCTACAGAGGATCACGGGCACGCCGCTTTCATGCAGGCGTGTAAGCCAGGGGGCCGCGTGCTGCTACTCAAAAGTGTGGCTGTTCAGCAATGTGCCGTCCAGATCGGTAAAAATCAGCAAGGGGTCATGGATTGAGAGCATTTTTTCCTCATTTTCCGTTGCAACGGCGGGCTTATTTCCAGGAAAAGTCCTAAAGCACACCCGAAAGAAGTCGAACGCTAACTGGAACCGATCCCGTCGCTTCCAGGCAGCACATGCGTTGTCACACTTTTGCTACCGAACTATTAGCGTGCTTAATCATTCATGTAAAAAATATTTACTTGTCATGCAAAAAAATTGCAGATAAGGTAAATCTCACATCAGATTTCCTGGTGTAACGAATTTTCAAGTGCTTCTTGCATAAGCAAGTTTGATCCCGATCCGTAGGGCCGGGATTTTTTTCGGCCATTTTTAACGGTTTACTTCTGTTACACTAAAATCATGAATATCCAGCTCGAATGCTTCAGCTAATTCATGCCATGTATGATATTCCCGTCCGTCTACGCTCACCCGCTCAGGATCTTCCTGGCTACGGTGAACCTCGCTTTCGCTGATTTCATTGATGGCCGCCAGTAGCGCATCTACATCGACGCTCACTTCGCGCTTGGCCGTATCACTGTACTCTTTTGCCGTTTTCATCTTCACCACCTCACGGGTTCCTGACAGCCTAAGTATAGACCGTTGAGAAAACCAGCAAACACGCCGGCAAGGCGCTGTCAGACGCAGAAAATTGTTCTACACTGGCACAAAGCGACAGGAGGAAAATGATGAAGGTGAATGATCGGGTAACCGTTAAAACGGACGGCGGTCCCCGCCGACCGGGCGTGGTACTGGCAGTGGAAGAATTTAGTGAAGGCACAATGTACCTGGTTTCGCTGGAGGATTACCCGCTCGGCATCTGGTTCTTCAATGAGTCAGGTCACCAGGATGGTATTTTTGTCGAGAAGGCGGAGCAGGACTAATTGAGCCGGACTGGAGGTACATTGCCAGTCCGGATGTCTCAGCGCATGTTAACAAAAATGCCGTTAGTGACGTTATCTGTCAGCCGTACTACGTGATAGATCACTTGTTTATTATGCGTTTTTATCTTTCTTTTTATATTCCCCTTATGGGAGGATACTGTTTTTGCTTTAATATTCATTCTGTCAGAAATCTGAATGGTTCCCTGACCTTCCATCCACATTCGCAACATGCTGGATTCAGTTCGACTTAACGATAATGTTGGTAAATTTATGGTTCCTGAAATACCCGACTCTTTTTTCAGAATATCGCCAAGAAGGGTATCCAGCGAGTCAGGTTTAATCGATTTCGAGCTAATCAATAAGTTTTTTCTTACTAATAAATATTCATCAAAATGCACATTAGCAATTGCCATAAAAACAATAAATAACGTGTCAGGATGTTGATTAATGATTTGCTTTATTTGTTGACTGTCTGAAGGCGTATGAATGAAACAGTCCTCATTAATAAACACCACCGAAGGCTGATGCGCGCCACAAGCGATAGCGAGTTCGTCAACGGTTTCGATGTCGTTGATTTCCCTTTTTTTCACCCCTCTGCTGACCAGATACCCGCTTAACCCTAGCCGGGTGTAACTGCACAAATCCATAATAATCGTTGACATGGCATACCCTCACTCAATGCGTAACGATAATTCCCCTTACCTGAATAACTCACCATAATCAGACGGAACACGAATAGTCACCTTAGACAACGCTTACGCGGTTTTTCAGGCGAACTTACTATCCCGTAAAGTTACATATAATTTGCCAGGAATCATCTTAAAGTAAAGTGAATGTTGCGTTATGTGAGTGAAGTAAAAACAAATAAGGGGCAGTGGATATATCTTGGTGAATGTTTTTTAAAATTTATTTTCGGATAAACCTTAGTAAAACAGGATAAAAATTATGGGTTATTATTTATCGGCATCTCGCTAACAATATCAGCAAGCAAATTGAAAATTTCGCTGAATAAATGTTCGCAAAACGGCGCAATTAATGGCATTAGCGCGGCCATCAGCATAATGCCGACGGTGAGGGTAAGCGGGAAACCGATAACAAATATCGAGAGCTGCGGCGCCATGCGGTTTAATAGCCCCAGCGCCAGGTTGAGCGTAAGCAGGAGGGTAATGACCGGCAATGCCAGCATCAGTCCGTTTAAGAAAATGAGCCCTCCGGCCCTGGCGAGCGCCATAAATGCATTACTGTTCACCGGGTTACTACCGATGGGCAGGGTGTGGAAGGTATCGACCAGCAGCGAAATAAGCCACAAATGGCCATTAAAGGTGAGAAACAGTAGCATGGCGAGCATATCCATAATACGCGCCAGAACCGGCATATTCAGGTGGCTGCCCGGGTCGACGAAGGTGGCAAAGGAAAGCCCCATTTGCAGACCGATAAACTCACCTGCGGTACGCACCGCCGCAAAGGCGAATTGCATGGTAAATCCCAGCGCAATACCGATCAGAATTTGTTGCATCGCCAGCCATAAGGCGGCAATAGAAAAAAGCGGCGTATCGTTTGCCGGTAGCGACGGCGCGATAACAAGGGTAATCATTATTCCCAACCCCAGTTTTACCCGCTTGGGAATAGCGCGCTCGCTGAGAATGGGCGCCGTTGAAATCAGCGCCAGTACGCGCAGCAAAGGCCAGAAATAGAGATGCAGCCAGTATAGCCATTGCTCGCTTGTAACCTGGATCATCGTTCTGTTTATCCGATGATATAAGGTAAATTGCTGAACAGAGTGCGCACGTAATCCAGCAGCAGGTTGAGCATCCACGGGCCGGCAACGATAATTGCGATGAATACCGCGACGATTTTAGGGATAAACGACAGCGTCATTTCATTAATCTGAGTCGCGGCCTGCAAGATGCTGATAATGAGGCCGGTAATCAGCGCGACGAGTAACAGCGGCGCAGCCAGGGCGAGAGCGACTTTCATCGCCTCGGTGCCCATCATCATGACGGATTCAGGAGTCATTTTGCGCCTCTAACTGTAAAAGCTTTGGGCCAGCGACCCCACAAGCAATTGCCAACCATCGACCAGCACAAACAGCATCAGCTTAAACGGTAGGGCGATTGTCGCTGGCGGCACCATCATCATCCCCAACGCCATCAATACGCTGGCGATCACCAGGTCGATAATCAAAAAAGGGATGAAAATCGTAAAACCGATCTGAAACGCCGTCTTTAATTCGCTGGTGACATAAGCGGGCAGGAGGATACGCATCGGTACTGCTTCCGGTCCCTGTAACGGACCGCTATTGGCCAGACGGGCAAACAGCGCCAGATCGGCTTCGCGGGTTTGGCGCAGCATGAACGCGCGTAACGGTTGCGCGCCTTTATCCAGCGCTTCCTGCATAGAAATTTTCTGCTCGCTAAACGGCTGGTAAGCATCCACGTAAATCTTGTCAATGACGGGCGACATAATAAAAAAGGTCAAAAACAACGCCAGCCCGAGTAACACCTGATTTGGCGGTGCCGAGGGCGTGCCCAGCGCGTTACGCAACAGGCCAAAAACAATGATGATACGCGTGAAGCTCGTCATCATCAGTAAAATCGCCGGCAGAAACGTCAGCGAGGTGATGAAAACCAGCGTCTGGACGGATAATGACCAGCTTTGGCCTCCGCCCGCTAATGGTTGGCTGATAAGCCCCGGCAGTTGCGCAGCGGCGGCGGGACTAAAAAGCCACAGACCCGCCAGAGAAAGGAATAACAAACGGCGCATCAGGATCTCCCGGAACGCTTGAGTAAGCTCTTCATCATGTTCTGGAAATCCGCCGGTGGGGCAACGGGTGCTTCCGTGTCATTCTCCGCGGGCGGCAGGGTGTGCAGCAGGTTGATCTGCGAGGCGGTCACGCCCAGTACCAGGCGCCCATTTTCGACCTCGACAATCACCACGCGTTCGCGCGGGCCAAGCGAGGCGCTGGCTGACACCTTCAGTCCCCGGACGCTATTTCCTTTTGGCGCGAATCCCATACGCTTAATCACCCAGGCCGCCGCCAGAATGAGCGCAATAATGCCAATTAATGCGCCGCTCACCTGCATGAGCGGCGAACCGGCTGGCGCGGTGGGCTGAGAAACCGTGGCTTCTGTTTTCATCATTAACGACTCAAACGACGCATACGCTCGGATGGCGTAATAATATCGGTGATACGTACGCCGTATTTATCCGCCACGACGACCACTTCACCTTGGGCAATCAGGTAGCCATTAATCAGGATATCCAGCGGCTCGCCCGCCAGCCCGTCCAGCGCGACGACCGACCCCTGCGTCAGACGCAGCAGTTCTTTAATGGTCATTCGCGTGCGGCCCAGCTCTACGGTCAGTTTGACCGGGATATCCATAATCAGATCGATATCCTGCATAGCACCGCTGACATCGCCGCCGCCAAGCTGTTGGAAAACCGCGTCGGCGGCGCTTTTATTGGTGGTCGCTTTTTGCTCGTTTAACGCGTCAGCCCACAGATCATCCAATGCGCCAGTATTCTCATCGGACGGATTATTCATGTCACTCATTTGGGCTGTTCCTCATTCAGCGAATTCAAAATTGGGTTGATCAAATGTTCTACGCGTAGCGCATACTGTCCGTTTACGGTGCCATATTGGCTGGTGAGTACCGGAACGCCGTCCACATGAGCAATAATGCGGTCGGGTTTTTCAATCGGCAGTACATCGCCGGGTTTCAGCTTCAAAATCTGGGAAAGACGTAACGGAATATCGGCAAAATTGGCCACCAGCTCCAGTTCAGAGTGCTGAACCTGGCGTACCAGGTTATCACGCCAGTTCTGATCTTCATGGCGCGAGTTTTCCAGCGGCGGATTCACCAACAGCTCACGCAGCGGCTCGATCATGCTAAATGGCAGACAGATGTTAAATTCACCGGTCAGATTGCCGATCTCCACATGAAACGGCGTATTGACGACGATATCGTTCGGTGAGGTAGTGATATTGGTAAATTTCACCTGCATTTCGGAACGCACATACTCCACTTCCAGCGGATTAATGGCTTTCCATGCGTCGCTATAGCCTTCCAGCGCCAGTTTCAGCATACGGTTGATGACACGCTGTTCCGTATGGGTAAACTCGCGGCCCTCGACTTTGGTCGGAAAGCGGCCGTCGCCGCCGAACAGGTTATCGACGGCAATAAACACCAGACTCGGCGAGAACACCACCAGCCCGGTGCCGCGTAGCGGCTTCAGGTGGATCAGGTTCAGGTTGGTCGGTACCGGCAGGTTACGCGCAAATTCGTGATACGGCTGAATACGTATGGCGCCCACGGTAATATCCGGGCTGCGGCGCAGCAGGTTAAATAATCCCATCCGGAACTGGCGTGCGAAACGCTCGTTAATAATCTCCAGCGCCTGCAAGCGTTCACGCACGACGCGACGCTGGGTATTGGGATCGTAAGGGCGAATATCGCTATCGCTTGCGATACCGGGAGTGGGTTCGTCTTTGGTGTCGCTGTCGCCGTTCAACAGCGCATCGATTTCAGCCTGAGAAAGAATACTATCGCCCATATCGTTACCGCAGAATAAAAGCTGTATAAAGCACGTCAGTGACGACCTGTTTTGGTTGTCCGGCAACGAGCGGCGCGGCCAGCGTCTCTTTAATGGCGGCAATCAGTTTTTGTTTGCCAGCTTCTGTTGAGAGCTCGGCGGCATTCTGACGGGAAAACAACAACAGCAGACGGCTGCGCACTTCCGGCAGATATTCATTTAATCGCGCGCGCGTCGCTTCGTCTTTCAGACGCAGGGTCACGCCGATATACAACACGCGATCCGCATCGCCCAGATTGACGGTAAACGTATCCAGCGCAAAAAATACCGGCGCGGGCGGTGGAGCCGGTTCCGCTTTAGCGTTCGTGGTCGGTTGCTGCTGCATACGCCAGTAGCTATAACCGGCGGTCGCGCAGGCGGCGAGGGTAATCAACACCAGCAAAGGTATCCAAATCGAGCGTTTGCTCTTTTTGTTAATCGCGGAGTCAGTCATCTGATACGGGCTTCCTGTTTCGGTACTGCTTATTGGCTGATTATCCCGTGTCCTGTCCACGACAAAGCGTGGAAAAGACGCGGATAATCATGCTACCTCTGGCGTTAGGCGAAGATATCCACTGCGCCATTGCCGCGCGCGGCGGCCTGAAGCGAGGCCGGCGCCGCTAACGCTATGTCATCTTCAGCGCCAAACGCGTCCGTGTGTTGGGCGCGGGAAGACTGTTGTTGCGACGAAGACTGCTGCTGTCCGGCAAAGCTTTCGCTACTGATACTGCTTTGTCCCAACTGAATGCCGCTTTCCGCCAACTGGGTGCGCAACATGGGCAGGGCGGCTTCCAGCGCGGCGCGGACATGGCTGTGCGGCGATACCATCTGGAGCTGCGCCTGATTGTCATCCAGCTTGAGCGAAATATGCACCTGACCTAACTCTTCCGGATGCAATCGAAGCTGCGCGCTTTGCTGTCCCTGACGCGTAAATAACATGACCTGCTGACTGAACGTTTGCTGCCATTCATGGCTGCCTAACGGCGCGCTGAGTTCCGGGGCTGAGGCGACAGGTAGCGGTTGCGCCGTGGCGCTGCTGAGCGTCGGCATTGCCGCGCCATGCGTTACTGGCGCGGACGGGCTATCCACCTCCACTTTCGCGCTGGTCGCGGCGGCAGCGACCACCAGCGGCGTCAGTGATGGCCCCGTGGCGCGATCGTCGCTGGCGCGCGCAAGCGACGCCTCGGTTTTCCCTTTTTCATGCTCGCTAAAAGAGAGCGTATGTGTCTCTTCCTGCGGCGCCGATGGCATGTCGCCGCGCAACAGTGACGGCAAGGCGATGTGATTTTCAGCCGGCGTCTCTCCGGCGACAGGCGTCGCGACAGGTTGTCCGGGCAGCATGGCGAATAAGGCGCTCAGACTGGCAAGATCCTCATCGCTCAGCGCGGGCGTTTTCTCATCATGCTGCGCCGTCTTACTCAGTGCGGCCAGAGCGCTGGTTTTCAACGATGGCGTTAGCGTAGACAGTAGATGCTGCGCTTGTGTCAGATCGGTAAGCGTTTCATCCGTCGCATTCGCTTTTTGCGCCAGCAGGTCGGCAAGCTTCACCGCCTGGCCCGGCTCGCCATGTTGGGTCAGTAGCTCTTTCGATAACTTGCCGCCTGCCGCCTGTAAATCGGCCAGCGTGATGCGGGCGTCTTTGCCCTGTGCGCCGTCTGCGCCTAACGCGCCCGCCAGGAGCGCCAGAAAGTCCTCGGCTGAACCGGTGGTTTTTCCTGACGTCAGACCCGCGGTCATGTCGGTATCGGTGGTGATCAGTTGGGGCAGGGTGATCATTCGGGTTTCCTCATTGCTGCACGCTGAGCAAATTCATCCATCTTTTTCTGATCCATGCGGTTTTCAGCTAACAGCGCTGCCGCGGTTTGTCGGTCCTGTAAGGTTTGCCAGGCCTGAAGTCGCTGCTTTTTCTCACGCCAGCTCTTCAGCGCCAGGTCGACTTTTTGCGTCCACTGCGTAAGCTGGAGGCGATGCTGCTCTATCGCCTTTTCCAGTGTCTGAATAAACTGCTGATAGTTGATCCAGCGATTACTGGCGATGCCGTTGCCCATATCGGTGTTCAAATTACTGCGATACTCATTCTGATAATCGATCAGCATTTTGAGCTGTTCTTCCGCCTGTTGGCAGCCGCGACGCATTTCGCCCAGTAAACGCGCCGCGTCATCTACCTCTTTTTCGGCCAGATCTTTGAGTGTTTCCAGAGCGCCATGTTGTGCCATGATCGTCGCCCTCCTGCTTTATCACACCGTCGGGAAAATTAAATCGAGCGCCTGCAGAGAGTCCTCCCAGTCGGCCCGTTCAAAAATGCCTTGCTGTAAAAACGCTTCCAGTTGCGGCCATAAGGTAATGGCTTTATCAAGCATTGGATCGCTACCTTTGGCATAAGCGCCGACGCTGACCAGATCGCGGTTACGCTGGAAACTGGAAAGCAACTGTTTAAATAGCCGTACCCGCGCATAGTGCTGCTCGGTAATGAGCGCGGTCATCGCCCGGCTGATTGACGCCTCTATATCAATGGCCGGATAGTGCCCGGCCTCCGCCAGACGGCGGGACAAGACAATGTGCCCGTCGAGGATTGCGCGTGCCGAGTCGGCAATGGGATCTTGTTGGTCGTCCCCCTCGGTCAACACGGTATAAAACGCGGTGATAGAGCCGCCGCCGTGGATGCCATTACCGGCACGTTCGACCAGCGCCGGCAGCTTTGCGAACACCGAGGGCGGATAACCTTTGGTGGCTGGCGGTTCGCCGATTGCCAGCGCAATTTCACGCTGTGCCATCGCATAGCGCGTCAGCGAATCCATAATCAGCAACACATGCTGTCCGCGATCGCGAAAGTCTTCGGCGATGCGGGTGGCATAGGCGGCGCCCTGCATTCGCAGCAGTGGCGAAACATCCGCCGGGGCGGCGATCACCACCGAACGCTCGCGGCCGTCGGGGCCGAGAATATTTTCGATAAAATCTTTAACTTCGCGGCCACGTTC
The DNA here is from genome assembly GCF_046552515.1 of Salmonella sp. SAL00653. Classification (NCBI taxonomy): domain Bacteria; kingdom Pseudomonadati; phylum Pseudomonadota; class Gammaproteobacteria; order Enterobacterales; family Enterobacteriaceae; genus Salmonella; species Salmonella sp. SAL00653. Next base: position 278,311 of record NZ_JBGDTY010000003.1, read on the forward strand.
GCCGATAAGTCCCACGATAATCACGTCCGCCCGTGTGTAGCGCGCCATCATGCCAAGCAGAACCGATTTACCGACGCCGGAACCGGCAAAGAGTCCCATACGCTGACCGCGCCCTACGGTTAACAACGCGTTGATAGCGCGTACGCCGGTATCCAACACATGTTCGATTGGCGTTCGCTGTAGCGGGTTAAACGGCGGCGTGATTAACGCGCCGGTTTCCAGCGTATCCGGCGCAGGCAGTCCGTCGAGCGGTTTACCGCCGCCATCCAGCACCCGACCAAGCAGGGCCGGGCCGAGCGGTAACTGTTTGCCGCTTTGCAGACCGTCGCCATGCCCGTTACGGGCGTAAACGCGGGCACCGGGCAGAATGCCTTCGACCTCTTCCAGCGGCATTAGAAACAGACGCTGGCCATTAAAACCGACGACTTCCGATTCCACCTCTTTGGTTTCAGGGCCGTCCTGGCGCTCAATAATGCAGGTGGCGCCCAGCGGAAGCTGGAGACCGGTGGCCTCCAGTACCAGGCCAGTGGCGCGGGTTAAACGTCCATAACGGCGCACCGCCGGCAATAACGCCATTTTTGCTTCAAAGTTGTCGAGCGCGGTAAGCCAGCGGGTCAGGCGCGTGGTCATCAGAGCACTCCCGGCGCCGCCAGGCGACACAACTCTTGCCAGCGAGTGGCGACGCTGGCGTCCAGATCGCCCTCATCGGCAGAGACTTTACACCCGCCGTGATGCAACGTTGGATCGCCGCGCAACCGCCATCCGTGAAGACTGAGCGTGGCGCCCAGCATCTCTTCCACCCGCTGTAAGTCGTCCGGATGCACGCGCAACTGCGGCTTGCCGCTAAAGAGCGGCTCTTGCTGCAACAGTTGTTGGATCTGTTTAATCAGCGCTGAGTTGTCCACCGCCGGCGTTTGGCCGATGACCTGACGTGCGGCCTCCAGGGCCATTTGCATCAGCCGTGAGGCGATAACGCTATCGAGCGCGTCAAGCGTGTTCTGAAACTCGCTCACTAACTGCTGCATACGGGCATGAATCGGCGCCTGCTGCGTCTGCGCCTGGGCTTGTCCTTGCTCCAGCCCCTGCGCTAACCCTTCCTGGTATCCCTGCGCGTGTCCTTTTTGCCGTCCCTCCGCCAGCCCGGCGTTATAACCTTGTTCATGGGCCTGTATTTTTAGCTGCGCCAGCTCCTGCTCCAGCTGCTGTTCGGCAGTGAGTTCGGGCTCCGGCGTATCTTCTGTCAAGGTCACGTTATCAGCCTCAACCGGCACAAACGTTTCTGGCGGCGGGGCGAGATCGTCGGGGGTCCAGACTTGCCACGGCAATTCATTAGACATAGGTATCCTCGCCGCTGCCAATCACCATTTCGCCGGTTTCCGCCAGACGACGCACAATAAGCAGAATCGCTTTCTGCTCGTTTTCCACCTGAGACAGACGAACCGGGCCACGGTTGGCAAGGTCGTCGCGCAGGATATCGGCGGCGCGCTGGGACATATTGCGCAGGAACTTCTCGCGTAATGGCGGTTCGGCGCCTTTCAGAGCGATCAGCAGCGATTCGGAATCCACTTCCTGCAACAGACGCTGGATACTGCGATCGTCCACATCCACCAGATTTTCGAACAGGAACATCTCGTCGATGATTTTCTGCGCCAGTTCGCCGTCGAATTCGCGCACAGCGGTAATAACCGCTTCTTCCTGCTGCGTTTTCATCAGGTTGATAATTTCCGCCGCGGTTCTTACGCCGCCCATTTTACTGCGTTTCAGGTTCTGACCGTCGAGCAGGCCATTCAGCACTTCGGTCAATTCCGCCAGCGCCGCCGGCTGTACGCCACCAAATGTCGCGATACGCAGCATCACATCATGACGCAGTCGTTCGTCAAACAGCGCCAGAATATCGGCGGCCTGACTGCGTTTAAGGTGGACCAGAATGGTGGCGATAATCTGCGGGTGTTCGTCGCGAATCAGGTCGGCGGCGCTCTGCGGTTCCATAAAGTTGAGCGTTTCGATACCGCTGGTGGTATCGCGCGTTTCCAGAATATCTTCCAGCAGGCTGGAGGCGCGTTCTTCGCCCAGCGCTTTAACCAGTACGGAGCGCAGGTATTCGTTGGCGTTAATATTCAGCGCGGCGAACTGCTCCGCTTCTTGCTCAAACTCTGATAGTACGTCCGTCAGTTGTTTGTTGGAGATCTGACGCACGTTAGCCATCGCCGTACTTAACGCTTGTACTTCGCGGGTGGAGAGGTGTTTAAACACCTCTGCCGCCCGGTCTTCGCCAATGGTCATCAACAAAATGACGCTTTTATCGGTACCGCTAAGATTACTCATGATCGTTACTCATCCACTGGCGAATGACCAGCGCCACCACGCGCGGATCGTTGTCTGACATTTCGCGAATACGCTGGCTCATCACCTCGGCGCCCAGACGCTGGTTAGCCCGGCGTTGCTGGAGCTGCTCGTCTTTACTAAGGCGTACTTCCACGGCTTCTTCGGTTTCCTGGCGAACCTGTGCCTGTTCCTGCGCCGCTTTCGCTTCTTCAACGCGGCGCGTCAACTGCGGACGTACCGCTTTGCGCCACAGAATCCAGGCCACCACCAGCACCAGTAACCAGCGACCTGCCGCGAGCAACTGATCGATAAAGGACTGCTGTTGCCAGAAGGGCAGTTCGCCGCCGGTGTTATCCACTGCGCTAAACGGTGAATTCACCACGTTTAGCGTATCGCCGCGTTTATCAGAAAAACCCATCGCTTCACGGGTTAAATCCTCGATCTGTTTCATCTGATCGGCGGTCAATGGCAGCGGTTTGCCATCCGCCAGCGTTTTGTAATTCACCACGACGGCCACGGAGAGACGCTCAATATCGCCCACATTCATTTTGGTGTGACGAATGGTGCGGTCCACTTCGTAGTTACTGGTTTCATTACGCTGCGTATTGCGCGGGCCAGCACTGTTACTGTTGGTACTGGTGCTGGTTTGTGGCGTATTCTGCGCGTTTTGTTGATTGGTCGGCGGCGTGGCGATCGGCGCCTCGTTAGGCGGCGCTGGTTGGTTCGACAGCGCGCCAGGCACGCCGCCGGGATAGCCCGCGCCTACCTGTTCGCTAATATTCAACTGACGTGAACGCAGGGTGGCCTTCGACGCATCGCCGTTCGGGCTGTAGTGCTCTTCCGTCTGTTCTTTATTGGCAAAATCCAACTGGGCGGTTACCTGAGCGTGAACATTACCGTTCCCGACGATAGGCGACAGAATGGCTTCGATACGGCGTTGGATGCGGCTTTCCACATCATTAGCAAATTTTAATTGCGCGTCATTAAGGTCGCGACCGCTGGTATTGGATTGCGTGAGCAGATGACCGGATTGATCGACCAGAGTGACGTTTCCTAGCGGCAAACCGGCGACAGCGCTGGAAACCAGATGTACCACGGCGCTAATTTGTCCTTCATCCAGCGCCCGTCCCGGTTCCAGTGTGACGGTGACGGAGGCGGAAGGGGATTTTTGTTCCCGCACAAATAGCGACGGCTTTGGCATCGCCAGGTGAACGCGGGCGCTTTTTACCGGCCCCAGCGTCTCGATCGTCCGGGCCAGTTCACCTTCCAGCGCGCGCTGATAATTCACCTGCTCGCTGAACTGGCTGATACCGAATTTTTCCTGATCAAGCAGTTCAAAGCCTACCGCGCCGCCTTTAGGCAGCCCCTGCTGCGCCAGACGCAGACGCAGTTCATGCACTTTGTCGGCGGGCACTTCAATCGCGCCGCTGCCATTGGCAAAGCGATAGGGGATATTCATCTGGGTCAACTGCGCGACGATCGCGCCGCCGTCCTGATCGGAAAGGTTGCTAAATAGCGTGCGGTAATCGGGCGTTTTGGCCCACAGCACCATCGCAACGACGATCGCCACGGCAGCGGAACCCGCCACAATTAACGGAATTCGGGGATTCGCGCGTAGGCGATTAAGCCACTCGAGAGGTTTAGGTTGGGTTGCAGTCGATGCAGTCGCACTCATCTCGCACCTCGTGACTGATCGTGGACGGCGTTTTTTGCAAAGTGGAACAAGACTCACTCCCGGGTCAGCAAACTCGAAAAATTGACGGTCTCATTATTTGTGGTTTCGAATTTTTCTATGCGCTAAAAACCGAGGTTTTTTATCGTTATTTAACGCCTTTATCTTATTGACAAACTGGTAATCTCTGCTGCGTAAAAAATCATCCAGGGGAATAACATGGCAGCAATACAGGGGATTGAAGGGGTTATTAGCCAGTTACAGGCGACGGCGATGGCCGCAAGCGGGCAAGAAACACACTCGCAGTCGACGGTGAGTTTTGCCGGCCAGCTACATGCTGCGCTGGATCGTATTAGCGACAGACAAACGGCGGCGCGCGTTCAGGCGGAAAAATTCACTCTGGGTGAGCCGGGCATTGCGCTTAATGACGTGATGGCTGATATGCAAAAAGCGTCCGTCTCTATGCAAATGGGGATTCAGGTGCGCAATAAGCTGGTCGCCGCGTATCAGGAAGTCATGTCCATGCAGGTTTAAGCCAGGGCTGACAACACATCCGCAGCGAACTCCCGGGCGCTTACCTAAGTCAGTGGCGGGGGACGCGACGCCCATGCAACCAGTGCGTGATTATGTGGGCTTGTTTTTTGCGAGGCGCGCTCATTTTATTGATAAGCGGGTTGCACATTGTTGCAGGGACTTATTAAAAATAGGGTACGCCTGTTTACTGACGCCATTCATTCCTACTATTCGCTCTGAGGCTATTGTCATTGAGTTTGCAATCCAGAATGTTCCTGCAATATATGCGCCGTTGCGATAATACACGGTAAATTCTTTACTAATACCTGGAATATCTGTTTCATGGAGATCCAGTATATACCCATACGGGGACAGATTATCAGCGAGACAGCGGGCAATGGCGCTCGGATGTGCATTGACCACTGTGACGGGTGAGTAACGGGCAGCGGCAAGACAGACGACTCCAATAATGGAGATGAAAATAATTTTTATCATTTTTTTGGCTTCTGCTGTGCATAAATAAATCATCACCTGATAATGTCAGTGAGTAAAAATATAAATACCTGATAGTCTTTTATGACGTAGAGGGAAAATAATAATTATTTTATGTTTTGCTTAAAATAGTCATGGGTTTTTCATCGGCTCAAACAAAATTAAAACGGTATACGTTATATAATAGATTTATGCCACGGCGCACAAGACGACCTTGTCTGATTTCTTTTATGCGTTTTAGATTTTTGCCGGTTATGCCGTAAAAGGTCTCCCGCCGTAACGTACAGCGGGAGTATGCGCTTATTTTTGAATCAGATAACGAATTGTCGGGCCATCCTGTTGGATATCCAGCACCGTATAACCGTGATTGCGCGCATCCAGTGGAATATTATTAATGGACTGCGGACAGTCGCTCACCACTTCCAGGATCTCACCTTTTTTTAGCTGCGGCATCGCTTCCAGAGTGGCGACCGCCGGGTACGGGCAAGGTTCGCCAACCATATCCAGACGGTAATCAGGGACGATATTTTTCATACAGATTCCTTAGCAGGCGTCAGCCCCGCACGGCGGAAAAAACGTTTTTCCCAGCCGATGATTAACATCAGCGCGGTAAATAACAACAGATAGGTGACCAGCAGACCGCCCAGCGGACCAAAGGTATTCAGCAGGTTAACTTTATCCCAACTGGTCGCCAGCGCGGGTGCGAAATCATCCCAGTAGTAAGCCAGGATGGTTGAACCGATGACATTGCCGAAGCCCACCCACCAATAATGCACCTGGCCTTCTACGGCGCGGTACATCCAGCCGGTTTCGCAGCCGCCCGCCAGCACGATGCCAAAACCGAACAGCAGTCCGCCAATGACCGCATTCGGGCCAGCCCACATAATTTTAGGTGCAACGCCCAACTGCACGTAGCTGAAAATACCAATGGCGCTGACCGCCATGCCGAAAATAATCGCTTTCGCCATATGGGCGCGTCCGGAGATCCACAGGTCGCGAAAGGCCGAAGTAAAGCAGATTTGCGCGCGCTCGATCAGCAGCCCAAAACCGACGCCGAACAGCATCGCCAGCCCCAGTTTCGGCTGATGCATTGCCGTTAATAACGCCCAGCCAATCATGCCGATAAAGACCAGCATACCGAGCCTGAAACGCCGTCTTGCCTGATCCGGTTTCTGCGTCAGTGGCGAAGCCGCGGAGACCTTTTGCATTTTCACCGGTATGCGAAATATCGGCAGCAACGTAAAGCGGGCGCCGAACCAGGAGCCGATAGCGGTCGCCAGCGCAAAGAACCACGCATGTAGGGAGAACTGCGGGATTCCGGTAAAAAAGGCGGCCAGGTTACACCCCATCGCCAGACGCGCGCCGAAGCCAGCGATCATGCCTCCGACCACCGCCTGTACGATACGGATTCGGCTGCGCGGCATACGCAGTTTTACGTTGTTGGCCCACAGCGCCGCGGCGAAACAGCCGCCGAACATGCCGAGGATCATCATGCCGTCGATACGCGTCAGCGGCGTACCTTCCAGATGAATCAGCTTGTAGTAGCCCCACTGTTCGGCATGAACGCCAAAAAGCTGCAAAATTTGCCCGCCCCAGCGGGTAAATTCGCCCGTCACGGCCCAGAACGTGCCGGTGATGCCAAAATAATAGGTAGAGAGAATACCGGCTGCGATCACCGCAGGGGCCGGCGCCCAGAATTTAATTAACCAGGTTTGCTTGAAGTGTTGCCATGACATGTGTTTAGCCTCTGAACTCAGAAGGTGTGAAACAAGAAGTGCGCATACTACACCTATCACAGAATTTGCCTACACCTAATAAGCGGTAATACCGACTGGATCAAATTGCGGCCAGCGCCTGGAAAGGCTGGCGGCGTCAGGGCTTTAATGCCACAATTCCTCTTTCTTCTGATGCAGGATGAATGATGAAAAAAGTAGCGATCGTTGGCGCATTGCTGGTTCTGGCCGGATGCGCCGAGGTGGAAAACTATAATGATGTGGTGAAAACGCCCGCGCCGGCCGGTCTGGAAGGGTACTGGCAGTCAAAAGGCCCGCAACGTAAGCTGGTGAGCCCTGAAGCTATCGCCAGCCTGGTGGTGACTAAAGAAGGCGATACGCTGGACTGCCGCCAGTGGCAGCGCGTTATTGCTCTGCCGGGCAAGCTGACCATGCTCTCCGATGACTTAACCAATGTTACGGTTAAGCGTGAGCTCTATGAGATTGAGCGCGACGGGAATACCCTGGAATATGATGGCATGACGCTGCAACGGGTCGCTCGTCCGACGCCGGAGTGCGCCGCCGCGTTAGAAAAAACGCCGCTGCCGACGCCGCTGCCGTAATTTCGCTTCCCGGCAGCGCTCTGCCGCCGGGAACGCTCATCACACGTCCTCAATGACCCACACGCTGACGCTGCCTGCGTTGCAGAAGAACGTCGCTTCGCCTTGATCATTAGTTACAACATGCTCACTGCGGTTTCCCAGAAAATCACGCCAGGTCTTGTTAGCGTAATTGTCGCCGAGCAGGAGGGTTTTTTCACCGTCGTCGCCATTGGAAAGTACAACCACACAGCCTGGATTCTCTTCAGTACCGCTGCGACTAAAGGCGATACAGTTAGGATGATCGAAAAAGAGTGTTTGTATACCGTGCGCAAAACGCTGACGAGCGAGGATCAGCCGATCCAGTTGGTTAATCACCGGCATGTCGACCCGACAGGTCTCGCCATTTTCGCCGCTATCTTCATAGCTGGCGCCGTATAAATCGGGATAAAACACTGACGGTACGCCGTTTTCACGAAGCAGGATCAGCGCATAGGCCAATGGTTTGAACCAGGGTTCTACCGGCGCTTCCAGCGCCTGTAACGGTTGTGTATCGTGGTTAGCGACCAGCGTCACCGCATGAAAAGGGTCGGCTTCTACCAGAGTGCCGGTGAATATGTGGCGCATGTCATACTCCGCGTCCTGGCGCGAGGCCTCGTGAAATTTCATCTGCAACGGCGCGTCGAACAGCATGGTTTTCCCGTCGACCTGTTCGATGTACGTTTGCAGTTTATCCACTTCATGCGACCAGTATTCTGCGACAATAAACAGCGGTTTTGGTGCAACCGCCTGTACATGCTCAATCCATTCTTTATAAAACCAGGCGGGTATATGTTTTACCGCGTCCAGGCGAAAGCCGTCACAGTGGGTTTGTTCCATGACCCAACGAGCCCAATATTTAATCTCTTCCGTAACCGCGTGATTGCGAAAATCGATATTTTCACCCATCAGATAGTCGAAATTACCCATCTCATCATCAACCTGATCGTTCCAGCCATCGCCGGTATAGTCATTGACGATCTTAAAAATGCCGTCTTCGTCGGGATTCTCGATGTGATCAATGCCGCTGAAACAGTGATAGTCCCAAATAAAGTTGGAATACTGGCCCGCGCGGGCAGGGAAGGTGTAGCGCGTCCAGCCTTCGCATTCAATGATGTTGTCATCGATTTGCGTGCGGTCATCCTGATTCACGCGCTGAACGCGAATACGTTCTTTTTCGTCTGCGCCCATTTTGTGGTTCACGACGACGTCGAGCAGCACCGCAATATTATTTTTTTTGAGCGCGTCTATCGCCGCCAGTAACTGGCGTTTATCGCCGTACTTTGTCGCGATAGTTCCTTTTTGGTCAAATTCGCCGAGGTCAAACAAGTCGTAGGTATCATAGCCTACGGAATAGCCGCCGGAGGCGCCTTTACAGGCGGGCGGTAGCCAGACCATATTGATACCGATATCATTCAGCCCATCAGCACGTTCCGCCAGCTCAGACCAGAGTTTACCGCCGTCGGGATAATACCAGTGGAAGTACTGCAATAACGTGGGGTTTTTCATCTTCCGTGCTCCAGAAGTCGTTTAGCCGACCTCTGGAGTATGGAAGAATTTTCATACGAGACGGGAAAATATTATGAGGCGCCAGGCGCATCTGGCACGAGTAACATACCGGAAAGACGCCCATAAGCGTTGTTGAGTGATTTTTGGCGGGTGGATTGTCCGATCAAACTACTCAGTTCATCCAGTCGCTGTTGCAGCAGCCCTTTCAGGAGCTGCTCATTATCCAGCGTTTGTTTGATGTATCCGGCGACCATATCCTGAATACTTCGCGTAATGCCCGGTGGAGTTTGCTTTTCCATCACCGTTTCAATACTTTGCAGATAGGAGACCTCTTGTTGCAATAAGAGATCCCATTCACCTCGCTGCGCAAGTTCAAGCAGCGATTGACTGAGCAGCGCAATACGCTGCCAACGGTTGATAAACTCCACGGTTGAGGTCATTAACGAGACTCCTGGAAAGATGCTTTCGGTGAAATCTGTTTCCAGGCTTCTGCAATATTGCTGAGTAACCCTTCCACTTCTTCGATGGCCTGAGCGTCGTTACGCAAATTAGCCTGCAGTAAACGGCGAATCATATAGTCGTATAGCTCGGAAAGATTCGTCGCAATCTCACCGCCTTTTTCCTGATCGAGACCGGCTTTCAGCCCGTTATCGATAATATTGATGGCTTTGCTTAACGCTTCACCTTTCGCGACAACATCGCCTTGTTCTAAAAACAGGCGAGCGCGCACCAGAGCGCTATTCGCGCCATCAAACAACATTTCAATCAACTGATGCGGGCTGGCGCTCATCACGGCGCTTTCCACGCTGACTTGCGCATAAGCTTTGATACCGCTCGCGGTGTACATGGTGACCTCTGTTATCAGGACTTGTTCATAGCTGTAAATTGCTGGGTCAAATAACTACTGGTGTTATTCAGCTTACTCATCATGGTATCCAGTTGGGTAAACTGGGCCTTGTAACGGGCAACGGTTTCATCGATGCTGTTGCTAACGGACAGGTACTGTTTCGTCAGGCTTTTCAGCGTGGCGTTAACGTTGTCCTGCGCATTATCAATAATGCCGTCATCCGCCAGATAACTTTTCACTTCGGTGGCAATTTTGGTGGTGATCCCCGTTTCTTTACCATCGCCCACCAGCAGCTCACGCGCTGCGGCTGTGTTATCTTTCAGTACTTTGGTCAGCTTATCATCATCAATCTTCAGTTTGCCGGAAGTCCCATCCTGAGTGATGCCAATTTCCGCCATTGTTTTGAACGCAGAATTACTGCCGCTATTGGCAAATTGTGCCCGAATCCCGGTCTGGATAGTACGAACCACACTATCGCCTAACAGCGCGCCGTTTTTATCGCTGGCTTCTTCGCCCGGCTCAACGGCGGTATATTTGGTTAACGAGCTAAAGGTATCCACCAGCGAGTTATAGGCATCCACCCAGGATTTAATCGCCTCTTTCGCCTTGGTATCATCTTTCGTTACCGTCACGGTCGCGTCGGTCACTTTCTTCGTCAGGGTGAGCGTAATTCCCTGAGGGGCGTCGGTTACGGTATTGCTCTGACGCTCAATGTCGATGCCGTTTACGTTCAGCTTCGCGTTTTCTGCTTTCACCAGCTCTTGCATATTGCCGGTATTGGTGGTGCTGTCATAAGCGAGTAGATCGTTAAGTTTTGTATCGCCTTCCACCGTGATCTTCATCGTATTGTCGGTACCGCTATTGGCGGTAAGCACCAACTGGAATTCGTTCTCTTTGACCTTAACGATACTGGCGGCGATACCGCTGTCGGCGTCATTGATGGCGTTACGGATCGCCTCCATGGAGGTGTCGCCTTTATCCAGCTTAATTTCCAGCGGCTCTTTACGTCCCGGCTGTTCAATTTTAATTGTCCGGGACGTGACCGACGTATCGCCCAACTGCTCTTTGGTGGTCGCGAAGGTGGTTTTTGTCGCCAGCGATTGTGCGGCGGCAAGCTGGGTTACGTTAATCTTATAAGTCCCTGCGGCAGCGCCAGCGGTAGTACTGACTTTGAGGTCCTCTGTCGTGCTGGACGCCACGGTAGACTTAAATAAATCCGCTTTATTTAACGCGGTATTTGCCGTCTGGAATTTTTCTAATGCGCTTTTCAATGTGCCATAGGCGGTTAGCTTTGCCGAATTCGCGCTCTGCTGTTTGGTAATTGGCGTTAAGCGTCCTTTTTCGTTCTTTGTCAGGTCTGTCAACAACTGGTCTAATGGTAAGTTTGATCCCACACCTAATGATGAAATTGAAGCCATGCCTTCTTCCTTTTTGATTGCAAACAGTAGTTAAGCGCGTTATCGGCAATCTGGAGGCAAAGTTTAATGATAATTTTGCAAAAATAATGCGCGGAATAATGATGCATAAAGCGGCTATTTCGCCGCCTAAGAAAAAGATCGGGGGAAGTGAAAAATTTTCTAAAGTTCGAAATTCAGGTGCCGATACAAGGGTTACGGTGAGAAACCGTGGGCAACAGCCCAATAACATCAAGTTGTAATTGATAAGGAAAAGATCATGGCACAAGTCATTAATACAAACAGCCTGTCGCTGTTGACCCAGAATAACCTGAACAAATCCCAGTCTGCTCTGGGTACCGCTATCGAGCGTCTGTCTTCCGGTCTGCGTATCAACAGCGCGAAAGACGATGCGGCAGGTCAGGCGATTGCTAACCGTTTCACCGCGAACATCAAAGGTCTGACTCAGGCTTCCCGTAACGCTAACGACGGTATTTCTATTGCGCAGACCACTGAAGGCGCGCTGAACGAAATCAACAACAACCTGCAGCGTGTGCGTGAACTGGCGGTTCAGTCTGCTAACAGCACCAACTCCCAGTCTGACCTCGACTCCATCCAGGCTGAAATCACCCAGCGTCTGAACGAAATCGACCGTGTATCCGGTCAGACTCAGTTCAACGGCGTGAAAGTCCTGGCGCAGGACAACACTCTGACCATCCAGGTTGGTGCCAACGACGGTGAAACTATCGATATCGATCTGAAGCAGATCAACTCTCAGACCCTGGGCCTAGATACGCTGAATGTGCAGAAAAAATATGATGTGAGCGATACTGCTGTAGCTGCTTCCTATTCCGACTCGAAACAGAATATTGCTGTTCCTGATAAAACAGCTATTACTGCAAAAATTGGTGCAGCAACCAGTGGTGGTGCTGGTATAAAAGCAGATATTAGCTTTAAAGATGGCAAGTATTACGCGACTGTCAGTGGATACGATGATGCCGCAGATACAGATAAAAATGGAACCTATGAAGTCACTGTTGCCGCAGATACAGGAGCAGTTACTTTTGCGACTAGACCAACAGTGGTTGACTTACCAACTGATGCAAAAGCAGTTTCAAAAGTTCAACAGAATGATACTGAAATAGCAGCAACAAATGCGAAAGCTGCATTAAAAGCTGCAGGAGTTGCAGATGCAGAAGCTGATACAGCTACTTTAGTGAAAATGTCTTATACAGATAATAATGGCAAAGTTATTGATGGTGGGTTCGCATTTAAGACCTCCGGTGGTTATTATGCAGCATCTGTTGATAAATCTGGCGCAGCTAGCTTGAAAGTTACTAGCTACGTTGACGCTACCACTGGTACCGAAAAAACTGCTGCGAATAAATTAGGTGGCGCAGACGGTAAAACCGAAGTTGTTACTATCGACGGTAAAACCTACAATGCCAGCAAAGCCGCTGGGCACAACTTCAAAGCACAGCCAGAGCTGGCGGAAGCGGCTGCTACAACCACTGAAAACCCGCTGCAGAAAATTGATGCTGCTTTGGCGCAGGTGGATGCGCTGCGTTCTGACCTGGGTGCGGTTCAGAACCGTTTCAACTCCGCTATCACCAACCTGGGCAATACCGTAAATAACCTGTCTTCTGCCCGTAGCCGTATCGAAGATTCCGACTACGCGACCGAAGTTTCCAACATGTCTCGCGCGCAGATTCTGCAGCAGGCCGGTACCTCCGTTCTGGCGCAGGCGAACCAGGTTCCGCAAAACGTCCTCTCTTTACTGCGTTAATCCGGCGATTGATTCACCGACACGTGGTACACAATCAAGGCAGCGAAAGCTGCCTTTTTTAATTCCGGAGCCTGTGTAATGAAAGAAATCACCGTCACTGAACCTGCCTTTGTCACCCACTTTTCCTGTTCTGGCTCGGCCTGCCGCGATCACTGTTGTAAGGGCTGGAAAATCACGCTGGATAAGACGACGGTCAAAAAGTATCTCGCCAGTAAAGACACGGCGATTCGTACCATCGCGCAAGACCATATTATCCTGCTGAAAAAGAACAACAGCCACTGGGGGGAAATTAAGCTGCCTTCGGCGCTGGGGAATTGCCCTTATCTGGATGAGGACCGTCTGTGCCGGGTGCAAAAAACGTTAGGCGCAAAGGCATTAAGTCATACCTGTTCCTCTTTCCCGCGGGCGCATCATACCTATAAAAATGAGGTGCGTAACTCTCTGAGTCTTGCCTGCCCGGAGGTGACGTCCCGCATTTTAAACGATCCTGACGCAATGGCACTCAGCGAAAAAACAATCATTCAGCAGACATTCAATACTGCGCCGTTATTCCCAGCGCAGCAAAAGTTACTCAATCTGTTTTGCCTGAGTCTGATCAACCATGCCAACAGCAGTACGGAAGCCGCGCTCTATGCGTTGATTAAATTCGTCATGTATGCACAGAAATTTGCCAAAATTGATGATGCCGCGCTGGGCGAACTGGAACAGGTGTATGCCGCGTTACTTGAACAGTTGCAGACCGGCGTGCTGGCGCAGGAGTTAATGAATATCGCGCCGGATAGCAAGGTAAAAACCTCGCTGGTATTGCAGATGCAGGACTATTTCCGCTCGCTCCCGCTTAATCGTGGCAGTGTTATCCTCGATCACTACATCCAGTGTCTTCTGCGGGTGCTGACGGCGGAAGAGGGCGTTTCAATGGAGCAGAAGGTTAGCGATATTGAGTCCTCATTAGCGCGCTGTTTACAGGCGGATGAGCAGCAGAAGAACTGGGCCTTCAGAAATTTGATTCTCTATAAAATTTGGGAAAATAATTTCCCCAACCAGCCGAATGTCGACCCGTTACGCGCGCTGTATATTATCGTGGCGGAATATGCCTTTATTAAGCTATTAACGGCAGCCAGCGTGCATGAGCGCGGGCGGCTTGAGTGGGATGACGTTACCAATATTGTGTATAGCTTTCACTCCCGCAGCCAGCATAACAGCGAGGTGGCGAAGAATTTTCATCGCCATATAGAAACGGTGCGTACTGGCGACGATCTGTCGATGATTCATCTTCTGACATAGTTTTGTTCGGGGGGGGCTTTTGCGCATCCCGTTTATCCTATCTGGCTGATTTTATTCTGCTCTTTGAGCCGCTAAAAAGGCGCTACAGGTTACATAAGTGAAATAACCCTTCTTTTATAGCCTTATTCCTTCGATAGAACCCTCTGTAGAAACGGATAATCATGCCGATAACTCATTTAACGCAGGGCTGTTTATCGTGAATTCACTGTATACCGCTGAAGGTGTAATGGATAAACACTCGCTGTGGCAGCGTTATGTACCGCTGGTGCGTCACGAAGCATTGCGCCTGCAGGTGCGATTGCCGGCGAGCGTGGAACTGGACGATCTGCTACAAGCGGGCGGCATCGGGTTATTAAATGCGGTCGACCGATATGACGCTTTGCAAGGAACGGCATTTACCACTTACGCAGTGCAGCGTATTCGTGGGGCGATGCTGGATGAATTACGCAGCCGCGATTGGGTGCCGCGTAGCGTCCGGCGTAATGCCCGCGAAGTGGCGCAGGCGATGGGACAACTGGAGCAGGAACTGGGGCGTAATGCGACGGAAACCGAAGTGGCGGAACGTCTTGGCATCCCTGTTGCGGAGTATCGTCAGATGTTGCTCGATACCAACAACAGCCAACTTTTCTCTTACGATGAGTGGCGGGAAGAGCATGGCGATAGCATCGAACTGGTGACTGAAGAACATCAACAGGAAAACCCGTTACATCAACTGCTGGAGGGCGACCTGCGACAGCGGGTAATGGACGCGATTGAATCGCTGCCGGAACGCGAGCAACTGGTGTTAACGCTGTATTACCAGGAAGAGCTCAACCTCAAAGAGATTGGCGCGGTACTGGAAGTTGGCGAATCGCGGGTCAGCCAGTTGCATAGTCAGGCCATCAAACGATTACGCACCAAACTGGGTAAGTTATAGGTCGCGCATGGTCGCACCCGAAAAGTGCCGCACAACGTATAGACTACCAGGAGTTCTCATGACGGTGCAGCAACCTAAAAGGCGGCCCTTGAGCCGCTATCTTAAAGACTTTAAACACAGCCAGACGCATTGCGCGCATTGTCACAAACTGCTCGACCGCATTACGCTGGTTCGCCGTGGCAAGATCGTTAATAAAATCGCTATTTCACAGCTGGATATGCTACTTGACGACGCTGCCTGGCAGCGGGAGCAGAAGGAGTGGGTGGCGCTGTGTCGCTTTTGCGGCGATTTGCACTGCAAAAAGCAGAGTGATTTTTTCGATATTATCGGTTTCAAGCAGTATTTGTTTGAACAAACCGAGATGAGCCATGGCACGGTGCGGGAATATGTCGTGCGTTTACGGCGTCTTGGCAATTACCTCAGCGAGCAAAACATTTCCCACGATCTGCTTCAGGACGGTTTTCTCGATGAAAGCCTGGCGCCATGGTTGCCGGAAACCAGCACCAATAATTACCGTATCGCACTGCGTAAATACCAGCAATATAAAGCGCATCAGCAGATTGCGCCCAGACAGAAATCCCCCTTTACCGCCAGTTCTGATATATATTAAAAAAGCATAAGATGTAGCAGAGTCGTGTTGGTGAAACGTGGCAAACCTTCTACATTAGGCTGAGTCCCCCAAAGGTTCGCGAGACGTGACGATGCGCCATGGCGGGACACAGTCTATGGTCATTAACGGCAATATTCGGGGTTACTATGAAATTAGCACTGCTGGGACGTCAGGCACTGATGGGAGTAATGGCTGTAGCGCTGGTGGCGGGAATGAGCGCGAAGAGCTTTGCCGATGAGGGTTTGCTGAACAAAGTTAAAGAACGCGGCACGCTGCTGGTAGGGCTGGAAGGTACCTATCCGCCGTTTAGCTTTCAGGGCGAAGACGGCAAATTAACCGGTTTTGAAGTCGATTTCGCCGAGGCGTTGGCAAAACATCTGGGCGTTAAAGCGTCGTTGAAGCCGACCAAATGGGACGGAATGCTGGCGTCACTGGACTCTAAACGCATTGATGTGGTGATAAACCAGGTCACGATTTCAGACGTCCGCAAGAAAAAATATGATTTCTCTACGCCTTATACTGTCTCCGGCGTTCAGGCGCTGGTGAAAAAAGGCAATGAAGGCACGATCAAAACGGCGGCCGATCTGCAGGGCAAAAAAGTCGGCGTTGGGCTGGGGACTAACTATGAAGAGTGGCTACGTCAACATGTGCAGGGCGTGGATATCCGTACCTATGACGATGATCCTACAAAATACCAGGATCTGCGCGTAGGCCGTATTGACGCGATTTTAGTCGATCGTCTGGCGGCGCTGGATCTGGTGAAAAAAACCAAAGGTACGCTGGCCGTCACCGGTGATGCGTTTTCGCGTCAGGAGTCCGGCGTTGCGTTACGTAAAGGCAACGAAGACTTGCTGAAAGCGGTAGATAATGCCATTGCGGAAATGCAAAAAGATGGCACCTTAAAAGCGCTCTCTGAAAAATGGTTTGGCGCTGACGTGACCCAATAATGCTCTACGTTGCCCGGCAGGCAGTGCGCCGCCGGGCAATATCAACCTCATACTATGTCAGCAAACGGAGGCGCGTGAATCGGCGCCTTTTTTATTTCCGTTAGATCAACGTGCATAATAAAAAGAACACACCACAACGTTACCGGAGGCTCAATGCCACTACATCACTTAACGCGCTTTCCTCGCCTGGAGCTTATTGGCGCGCCGACCCCGCTCGAATACCTGCCGCGATTGTCTGATTATCTTGGCCGTGAGATTTACATTAAGCGCGATGACGTTACGCCCATTGCAATGGGCGGCAATAAACTGCGTAAGCTGGAGTTTCTGGTGGCCGACGCGCTGCGAGAAGGGGCGGATACGCTGATAACCGCAGGGGCGATTCAGTCGAACCATGTCCGTCAGACGGCGGCAGTCGCGGCCAAATTGGGGCTGCATTGCGTCGCCTTGCTGGAAAATCCAATCGGTACCACTGCGGAAAATTACCTGACGAATGGTAATCGCCTGTTACTGGATTTATTTAATACACAAATTGAGATGTGCGATGCGCTGACCGATCCGGATGCGCAGCTGCAAACGCTGGCGACGCGCATTGAAGCGCAAGGGTTCAGGCCCTATGTGATCCCGGTCGGCGGCTCCAGCGCGCTGGGCGCAATGGGATACGTAGAGAGCGCCCTGGAAATCGCCCAGCAGTGTGCAGAGGTCGTCGGGCTCTCTTCGGTGGTGGTGGCCTCCGGCAGCGCCGGAACGCACGCCGGGTTAGCTGTCGGGCTGGAACATCTGATGCCGGATGTCGAACTGATTGGCGTGACTGTTTCACGTTCTGTCGCCGAGCAGAAACCCAGAGTGATTTCCTTGCAGCAGGCTATTGCCGGTCAGCTGGCGCTGACGGCGACGGCGGATATTCATTTATGGGATGACTATTTTGCCCCGGGTTACGGCGTGCCAAATGACGCGGGGATGGAGGCGGTGAAACTGCTGGCGAGCCTGGAGGGGGTGTTGCTGGATCCGGTATATACCGGCAAAGCGATGGCGGGTCTGATAGACGGCATCAGCCAGAAACGCTTTAACGATGACGGGCCGATTCTCTTTATTCACACCGGTGGGGCGCCTGCGCTGTTTGCCTACCATCCTCATGTATAACCTCCAGGTAATCAACGCGAATGCAAGAAAGTATCCAACTGGTTATTGAATCGCTGCCGTATTTGCTTAAAGGCGCCGTCTTTACCCTGCAACTGAGTATTGGCGGTATGTTTTTTGGTCTGCTGCTGGGATTTGTGCTGGCGCTGATGCGGATGTCTCCGCTATGGCCGGTTCGCTGGCTGGCGCGCTTTTATATCTCGATTTTTCGCGGTACGCCGCTTATCGCCCAGTTATTTATGATCTATTACGGCCTGCCGCAATTTGGTATTGAGCTGGACCCTATCCCGGCGGCGATGATTGGTTTATCGCTCAATACCGCGGCTTACACGTCCGAGACGCTGCGCGCGGCGATCTCGGCTATCGACAAGGGACAATGGGAAGCGGCGGCGAGCATTGGCATGACGCCGTGGCAAACGCTACGTCGCGCTATTTTGCCGCAGGCGGCTCGCGTCGCGCTTCCTCCGTTGAGCAACAGCTTTATCAGCCTGGTGAAAGATACGTCGCTCGCCGCGACGATTCAGGTGC
The DNA here is from genome assembly GCF_046552515.1 of Salmonella sp. SAL00653. Taxonomy (NCBI): domain Bacteria; kingdom Pseudomonadati; phylum Pseudomonadota; class Gammaproteobacteria; order Enterobacterales; family Enterobacteriaceae; genus Salmonella; species Salmonella sp. SAL00653. The sequence goes on from NZ_JBGDTY010000003.1 coordinate 296,621, forward strand.
TGGAGTTGTTCCGCCAGGCGCAGTTAATTACCTCGCGAACGCTGGAGGTGTTTACCATGTATCTGGCCGCGTCGTTAATCTACTGGGTAATGGCGACCGTCTTATCGGCACTGCAAAACTATTTTGAAAACCAGCTTAACCGCCAGGAGAGAGAGCCAAAATGAGTGCGATCGAAGTCACCAACCTGGTCAAAAAATTTCATGGTCAAACGGTGCTGCACGGTATCGACCTTGAGGTGAAGCCCGGAGAAGTCGTCGCCATTATCGGCCCGAGCGGCTCAGGGAAGACAACGTTATTACGCTGCATTAACCTGCTGGAACAACCGGAAGCGGGCACCATTAAAGTGGGCGATATTATCATCGATACCGCGCGCCCATTCAGCCAGCAAAAAGGGTTGATTCGCCAGCTACGTCAGCATGTCGGCTTTGTCTTTCAGAGTTTTAACCTGTTCCCGCATCGTACCGTGCTGGAAAATATCATTGAAGGTCCGGTGATTGTAAAGGGAGAGCCGAAAGCCGAGGCGACGGCGCTGGCGCGGGAACTGTTAGCCAAAGTCGGGTTGGCCGGTAAAGAGACCCGTTATCCGCGCCGCCTGTCGGGCGGGCAACAGCAGCGCGTGGCGATTGCGCGCGCGCTGGCGATGCGCCCGGAAGTGATTCTGTTTGATGAGCCGACGTCGGCGCTTGATCCTGAATTAGTCGGCGAGGTGCTTAATACGATTCGCCAGCTGGCGCAGGAAAAGCGCACGATGGTGATCGTTACTCACGAAATGGGCTTTGCGCGTGACGTGGCTGACCGGGCAATATTTATGGATCAGGGGCAAATCGTCGAGCAGGGGCCGGCGAAAACCTTGTTCGCCGATCCTCAGCATCCGCGTACCCGCCAGTTCCTTGAGAAATTTTTAGTGAAATAATACCTTTTCAACGCTCGCCCGAATTAGCCGCGCCTTGGGCGAGCGCAATGAATAATTATGAAGTCATTCTGCCAGATTATTAACCTTGCTCTCAGGCGGAAGCCAAAAAAGTGTAATGCCGCTCAAGTATTCTACGTTTCGTCCGATATTTCTTATATATAAACACTATTTATGTGTTAATTTAAGCTATTCATAATAATGATTATCAATATCAAAGGCGTGACCATAAAATATGCAGGAAAATGATTTCTTCACCTGGCGACGCGCAATGTTGTTACGCTTTCAGGAGATGGCGGCAGCAGAGGATTTTTATACTGAATTGCAATATCAGACACAGCGGCTGGAATTTGATTATTATGCCCTGTGTGTTCGTCATCCCGTTCCCTTTACCCGGCCTAAAATATCGCTTCGTACCACTTATCCTCCGGCGTGGGTAACGCATTATCAGTCCGAAAACTATTTTGCGATCGATCCGGTATTAAAGCCGGAAAATTTCAGGCAGGGTCATTTACATTGGGATGACGTGCTATTTCATGAAGCGCAGGCGATGTGGGATGCCGCCCAGCGTTTCGGATTACGCAGAGGCGTAACCCAGTGTGTGATGTTGCCGAACCGGGCGCTGGGCTTTTTATCTGTCTCCCGTAGCAGTTTACGCTGCTCCTCGTTTACCTACGATGAAGTGGAGCTGAGGTTGCAACTGCTGGCGCGGGAGAGTCTTTCGGCGCTGACAAGATTTGAAGACGACATGGTGATGGCGCCTGAGATGCGTTTCAGTAAACGTGAGAAAGAGATTCTGAAGTGGACGGCGGAAGGGAAGACCTCATCAGAGATCGCCATTATTCTGTCGATTTCTGAAAATACCGTTAACTTCCATCAGAAAAATATGCAGAAGAAATTCAATGCGCCAAATAAAACACAGATTGCCTGCTACGCTGCGGCGACAGGTCTGATATGACGTGCTGACGATGCTTCGCGCCAGACGCGAAACCGGCTGAAAGCGATGCTAACAGCCGGTTTTTTACTACTGGCGGTAAGCTTGTTTAATTTGCTTAACCGTACTGGAAAATACCGCCGCTTGTGCTTCATCATCCATCTGCGCGATCTGTTTTTCCATTTTAAGAATCACGCGCCCTGCATCGGCCTGGCCCATCGCCTGCAGCATCAGCGTTAACATGGCTTTCAGGCAGTTGACTTCAGTAGCCAGTTCTTGATTATTCTCAGCGGTGGAAAAATCAGGCGTACTCATTTATTTTCCTCGTTATGTTTCAGTGAAAATGTGCGATAGCAGATGTTAAGGCGGCGGAGTATACCATAAGCTACGCTAAAAATAGCAGTGGTTGTTTTTTGATCAAAAAGAGGAAGGTTTACCCACAAAATAAACGTTGCCGCGTGATGCATATATTTTCTTCATTCTTTGTTTATTACGCGTATTTCACTCGTTAATTATTGTTACAAAGTTGATTCTCTAATTAGTGTTTAGACAGCGGAACGTGAAATTTTTGTCACCATTATGAAATATCAGCCCGGGACAGCGCCGCCAGAAGGGGCTACAACGTTGGCAGTTGCCACATGACGTACAACATAATTTCCAAAAACGAGAGCAAAATCGAATACCCGGTGTTTTTTTACGTTTCAAAGTTGAGATAAAACCAGCTAATATAAGGACGATTAACTATCAGTAGCGTTATCCCTATTCTGGAGATATTCCTTTGATCAACGTTCTTCTTGTTGATGACCACGAACTGGTGCGCGCAGGGATACGACGCATTCTTGAAGATATAAAGGGCATTAAAGTTGTCGGTGAAGCGTGCTGCGGAGAGGATGCGGTAAAATGGTGCCGTACTAACGCCGTTGACGTCGTGCTGATGGATATGAACATGCCCGGTATTGGCGGCCTTGAGGCGACGCGTAAAATTGCCCGATCGACAGCGGATATCAAAGTGATCATGCTGACCGTCCATACGGAGAACCCGTTGCCCGCCAAAGTGATGCAGGCTGGCGCAGCTGGCTATCTCAGCAAAGGCGCTGCGCCTCAGGAGGTGGTGAGCGCTATTCGTTCGGTGTATTCCGGACAACGTTATATCGCCTCCGATATCGCTCAGCAGATGGCGCTCAGTCAGATCGAGCCTGCAAAAACGGAAACGCCGTTCGCCAGTTTGTCTGAACGCGAGTTGCAGATTATGCTGATGATCACCAAGGGTCAGAAGGTCAATGAGATTTCAGAACAGCTGAATCTCAGTCCTAAAACGGTGAACAGCTATCGCTATCGTATGTTCAGTAAATTAAACATTCATGGTGATGTTGAGCTGACTCACCTGGCAATCCGCCATGGCCTGTGTAATGCGGAGACGTTAACAAGCCAGTGAGTGAAATATTTGACGCAAAGGCGTTCCTGAAAACCGTTACCAGCCAACCCGGTGTCTATCGTATGTATGACGCCGGCGGTACGGTTATTTATGTCGGTAAAGCAAAAGACCTGAAAAAGCGTCTTTCCAGCTACTTTCGCAGCAACCTGGCTTCGCGTAAAACCGAAGCGCTAGTTGCGCAAATTCAACACATTGATGTCACGGTAACACATACCGAAACGGAAGCGCTGCTGCTTGAGCATAATTACATCAAGTTGTATCAACCGCGTTACAACGTGTTGTTGCGTGATGATAAATCCTATCCTTTTATTTTTCTGAGCGGCGATACCCATCCGCGTCTGGCGATGCACCGTGGCGCTAAACATGCGAAAGGCGAGTACTTCGGCCCATTTCCTAATGGCTATGCCGTGCGGGAAACGCTGGCGCTGTTACAGAAAATTTTCCCTATCCGCCAGTGCGAAAACAGCGTGTATCGCAACCGCTCGCGTCCTTGCCTGCAATACCAGATTGGCCGCTGCTTAGGCCCCTGCGTTGCAGGACTGGTCAGCGAGGAGGAGTATGCGCAACAGGTGGAGTATGTCCGGTTGTTTTTGTCCGGCAAGGACGACCAGGTCTTAACACAGCTGATTGCCCGGATGGAAAAGGCCAGCCAGGATCTGGCATTTGAAGAGGCGGCGCGTATTCGCGATCAGATCCAGGCGGTACGCCGGGTCACGGAGAGACAGTTTGTCTCCAATGCGGGCGACGATCTCGACGTGATCGGTGTGGCTTTTGATGCGGGTATGGCCTGTGTGCATGTGTTGTTTATTCGCCAGGGTAAGGTGCTGGGCAGCCGCAGCTATTTTCCAAAAGTGCCTGGCGGTACGGAACTGGGCGAAGTGGTGGAAACCTTTGTCGGGCAGTTTTACCTGCAGAGTAGCCAGATGCGCACGCTACCGGGCGAGATACTGCTCGATTTTAATCTGAGTGATAAAACGCTGCTGGCCGACTCGTTGTCGGAACTTGCCGGACGGCGTATTCATGTCCAGACAAAACCGCGTGGCGATCGCGCCCGTTATCTCAAGCTGGCGCGGACCAACGCGGCAACGGCCTTAATCACTAAACTTTCGCAGCAGTCCACCATCACGCAGCGTTTGACCGCGCTGGCGGCGGTATTAAAACTTCCTGCGATCAAGCGGATGGAATGTTTTGACATCAGCCATACCATGGGGGAGCAAACGGTCGCATCCTGTGTGGTATTTGACGCTAACGGGCCGTTACGCGCCGAGTATCGTCGTTATAATATCGCGGGCATCACGCCGGGTGATGACTACGCGGCGATGAATCAGGTGCTACGTCGGCGTTATGGCAAGGCCATAGAAGAAAGTAAGATTCCGGATGTTATTCTGATCGACGGCGGAAAAGGGCAGCTCGCCCAGGCGAAAGCCGTTTTCGCTGAGCTGGATGTCCCCTGGGATAAGCATCGTCCTTTGCTGCTTGGCGTCGCCAAAGGCGCGGACAGAAAGGCCGGTCTGGAAACACTCTTTTTTGAACCGGAAGGCGAGGGGTTTAGCCTGCCGCCGGACTCGCCGGCGCTGCATGTTATTCAGCATATTCGCGATGAGTCGCACGATCACGCGATCGGCGGGCACCGTAAAAAACGCGCGAAGGTTAAAAATACCAGTACGCTGGAAACTATTGAAGGCGTTGGGCCTAAACGTCGCCAGATGCTGCTGAAATATATGGGCGGTTTGCAAGGACTACGTAACGCCAGCGTAGAAGAAATTGCAAAAGTGCCGGGTATTTCGCAAGGTCTGGCAGAAAAGATCTTCTGGTCGTTGAAACATTGAGGCCACTGTAGCAACATAGGGGTAATTTCACTGACAACAGATAGTTACCCGTCACTATGCAATTTAATATCCCTACGTTGCTCACGCTGTTTCGCGTCATCCTGATTCCATTCTTTGTCGTGGTGTTTTATTTGCCGTTCGCCTGGGCGCCGATGGTCAGCGCGCTGATTTTCTGTATTGCCGCTATTACCGACTGGTTTGACGGCTTTCTGGCGCGACGCTGGAACCAGAGTACGCGTTTCGGCGCTTTCCTCGACCCCGTCGCCGACAAGGTGCTGGTGGCGATCGCCATGGTGCTGGTCACCGAGCATTATCATAGCTGGTGGGTGACGTTACCTGCGGCGACGATGATAGCCCGCGAAATTATTATCTCTGCTCTGCGTGAATGGATGGCGGAGCTGGGCAAACGCAGTAGTGTAGCGGTCTCCTGGATCGGTAAAGTCAAAACTACCGCGCAGATGGTGGCGCTGGCGTGGCTCTTGTGGCGTCCGAATATCTGGGTAGAGTATGCCGGGATCGCGCTTTTCTTTGTCGCAGCGGTGCTAACATTGTGGTCCATGTTGCAATATTTGAGCGCTGCACGTGGAGATTTGCTTGATCAGTGATCGTTTCGCCGCAAATTTCAGCAAACGATCGTGAGTGACGAAAAATATCGTTGACTCAGTGCGTCAGGTAAGTAGAATGCAACGCATCGAACGGCAGCACTGATTGCCAGACGATAACAAAATCAAGTGATTAACAAAGTTGCTTGATACTGCGGGAATAGCTCAGTTGGTAGAGCACGACCTTGCCAAGGTCGGGGTCGCGAGTTCGAGTCTCGTTTCCCGCTCCAGTTTAAAAGCATTGGCGTAAAGCGGATGCTGGCTGAAAAGCAAAAAAAATTTGGCGCGTTAACAAAGCGGTTATGTAGCGGATTGCAAATCCGTCTAGTCCGGTTCGACTCCGGAACGCGCCTCCAATTTTTCCCGAGCCCGGATGGTGGAATCGGTAGACACAAGGGATTTAAAATCCCTCGGCGTTCGCGCTGTGCGGGTTCAAGTCCCGCTCCGGGTACCATGGGAAAGACAAGAATAATCAAAGCAATAAGCAGTGTCGTGAAACCACCTACGGGTGGTTTTTTTGTGCCTTCAATTTGTATGCCGACCGCGAGCGTGAACTTTCCAGCGCGATACACAGTAAAAAAACACCGGTAGCGGCATTTCTGCCAGTACAGCAGTTATGTGCTACCGACCCGCAAGAACTTATGGCTGGTAAATACTAAACATCGGGTAAATCAGCCGATAAAATCCATTAATCTCTATAAAAAATGCTGATATGTTTTATGCCTGCTTTATTAAAGAGAGTAGGTCTGCCAGTGAAATATACCGATAATGCAAAATTATTTATTAGCTTCATTAATATTGGGATTGTAGGTTGCGCTTTTTTACTTTTTTTTATTTTGTATGAGCCTGAGAGTGCAATCGTAACCTACTCTCTTCCAGGAGAGCCTTCCTCTTCAACATATGATGCGCGTAATTTTATTGGCTACGTCGATGAAAACGACTTTGCAGAGTATATAAAAAAAGTAGAACTGACGCGCTACAGTATGTATTGTCTGAAAAAAACAGGGGCGGGTCAGTGGAGTATTTATGCAAATTAAACGAGTATATAACTGTTCAGGGGTATTTTCTGCACAATTTAATTAAAGGTAGATAGCGAACTAATATTCATCATAAGGTAATGTGATCCGCATCATGCTTTAATCACGTTTTGCAATATTGTCTTAATAACAGGTCAACTACAGATAATTTCGGGTTTTCGTGAATGGCGGTTTTGGTCAGTCTCTATATTATGCTTTCCCCGCTTTACGGAGATGATGATGCAAAAGAAAACCTGGGCCGTTTTATTGATACCATTGTGCCTCACCGCTTGCCACCAGACGACCAACCGATCAACAGCCAAAGATGAAATTCTCACAGGGAGCTATATTGACCCGACAAAAACACGCTTTCCGTTAGCGGATTATTCACAGTCGGTTGATAAATGGATACCTCCGGACTCGGCTGATTACACTATTCCGGTTATTGATAGTGCTACCCAACAACGCTACTTTAACGCACTAAAATCTCATTATTTCGGAATGGACAGTGAAGCGCACTCACCGTGGAATGATTTTTATATTACCGCATTGCTGAAAAAAAACGCAGCACAGGCCCGGGATGCCAGTATTAAGCAGTTTCTTAGCGACGGCAGTGCTTATTGGGGGGAAAACTTCAGACTTTATACCTCTCGCTGGAAAGAGGAGGTTAGAGGGAATACGGATACGCAGATTGACAATATCTATCATGCCTCCCGGCGAGGCATTATGGTCAGGGAAAGTTTAGTCAGAGCGCTGCCAACGGACGACCCGCTCTTTAACGATCCCCGTCAGGCGGGCGAGGGGTATCCGTTTGATAATTTACAAATGTCTTCGCTGCGTCCCGGTACGCCGGTCTATACGCTGACGAAGAGCAAAGACCAACGCTGGCAATATGTCGTTTCACCAGCGGTAACTGGCTGGGTTCATAGTGAAGATATTGCCAGTACGGATCAGAAATTTATAACACAGTGGGTTTTGCTCGCTCACAAGCAACTGGGGGCATTTATCAACGCGCCGGTTTCTGTCCATGCCGCAGGCGTCTATTATTTCACCGGGCGACCGGGCACTATTTTACCGTTCCGACATCAACGGGCGGGCCAGTTCCTGATTGCGGCGCCAGTTCGCGACAGCAATGGTCGTGCATTTATCCATTGGGTCTGGCTAAGCGGTAACGAGTTTACGGCTATGCCGTGGAAAATGACGCCGGAAAATATCGCAGTGCTAATGAAAGCAATGCACGGCGCCCCCTACGGTTGGGGAAATTTTAACTTTTATAATGATTGTTCAGCCGAAGTCCGCAGCCTGTTAATGCCGTTTGGCATATTCCTGCCCAGACATTCATCCGCGCAGGTAGAGTCTGCTGGACGGGTGGTCGATCTTAGTCATAAAAATCCCCAAATGCGGATCGATTATCTCACCAGATACGGAAAACCGTTTACTACGCTGGTCTATATTCCAGGGCATATTATGCTGTATATCGGTAACACAACCATGAATGGGCAGGTCGTGCCGATGACTTATCAGAATATCTGGGGATTGCGCCCAAACCATGCTAATAGCCGGAGCATTATCGGTGAGGCGGTATTTTTGCCGTTACTGCGTTTTTATCCTGAAAATCCTGAGCTGATATCGCTGGCTGGTAAGGTTCTGTTTAAGCTTGGTTATATAGAATAGGTTGACAAACTGTGTTATCGCGGAAGACATGATTAAGGCAACCGTGCGCGTGGATATAAAGAGAGTATCCCTGTAAACTGTGTCTGAAAAAAGTATGCGCTATAGTGCGGGCTGTTTATTTGAAATACTATCTGGAGCTGATTCTGGATGTGATTATGTGCCTCACACATTGAAGTGAGAGTTATTGTTGGCGGTATCTGGCTGGAGGCTGGGTGGTAAAAAGACGTAATTTATTGCATTTTAATAACGGTGCCCAGTCAGAGCGCGATCTTGTGGATCTGGTCACTAAAGTTTTTGAGAAAGCGGCGAAAAAAGAACCGCAACCGCTATACACATTTAGCCTGCCGTTGCTGAGTGTGCAGGATGAGATCCGTGTTTACTGTAAGAAAAAAATATCAAAATAGGGTACGATACGCTGTTTATGGAAATAACCTTTTCTGCTGACAGAGAAGCGGTAGACGAACTCATTAAACACTTTTTTACTGAAAATAAGCTCTATTTGAGAGGGCGGTTTTATCTGTCCGCGGCGGTGGTATAAGTTAGCATGAGTATAATATAGCGAGAAACCTATCTCTCGCTTTTGTGTGGGGCGAGCGCTTCCTGGCGGAAAATCTGCGCCCTGATCCTCCTTTTGTGCGTTAACTTCCGGAATCCTCCTCATTTCGTGTTAATCTGGCCCCTGATGGTTGCCATCCAAACTGCCTGCAAAAAAATTATTTTTATCCGCTGCAATGTAAGAGGCCTACAGGCGGAAGTCATCACTGAGGAAAAGCGTTATGAAAATGGAACCATTAAACGAGAACGAGCTGGAATGGCTGGATGATGTGCTGACGAAATACAATACCGATCAGGCCATTTTGGATGTCGCGGAGCTGGACGGTCTGATTACTGCGGTACTAAGTTCTCCGCGTCCCATCGAGCCGGAACAGTGGCTGGTCGCGATATGGGGGGGACCCGCGTACGTACCGCGCTGGACATCTGAAAAAGAAATGACGCGATTTATGGATCTGGTGTTCCAGCACATGGCGGACACAGCCGCCCGGCTTGAAGACTATCCAGAACAGTTCGAGCCGCTGTTTGGCCTGCGAGAAGTTGATGGCCATGAATTAACGATTGTTGAAGAATGGTGCTTTGGTTACATGCGCGGAGTGTCGCTGTCCGACTGGTCTGACTTGCCGGATACGCTAAAACCGGCGCTGGAAGCGATTGCCTTACACGGCACTGAAGAAAACTTTGCGCTGTTGGATAAAATGAGCCCGGAAGCGTTCGATAAAAGCGTTGACGCTATCCGTATCGCGGCGCTTGAGCTGCATGCCTGGTGGATGGCGCATCCGCACACGACGCCGCTACAGATGCCGATAAAAGCAGAGGTGAAAGTTGGGCGTAACGATCCTTGTCCATGCGGGAGCGGCAAAAAATTTAAGCAGTGCTGCCTGCATTAATGGCTCGTAAACGGCCATAGCGTGACGATTATCGAGCCTGGACGGCGTCCGGGCCCGGTAATCTTTGCCTGGCATTAACCTGGATCGGGCAGAAACCCCAGTGCGATCGAAAACTGGACGCCAATCACGACAATGCCGCAGATAAACACCAGCGCCAGCGCTGGCGTGCCGCCTGCCACACGATATCCCGCCTGAGGGCTCTGTTTACGGCACTGCCAGACCAGCATAGCAGGGATGAGCAGTGCCAGCACTGCCAGCGCTACGCCGGCATAGCCTAATGCCATCACAAATCCACGTGGGTAGAAAAGTGCAAACGCCAGCGGCGGCAGAAAGGTAATCAGCCCGGTTTGCAGACGTCCGGACACCGTACTGCGGCGCTGGAATAGATCGGCCAGGTAATCAAATAATCCTAGCGCTACGCCCAGAAAAGAGGTCGCCAACGCCAGATCGGCGAACAGGTGAACCGCCAGTTCGACATGTGGCGAAGCGACCACTTCTCTGAGTGCCTGCAGCAGGCCATTTAACCCGGCATGGCTGGCCAGTAGCCCTCTGAATGTCGGCGAGTCGATACTTCCCAGCGTGGCGAGCTGCCAAAAAATATAGGCCACTAACGGAATGGCGCTACCCGTCATAAAGACCCAACGCAGCCGGCGAATATTGCCGTTCATATAACTCACAATACTCGGCACGCTTCCGTGAAAACCAAACGAGGTGAAAATGACCGGTATGGCGGATAACGCCAGCCCCTGCTGTAAAGGAAGCGTAAGAAGATTTACTTTATGAATATGTGGCGTGAGCAACGCAAGCATGATGACCAGAAAAATGATCTTCGCGCTAAACAGGAAGCGGTTAAAAAGGTCGACCAGCGAGGTGCCCACACACACCACCCCACCGGCAACAAAGGTGAACAGCAGCACCCCGGCAGCGGGCGAGAGCGTGGCGCCAAGCCAGTTATTAATACTGGATGCCAGTAATTCTCCGGCTCCGGAAATGTAGGCGGCAGTGAGCGCATACATTAAGAACATCATACTGAATCCCGTAAGCCACTGTCCGTAATGTCCAAGATAGCGTTTTGCCAACGAGCCCAGCCCGGTATCCGCCGGAACGTGTTGATATACCTCCAGTAATAATAGCGCGGTATAACACATCAGCGCCCACAGGCCAATCAACAATCCCAGCGTGACGCTGAAACCAACGCCAGCCGCTGCCAGCGGCATTGCCAGCATCCCGGCGCCGATAGTGGTGCCTGCCACGATAAAAATACTGCCCAGAGTTCTGTTTTTCACGCTTTCTACCACCCCGGTAACAAAGAACGGTGATATCCGCGGCGCAGGGTAAGGCATTACGCTATTTTCGTCAAATGGTCGTTACAATAGGTGTGCTGTAAAATTTACAGTTCCGGGCGTAAAAGCGAATATGGGAGGAGGCGCGGACAACCGCCGCAAACCTGCGCTAGCGCAAAGTCGCTCGCACACGGACACATTAGGCTACGAGTTTTATTCAGGAGGGGTTATGGATTCCATTCACGGTCACGAAGTGCTCAACATGATGATTGAGTCTGGCGAGCAGTACACGCATACCTCGCTGGAGGCGGCAATAAAAGCGCGCTTTGGCGAGCGGGCACGATTTCACACCTGTTCAGCGTCAGATATGACGGCGGCGGAACTGGTCGCGTTTCTGGCGGCGAAAGGAAAGTTTATTGCCGTGGAGGACGGTTTTTCAACGCATGAGAGTAAAATCTGCCGCCATTAATACGCCACGGTGAGAGCTCGTCTCACCGTGTAAGGACGTGTTGGATTAATTTTGCGTATCCAGGGTGGAGAGTTCTTTATCAATGAAATAAAGCCCTTCGCCGCTTTTTCCCGCCAGCGTTAATTTATCAATAATAGATTTGAACAGTTTTTCTTCTTCATGCTGTTCTGCCACATACCACTGCAAGAAATTAAATGTCGGATAATCCTGGCTGGTCATTGCGGCATGAGCCAGTTCATTAATTTTTTGCGTAATAAGCTGCTCATGCTCATAGGTCGCGCGGAACAGTTCATCCAGTGAGGTGTACTCAGCGAAGGGCGAAGAAACGGTATTAATGCGCGGCAGGCTTCCGGTATCGGTAAGGTAGTCAAACAGGCGCTGCATATGCGTCATCTCTTCTTGCGCATGGCGACGAAGAAATGCGGCTGCGCCTTCAAAACTATGATAGCTACACCACGCGCTCATTTGTTGATAGAGCAGGGAGGAGTACAACTCCAGATTCATTTGCTCATTCAGTTTGTCGATCATTTCTGTTTTCAGCATGGTTCCGCTCCACAAATAGCAAAAGATATACAGTAATGTGGCGCCACTATAATTTGTTATTTTATTATTTGCAAAAGGTAAAATATTAAATTTAATTATTAAAAATACGAATGGGAATAAAACGCATTAACGCCAGTGTATAGGGTATAAAAATAAAGGAAAGCCAGCATCTTCATGCTGGCAATAGCGACCCTGCACTCTCCTCCATTGTACATGGTGTCGGCGTTAAGCCAGCCGCCTTAATAATAAAGCGGCATAATTTGCGGGACGGCAACGCCCCGGCACTGCCAGGAGAGGGTAAATCGGGTGTTCAGACACAACGAGCCCGCATAAATGCTACAGGTTCCTACCGGCTGACCAAACGAAACGGCATCGGCATAGCCCATCTGCTGGCATTCGCGTGTTGCGGTCCCGTGAGATACATAGTCATCTGTCCGTGAAGTAAAAAATAGCGGCTGGTTATACGTCAGGCGCACGATGCCGCTTATCGGGCTGGCTTCGCTGACCTGCGCTTGTCGAGTAATGGTGCATCCCGTCAGGGCTAGCAGTGAAAGAGTAAAAATAAGAGGCTTCATAAAATCGCTCCGACAATTCGGTATCAGACCATGCTACCTCGTGTCTTGCACCGTCAATGGCTGGAATAACTTACGGATTCGCCTTGATTAAAGGTAACGGTAGGAGGTTTACAGCGGGAACAGAAAATGTGTGAGCGTCTCTTCACTTAATGAAACTTAGTTTCATTAAATTTGAATTGGTGTTCTTAAGTGTGTAGTGTGGGCAAAACGTCATGATTTACGCAGACGCGACCGTCTGCATTCAGGAGGAACACGATGAAAATTGCACTGATGATGGAAAATAGCCAGGCCAGCAAAAATGCCATCATTTATAACGAACTTAGCGCCGTCGCCAATGAAAAGGGATTTCCCGTTTTTAACGTCGGCATGTGCGACGAAAATGACCATCACCTGACGTACATTCATTTAGGCATCATGGCGAGTATTTTGCTTAATGCAAACGCGGTTGATTTTGTGGTTACTGGCTGTGGCACCGGGCAGGGCGCGCTGATGTCGTTAAATATTCATCCAGGTGTCATTTGTGGCTATTGCATCGATCCGGCAGATGCTTTTCTGTTTGCGCAGATCAACAACGGCAATGCGTTGTCCCTGCCATTTGCGAAAGGCTTTGGCTGGGGCGCTGAGCTGAACGTGCGTTTCATCTTTGAAAAAACGTTTACCGGGCGTAAAGGCGAGGGGTATCCGCCTGAGCGCAAAGCGCCGCAGGTACGCAATGCGGGCATTTTGAACCAGGTTAAGGCCGCGGTCGTCAAAGAGAATTATCTGGATACACTACGGGCTATCGATCCTGAACTGGTTAAAACGGCGGTTTCAGGGCCGCGTTTCCAGCAATGTTTGTTTGAAAACGGCCAGAATAAAGAAATAGAAGCGTTTGTACGTGAAATGCTGGGGTAATGCCTGGACAAGACAGAGACGTTTCGCGCCTGTCGGCTGGCATGATGTGCCGATTATACGCCAGCAGCGACAGGCGCCACCTCTGGCAAACAGACCAGAAACGGTGTAGGCCGGATAAGCTGCTTCGCGTTGCTATCCGGCTAATAACGTCTCAATATTGTCGCTCGGGGAGCCGCTATCAGTGATGCTGATAGGTCACGACGTTAAGGAGATGCTGATCGGTTTGCGCCAGGCATAACCCTGCTCGTTTAGCGCTGCGAACTTCTTCGAGAATAGTTTGTAAAAGTACGCCATCCTGCTGCTGCTCTTTTTCCAGGGTATGGAGAAAATCGAGCGTTGAGGCATCATTCAGCGCTTTCGCTTCATCTGCCAGACGCGACAGCGTGCTGGCGCGTTGCTGATAATCCTCCAGGGTTTTCTGGAACAATTCTTCCAGAGAGCAGAGCTCTTCACCCGGAACGTCAATGGCTTTAACGATAGGGGTGGCGCCGGCGTTTTTCATAAAATTAAACATGCGCATCATTTGCGTCACGTTGCCTTGCGCCTGGGTACGAAGAAAGGTGGCGGTGCCTGTTAAACTGTGTTCAGAACACCATTCGCTTAGATGGAGGTAAAGATTTGATGCGTAAAACTCAAGGTTCATTGGCGTGTTGAGCTTTTGAACCATTCCTACAGCTGCCATAACAATATCCTTATTTCCAGAAAGTGTTGATGTGCATGACAGACGAGAATGCAACGGATCGTTGTCACATTCTTACCTCTATGCACAATAAATACTCTTAGCAGAAGAACTCCGTTCCGCCAGTCCCTTATGCGATCTCATTTCCTGTTTATCGATCGGTAATGAGAATAGCGCGTCAATGAAAATAAGAAAATCCTTAAATGCAATTGTTTATCTTTTTTTACATTTTCAGCGGTGTGATTTTTTTAGGTGTAATGATTTTGAGTGCGGATCAGTTACAACCATTTGAAAGTTAAATGATATTATATGGTTTTCTGATTTATGAAACATTGTTTCAGATCATGAGGTAAGCCTTTCAAGTATGGTAATTTCAATAAAATAAACATTAGTCAGTCTGGATATCACACGCATAAACGGTTGAGAGCAAATATGCCTGTTTTTATAAACTAGCCGATTTTGCGGTAGATCATTTTTAATGTCATTAATCATACGAGCACGTTATTCGGTTAAGCGCAGTTTTGATGGGTGACTCGTTAACAAGGAGCAGTCAATGAAAAAGGTCGCGGTGCTGCTGGCGCCAGGATTTGAAGAAGTAGAGGCCATTGTTACTCTTGATATTCTGCGACGTTTGCATATCGACGTCGAAACGCTGGCGTGTGCTGAATCACGGGCGGTGGTGAGTTACCATGATATTCCTATGGTTGCGGACAGCACGCTGAGTGAACGCCAGCAGGCGCTTTTCGATGCGGTAGTGCTGCCGGGCGGTCCGCAGGGGAGCGCTAATCTGGCGGCTAATCCGGCGGTGATCGCTTTCGTTGCGCGTCATGATGCGGCAGGCAAATTAATTTGTCCTATCTGTTCCGCGGCGGCAAGGGTGCTGGGTGCTCACGGATTGCTGAAGGGGCGTCGTTATGTCTGTTCCGGCGACCTGTGGAAAGCGGTTCCGGAAGGTGTCTATGTGGATGCGCCCGTGGTTGAAGATGGTAATTTAATTAGCGGCAAAGGCTTGGGTCATGTCTTTGATTTCGCGCTAACCCTTTCCGCCAGACTGCTGGGAGACGATGCGCCGGTTCGCGAACAGGCTGAACATATCTATTATCCCTGGTAATCATTATTCACCCAGGGCCGTAAGGATTAGCTGGCTGATGTTATGGATTAATGTGCTGGCTTTCCTGCCTTTTGGCTGATGAATTCGCTCTGGGTTATGTCATGGTGGCTAATGACTTCCCTGGGTTATGAGTTAATCGTTATTTCTGCGTGTGTCTTAGGGGGGGATTCCTGAGAGGCGGCCTCGGAAAAGTCTCATATGTGGTGGCGAGCGTACTGATATCAGGAACGGTGGAGAACGCGATGAACCTGCTCAACATTTCACCTTTTGCACAGTACGTGGTTCGCGGCTGAATCCTTCTGGCAGCAGTTATCTTCGACCATTATAAGCAAAAAGCGAAGCGTACGATTTGATGAATTAACACTCAACTAAACAGTATAGCTTCACGTCATCGCCAGCCGCTACCCCGGCTGGCGATGGTCTTTCTAAATGGCGAGCAGCGTCACACTGTCTATACTTACATGACTAATGAGACCGTTTGTGAGTCTCAATATGATGATAAGGAGGAGACCAGGGTGGCAGAACCGTTAACCGTATCCCCCGAACTCACTGCGAACTATGCGTATTTTTTTGACCTTGATGGCACATTGGCAGAGATAAAGCCTCATCCCGATCAGGTAGTGGTACCGCATAAAATCCTTCAGTTGTTAGACCGTCTCGCGGCGCACAACGCAGGGGCACTGGCATTGATTTCAGGGCGTTCAATGACTGAGCTGGATGCTTTGGCGAAGCCTTTTCGCTTTCCGCTCGCTGGCGTTCACGGAGCAGAGCGTCGTGACATCAATGGTAAAACCCATATCGTGCGCCTTCCTGAAGCGGTAGTCCGTGAGGTGGAGGCGTTATTACGTTCGACGCTTGTAGCGCTGCCCGGAACGGAGCTGGAGACGAAGGGGATGGCGTTTGCGCTGCACTACCGTCAGGCTCCGGAACATGAAGCGGCGCTGTTGGCACTTGCGCAACACGTTACGCAGCACTGGCCGCAACTGGCGTTGCAGCCTGGTAAATGTGTTGTGGAAATCAAACCTAAGGGAACCAATAAAGGCGAAGCGATTGCCGCCTTTATGCAGGAGGCGCCCTTTGCGGGACGGATTCCCGTTTTTGTGGGCGACGATTTGACCGATGAGGCTGGCTTTGGCGTGGTGAATCACGCTGGCGGAATTTCCGTAAAAGTGGGCGTCGGGGCAACCCAGGCGGCATGGCGGCTGGAAAGCGTACCCGATGTCTGGCGCTGGCTGGAACAAATCAATTATCCACAACAAGAACAACAAGTAATGAATAACAGGAGAGATGGCTATGAGTCGTTTAGTCGTAGTATCTAATCGAATTGCTCCCCCGGATAATAAAGGCGGCGCCGGCGGCCTCGCCGTTGGCGTGCTTGGCGCGCTAAAAGCGGCTGGCGGGTTGTGGTTCGGCTGGAGTGGCGAGACAGGTAACGAGGATGAGCCATTAAAAAAGGTGACAAAAGGTAATATTACCTGGGCATCGTTTAACCTGAGTGAACAAGATTACGAAGATTATTACTGTCAATTTTCCAATGCGGTTCTCTGGCCTGCGTTCCACTATCGTCTGGACCTGGTACAGTTTCAGCGTCCTGCATGGGAAGGCTATATGCGGGTGAATGCGTTATTAGCGGATAAGTTATTGCCCCTCATTAAAGAGAACGACATCATTTGGGTGCATGACTACCACCTGTTACCGTTTGCCAGCGAGCTGCGTAAACGCGGCGTGAACAACCGAATTGGTTTTTTCCTGCATATTCCATTCCCGACCCCGGAGATTTTTAACGCTTTACCGCCGCATGATGAACTGCTGGAGCAGTTGTGTGACTTTGATCTGCTAGGGTTCCAGACCGAAAATGATCGCCTGGCTTTTCTGGATAGCCTTTTGAGTCAAACGCGAGTCACGACTCGCAGTGGCAAGCAGCATATCGCGTGGGGTAAAGACTTCCAGACAGAAGTGTATCCTATCGGTATTGAGCCCGATGAGATTGCTCTGCAGGCTGCCGGGCCGTTGCCGCCAAAACTGGCGCAGCTCAAGGCGGAACTGAAAAATGTGAAGAATATTTTTTCCGTTGAGCGGCTGGATTATTCGAAAGGGCTGCCGGAACGTTTTCTGGCGTATGAAGCGCTACTGGAAAACTATCCGCAGCATCGGGGAAAAATTCGTTATACCCAAATTGCGCCTACGTCACGCGGCGAAGTACAGGCATATCAGGATATTCGCCACCAGCTTGAGACGGAAGCAGGCCGGATTAATGGGAAATATGGACAATTGGGCTGGACGCCGCTCTATTATCTGAATCAACATTTCGACCGTAAACTGTTAATGAAGATATTCCGTTATTCAGACGTCGGGCTCGTCACCCCGTTGCGTGACGGGATGAACCTGGTGGCGAAAGAATTTGTCGCCGCGCAGGACCCCGCTAATCCTGGCGTACTGGTACTGTCACAGTTTGCCGGCGCGGCGAATGAACTGACGTCGGCGTTAATCGTCAATCCTTACGATCGGGATGACGTGGCGGCGGCGCTCAATCGCGCGTTAACGATGCCCCTTGCCGAGCGTATTTCGCGTCATGCGGAAATGCTGGACGTGATCGTTAAAAATGACATTAACCGCTGGCAGGAGCGTTTTATTCATGACCTAAAGGAGGTCACGCCGCGTAGCCCTGAGCGTCAGCAGCAGAACAACGTGGCGACGTTCCCTAAGCTGGCCTGAAATATCGCGAGCGGCGACTAGTCGCCCGCTAACGGTACCAGCAACACATCTACCTGGCTGGCGCTGACGACACTTTTTGCCGAGCAGGACGCGCGCGAAAAGAAACTGTGGTTATGGTTGCCGCAAATGACCAGATCAACATGGTGTTTGCGGCACACAGCCAAAATATGCTGGCTTAACTCACCTGATGCGATGAAAGTTTGTTCAATCGGATAATCCGCCTTTTCCCCCAGCATCTTAAGAAAATTCTCGGTTTCCTCATGCATAACCGCGCGTAAATCCTCCATCATGGGCGCGGCGAACTGGTTATACAGTTCAGGATCGGAAGCGAGAGTAATCAGGCTTACTTTCGCCTGAACAGGGCGGGCGATAGAGACCGCTTTAGCCAGTAGCTGGTGACTTTCCGGGGTGACGGCAACGGCGACAAGAATATGGGTGTAGCTCATAACTCGCTCCTTGATTGCAAGAATATGAGATTGTGCTTTAGCTTTACTCTGTTTATCGCATTTCTGCAATGCGGTAATGCCACATTAATGTGAAGGACATCATAATTAATCATTAATTATTCTTATGTAAAGAATCGTGGCATAAGACACTTTTTACACACCACTAGGATGCTTTATTTAAACGGGTGAACAAGGAAAGCTAAAAGTTAAATCAAATGAGCTTATTTTTAACAGAGGAGGGCGTATGCTGTGACGAGATTAATTAATAACGTTTAATATTTAAGCCACTGTTTACTAAAGGTAAAATAAAATCGTTTCTAAAATAGAAATAATAGCCTGTTATCTATTATCCTGGCGTTATTTTAACAGAGAGAAACAAAAAAGAATTTGGTGTTGACGTACCCCTATTCAGCAGTGTGGACTAGAAAAAGTGAACATTAGGTTATTAATTAAACAAAGTAAAAGCCATGCTGATGGTTTTATCGTAAGTATCCTGTTAAAATATGTGATCTGCATCACATATTTTCTAAAATCGCCGTCCCGCTCCGTTGTATGTCACGAAGCTGACGAGTAGAGTTGCGTCGATTAGGAAAAATCTTAGGCATTTGTAAAAATTGATGTAAACGTGTAAGGCGAATCTCAGTGGGAAGCTGCGTTATACGTCACAATGTCCACAATGTCTGAGCGCTGCTATGCATTTGACCTTTTTGCTTCTTTTACCGGGCCTTCCCGGCGACATCACGGGGTGCGGCTACGTCGCACAAAAATAAAGTTGGTTATTCTGGATGGGAACAATGCATACATCCGAGTTGCTAAAACACATTTATGACATCAATTTGTCATATTTACTCCTTGCACAGCGTTTGATCGTCCAGGACAAAGCATCTGCGATGTTCCGCCTCGGTATCAACGAAGAGATGGCAAACACACTGGGCGCGTTGACCCTGCCGCAGATGGTCAAACTGGCGGAGACGAACCAGTTAGTTTGTCATTTCCGGTTTGACGATCATCAGACGATCACCCGTTTGACTCAGGATTCGCGCGTCGATGATTTACAGCAGATTCACACAGGTATCATGCTTTCAACGCGTCTGCTCAATGAAGTGGACGATACGGCGCGTAAGAAAAGGGCATGATAATGAGTGAAAAAAGCATTGTTCAGGAAGCTCGCGATATCCAGTTGGCGATGGAGTTGATTAATCTTGGCGCTCGTCTACAAATGCTGGAAAGCGAAACACAGCTCAGCCGTGGTCGCCTCATCAGGCTGTACAAAGAATTACGCGGTAGCCCGCCGCCTAAAGGGATGCTGCCATTTTCGACAGACTGGTTTATGACCTGGGAGCAAAATATTCATGCCTCCATGTTCTGCAACGCCTGGCAATTTTTACTGAAGACCGGTTTATGCAGCGGTGTGGATGCGGTGATTAAAGCTTATCGGCTTTACCTTGAGCAGTGTCCGCAACCGCCTGAAGGGCCGTTGTTGGCGCTGACTCGCGCATGGACGCTGGTGCGTTTTGTTGAAAGTGGGTTGCTTGAATTGTCGAGCTGTAACTGCTGCGGTGGGAACTTTATTACCCATGCGCATCAGCCCGTAGGCAGCTTTGCGTGTAGTTTATGCCAGCCGCCATCCCGCGCAGTAAAAAGACGTAAACTTTCCCGAGATGCTGCCGATATTATTCCACAACTGCTGGATGAACAGATCGAACAGGCTGTTTAACCGAAACGGTGTGGACAAACACTCCAGCAGCGGTAAGTCATTACCGCTGCTTTTTTTTGCCTTGCCTTCGCATTAATCGCCCGACTGCGCATCCTGTCATAGTCAACAGCGGAAGGATGATGTCGTGCTTATCTTATTAGGTTACCTGGTGGTTATCGGTACAGTTTTCGGCGGTTATGTCATGACCGGCGGACACCTTGGGGCACTCTATCAACCTGCTGAACTGGTCATCATTGGCGGCGCGGGGATAGGGGCGTTCATTGTCGGCAACAACGGGAAGGCCATCAAAGGCACGATGAAAGCGATCCCGTTGTTATTTCGTCGTTCGAAATACACAAAATCTATGTACATGGATTTGCTGGCGTTGCTCTATCGCCTGATGGCCAAATCACGCCAGCAGGGGATGTTCTCCCTTGAACGCGATATTGAAAATCCGAAAGAGAGTGAAATCTTCGCCAGTTATCCGCGTATTCTGGCCGATGCGGTAATGCTTGATTTTATTGTCGATTATCTGCGCCTGATCATCAGCGGCAACATGAATACGTTCGAAATTGAAGCGTTGATGGATGAAGAGATTGAAACCCATGAAAGCGAGGCGGAAGTCCCGGCCAACAGTCTGGCGATGGTGGGGGATTCGCTGCCTGCCTTTGGTATCGTCGCGGCGGTAATGGGGGTGGTTCACGCTCTGGCTTCAGCCGATCGTCCGGCAGCGGAGTTGGGGGCGCTGATTGCCCATGCCATGGTAGGTACGTTCCTCGGTATTTTACTGGCTTATGGATTCATTTCACCGTTAGCGACCGTTTTGCGCCAGAAGAGCGCCGAAACTACCAAGATGATGCAGTGCGTAAAAATTACACTGCTGTCTAATCTGAACGGCTATGCGCCGCCGATTGCCGTGGAATTTGGTCGTAAAACGCTTTATTCCAGTGAGCGTCCATCGTTTATTGAGTTGGAAGAACACGTTCGCGCAGTGAGAAACCCAAACCAGCAGCAGACGACTGAGGAAGCATGAAAAATCAGGCTCATCCCATTGTCGTCGTAAAACGCCGCAGGCACAAACCGCACGGCGGCGGGGCGCACGGTTCCTGGAAAATTGCCTACGCCGATTTTATGACGGCGATGATGGCTTTTTTTCTGGTGATGTGGCTGATTTCCATCTCCAGCCCTAAAGAATTAATTCAGATTGCCGAATATTTTCGTACGCCGTTGGCCACCGCGGTAACGGGGGGGAATCGGATTGCCAATAGCGAGAGCCCGATACCAGGCGGCGGCGATGATTACACCCAACAGCAGGGTGAAGTGGAAAAGCAGCCGAATATCGACGAGCTGAAAAAACGGATGGAGCAGAGTCGCTTAAACAAACTGCGCGGCGATCTGGATCAACTGATCGAATCCGATCCCAAACTGCGCGCGTTACGTCCGCATCTGAAAATTGATTTAGTTCAGGAGGGGTTGCGCATCCAGATTATCGACAGCCAGAACCGCCCGATGTTTAAAACCGGCAGCGCCGAAGTTGAGCCGTATATGCGCGATATCCTGCGTGCGATTGCGCCAGTGTTAAACGGTATACCTAATCGCATTAGCCTGGCCGGCCATACCGATGACTTTCCCTACGCGAACGGCGAAAAAGGCTATAGCAACTGGGAGTTATCCGCCGATCGCGCCAATGCCTCTCGTCGCGAACTGGTCGCTGGCGGGCTGGATAACGGAAAAGTATTACGGGTGGTTGGCATGGCCGCCACGATGCGGCTGAGCGATCGCGGTCCTGATGACGCCATCAACCGCCGTATAAGCCTGCTGGTGTTAAACAAACAGGCGGAACAGGCCATTTTGCATGAAAACGCTGAAAGCCAGAATGAGCCGGTAAGTGTATTACAACAGCCTGCGGCAGCCCCGCCGGCAAGCGTACCCACATCGCCAAAAGCGGAACCGAGGTGATAGCGTGAGCATGGATATTAGCGATTTTTATCAGACATTTTTTGATGAAGCTGACGAGCTGTTGGCTGATATGGAGCAGCATCTGCTGGATTTGGTGCCGGAATCCCCGGACGCTGAACAACTGAACGCCATTTTTCGCGCGGCGCACTCCATTAAAGGCGGCGCGGGCACATTCGGCTTCACTATTCTGCAGGAAACCACACATTTAATGGAAAACCTGCTGGATGAAGCCCGACGCGGTGAAATGCAGCTCAATACCGACATTATCAACCTGTTTTTGGAAACGAAAGATATTATGCAGGAACAGCTCGACGCCTATAAAAACTCCGAAGAGCCGGATGCCGCAAGCTTCGAATATATCTGCAATGCGCTACGCCAGTTGGCGCTGGAGGCGAAAGGCGAAACCACGCCGGCGGTCGTAGAAACCGCGGCACTAAGCGCGGCGATCCAGGAAGAGAGCGTAGCCGAAACCGAATCGCCTCGTGACGAGAGTAAACTGCGCATTGTACTTTCACGGTTGAAAGCCAATGAGGTCGATCTGCTTGAAGAAGAGTTGGGCAATCTGGCTACTCTGACGGATGTCGTTAAGGGGGCGGATTCACTGTCGGCAACTCTGGATGGCAGCGTCGCGGAAGATGACATTGTCGCGGTGCTCTGTTTTGTCATCGAGGCCGATCAGATCGCTTTTGAAAAAGTGGTCGCCGCGCCGGTTGAAAAAGCGCAAGAGAAAACCGAGGTAGCGCCGGTAGCGCCTCCGGCAGTCGTTGCGCCAGCCGCCAAAAGCACGGCCCATGAACATCATGCGGGGCGTGAAAAACCTGCGCGTGAACGCGAGTCCACCAGCATTCGCGTGGCGGTAGAGAAAGTGGATCAGCTCATAAACCTGGTCGGCGAGTTAGTGATTACCCAGTCAATGTTGGCCCAGCGTTCTAATGAGCTGGACCCGGTAAACCACGGCGATCTCATTACCAGTATGGGTCAGTTACAACGTAACGCCCGCGACTTACAAGAGTCGGTGATGTCGATTCGCATGATGCCTATGGAATATGTCTTCAGCCGTTTCCCGCGTCTGGTACGCGATTTAGCGGGCAAACTGGGCAAGCAGGTAGAGCTGACGCTGGTGGGGAGCTCCACTGAACTTGATAAAAGCCTGATCGAACGCATTATCGACCCGCTGACGCACCTGGTGCGCAACAGTCTCGACCACGGGATTGAAATGCCGGAAAAACGCCTTGAGGCGGGGAAAAATGCTGTCGGCAACCTGATTCTTTCCGCAGAACATCAGGGCGGGAATATTTGTATTGAAGTGACCGATGACGGCGCGGGGCTTAACCGTGAGCGTATCCTGGCGAAGGCCATGTCGCAGGGGATGGCGGTGAATGAAAACATGACCGACGATGAAGTAGGCATGTTGATCTTCGCGCCGGGATTCTCAACTGCGGAACAGGTCACGGATGTCTCCGGTCGCGGCGTTGGCATGGATGTGGTGAAACGTAACATTCAGGAGATGGGCGGTCACGTTGAGATCCAGTCAAAACAAGGCTCCGGCACCACGATTCGTATTCTGCTGCCGCTGACACTGGCCATCCTTGATGGGATGTCGGTTCGCGTGGCGGGGGAAGTTTTTATCCTGCCGTTAAATGCGGTGATGGAGTCGCTGCAACCGCGTGAAGAGGATCTTCATCCGCTGGCGGGCGGCGAACGGGTTCTGGAAGTTCGCGGCGAGTATTTGCCGCTGGTCGAATTGTGGAAAGTGTTTGACGTGGACGGGGCGAAAACCGAAGCCACGCAGGGCATTGTTGTGATCCTGCAAAGCGCGGGACGCCGTTACGCGCTGCTGGTCGATCAGCTCATCGGTCAGCACCAGGTGGTGGTCAAAAATCTGGAAAGCAATTATCGCAAGGTACCGGGGATTTCCGCCGCGACGATCCTGGGCGACGGCAGCGTCGCGCTGATTGTTGATGTTTCCGCATTGCAGGGTTTAAACCGCGAACAACGTATGGCGATCACAGCCGCCTGATTGAGTGAGAAGGGAATAATATGACCGGTATGAGTAATGTAAGCAAACTGGCCGGCGAGCCGTCAGGTCAGGAATTCCTGGTGTTTACACTGGGAAATGAAGAGTACGGCATCGATATCCTGAAAGTGCAGGAGATCCGTGGCTATGACCAGGTGACGCGCATCGCCAATACACCGGCCTTTATAAAAGGGGTGACTAACCTGCGCGGCGTGATTGTCCCCATTGTCGATCTGCGCGTGAAATTCTGCGAAGGCGACGTTGAGTATGATGACAATACGGTAGTGATCGTACTGAATCTGGGGCAACGTGTCGTCGGGATAGTGGTAGACGGCGTGTCTGACGTACTGTCGTTAACGGCGGAACAGATCCGTCCGGCGCCAGAATTTGCCGTGACCTTGTCAACAGAATATTTGACGGGATTGGGCGCGCTCGGCGAGCGTATGCTGATTCTGGTGAATATCGAAAAACTGCTTAACAGCGAAGAGATGGCGCTGCTGGATATCGCAGCATCACACGTCGCGTAATAACGTTGCCGGATGGCGTCGCGCCATTCGGCAATATTCACCGTTATGCTTCCACCAACGGTGAGAGTGCCTCTTCACCGCCCGCGCCCAGCCCCTGCATTTTGCGCCGACATCGCCGCTGCGACACTGTTATTGTCAATATCGTCTTCCGGAACAACGTATTTCCTTTTTGCAAAAGTAAAGTTATCACCGCAGGTGCCGATAACGTTGATAACTCGTTATCAGGAAGGTGCCTTATGTTTAACCGTATCCGCGTTGTCACAATGCTGATGATGGTGCTGGGGGTTTTCGCACTGCTACAGCTTGTTTCCGGTGGTTTGCTGTTTTCTTCATTACAGCATAACCAGCAAGGTTTTGTTATTTCTAACGAATTACGTCAGCAACAAAGCGAACTCACGTCGACATGGGACTTAATGCTGCAAACGCGCATTAACCTGAGCCGCTCCGCCGCACGCATGATGATGGACGCTTCTAACCAGCAGAGCAGCGCCAAAACGGATTTACTCCAGAATGCAAAAACGACCCTCGCACAGGCGGCGGCGCACTACGCCAATTTCAAAAACATGACGCCATTGCCAGCGATGGCGGAGGCCAGCGCGAACGTCGATGAAAAATATCAGCGCTATCAGGCCGCATTAGCCGAACTTATTCAGTTTCTGGACAATGGCAATATGGATGCCTACTTCGCCCAGCCAACCCAGGGAATGCAAAACGCGTTGGGCGAGGCGCTGGGCAATTACGCCCGGGTGAGCGAAAACCTGTACCGCCAGACATTTGATCAAAGTGCTCATGACTACCGTTTTGCGCAATGGCAACTGGGGGGTCTTGCGGTCGTGCTGGTGCTGATTTTGATGGTGGTTTGGTTCGGCATTCGTCATGCCCTGCTTAACCCATTAGCGCGAGTGATTACTCATATCCGTGAAATTGCCAGCGGCGATCTGACGAAAACGCTCACCGTCTCAGGACGTAATGAAATTGGCGAACTGGCGGGAACGGTTGAACATATGCAACGCTCGCTGATTGACACCGTGACGCAGGTTCGTGAAGGTTCGGATGCGATTTATTCCGGCACCAGTGAAATTGCCGCCGGTAATACCGACCTCTCTTCCCGTACCGAACAGCAGGCCTCCGCTCTGGAGGAGACGGCGGCCAGCATGGAACAACTGACGGCCACCGTGAAGCAAAACGCCGATAATGCCCGCCAGGCTTCGCAACTGGCGCAAAGCGCCTCCGAGACCGCGCGTCATGGCGGCAAAGTGGTCGACGGCGTGGTAAACACCATGCACGAAATTGCCGACAGTTCGAAAAAAATCGCTGACATTATCAGCGTTATCGACGGTATTGCCTTCCAGACTAACATTCTGGCGCTGAACGCGGCGGTAGAAGCAGCGCGCGCGGGAGAGCAGGGACGCGGTTTTGCGGTCGTGGCAGGCGAGGTGCGTAATCTGGCCAGCCGCAGTGCCCAGGCGGCGAAAGAAATAAAAGCGTTGATTGAAGATTCCGTCTCGCGTGTCGATACCGGTTCAGTGCTGGTGGAAAGCGCCGGGGAAACCATGACTGACATCGTCAATGCCGTTACGCGCGTCACGGATATCATGGGCGAAATCGCCTCCGCCTCGGATGAGCAAAGCCGGGGTATCGATCAGGTCGCTTTGGCCGTTTCCGAAATGGATCGCGTAACGCAACAGAACGCCTCGCTGGTTCAGGAATCCGCAGCGGCCGCTGCCGCGCTGGAAGAGCAGGCCAGCCGTCTGACCCAGGCGGTATCGGCTTTCCGCCTGGCATCGCGACCGCTGGCGGTAAATAAACCTGAGATGCGTTTATCTGTGGATGCTCAGTCCGGCAATACGCCGCGGCCCTTAGCCGCCGGGGATGATGCGAACTGGGAAACCTTCTGATCGACGTGCGCTGTCGGTTCTCGATTAATTTGCGAACCCGCCGATACATTTCGTCTGGTTCGCATAGATAAAAGCAAAAAATGTGTAATACGGGAAGCATGGCGCTGCCGCAGGGCGCGCCCGTTGTACTTTGAATGTGATTAAGAAGGCGCTATGACATCATCTCTGCCCTCCGGGCAAACGTCAGTATTGTTACAGATGACACAGCGCCTCGCGCTGTCCGACGCGCATTTTCGTCGGATATGTCAATTAATCTACCAGCGTGCAGGGATCGTGCTGGCCGACCATAAGCGGGATATGGTTTATAACCGCCTGGTCCGTCGGCTGCGTGCCCTGGGACTGGATGATTTTGGCCGTTATCTCAGTATGCTGGAGGCTAATCAAAACAGCGCTGAGTGGCAGGCTTTTATCAACGCTCTGACTACCAACCTGACCGCTTTTTTTCGCGAGGCGCACCATTTTCCCATCCTTGCGGAACATGCGCGTCGCCGCCACGGCGAGTACCGCGTCTGGAGTGCGGCGGCATCGACAGGAGAAGAACCTTACAGTATCGCCATTACGCTGGCGGATGCGTTAGGGATGGCCCCCGGTCGCTGGAAAGTATTCGCCAGCGATATTGATACTGAAGTGCTGGAAAAAGCGAGAAGCGGTATTTATCGCCTCAGCGAACTGAAAACGTTATCGCCGCAGCAGCTACAACGTTACTTCATGCGCGGTACGGGGCCGCATGAAGGACTGGTGCGCGTGCGTCAGGAACTGGCCAATTATGTTGAATTTTCCTCCGTTAATTTATTGGAAAAGCAGTACAACGTACCCGGTCCCTTTGACGCGATTTTTTGCCGTAACGTCATGATCTATTTTGATAAAACGACTCAGGAGGACATTCTGCGCCGTTTTGTTCCACTCCTTAAACCTGACGGACTGTTGTTTGCCGGTCACTCAGAAAACTTTAGCAACCTCGTGCGCGAGTTTAGCCTGCGCGGACAGACGGTGTATGCGCTAAGTAAGGATAAAGCATGAGTAAAATCAGGGTATTGTCAGTTGATGATTCCGCGCTAATGCGCCAAATCATGACTGAAATTATTAATAGCCATAGCGATATGGAGATGGTGGCGACTGCGCCGGACCCGTTGGTCGCCAGGGATCTCATCAAAAAATTTAATCCGGACGTATTGACCCTGGACGTTGAGATGCCGCGTATGGACGGCCTCGATTTTCTGGAAAAACTGATGCGCCTGCGACCGATGCCGGTGGTGATGGTCTCTTCGCTGACCGGGAAAGGTTCTGAAGTGACGCTACGGGCGCTGGAGTTGGGGGCCATCGATTTTGTCACCAAACCGCAGCTTGGCATTCGTGAAGGTATGCTGGCGTATAGCGAGATGATCGCCGAAAAAGTGCGTACCGCCGCGCGGGCCCGCATCGCCGCACATAAACCGATGGCGGCCCCGGCAACCTTAAAAGCCGGTCCGCTGCTCAGTTCGGAAAAACTGATTGCTATCGGCGCTTCAACGGGCGGTACTGAAGCTATCCGACATGTGCTGCAACCGCTGCCGCTTTCCAGTCCGGCAGTGATTATTACGCAGCATATGCCGCCTGGCTTTACCCGCTCGTTTGCCGAGCGTCTGAATAAACTCTGTCAAATCAGCGTGAAGGAGGCGGAGGACGGCGAACGCGTATTGCCAGGTCATGCCTACATTGCGCCCGGCGACAAGCATATGGAGCTGGCGCGTAGCGGGGCGAATTATCAAATCAAAATTCATGATGGCCCGCCGGTAAACCGGCATCGGCCTTCCGTGGATGTGCTGTTTCATTCGGTGGCGAAACACGCGGGGCGCAACGCCGTAGGCGTCATTCTTACGGGGATGGGCAACGATGGCGCCGCTGGAATGTTAGCGATGTACCAGGCTGGCGCCTGGACCATTGCGCAAAACGAAGCAAGTTGTGTGGTGTTCGGCATGCCGCGCGAGGCCATCAATATGGGTGGCGTAAGCGAAGTGGTCGATCTTAGCCAGGTAAGCCAGCAGATGCTGGCGAAAATCAGTGCCGGACAGGCGATACGTATTTGAACCAGGAGTAGTATTTTATGGCGGATAAAGAGCTTAAATTTTTGGTTGTGGATGACTTTTCGACCATGCGTCGTATCGTGCGCAACCTCTTAAAAGAGCTTGGATTTAACAATGTGGAAGAGGCCGAAGACGGCGTCGATGCACTGAACAAGCTCCAGGCGGGCGGCTTTGGTTTTATTATCTCCGACTGGAACATGCCGAATATGGATGGCCTGGAGCTGCTGAAAACCATTCGCGCCGATAGCGCCATGTCGGCGTTACCCGTGTTGATGGTCACGGCGGAAGCCAAAAAAGAGAATATTATCGCCGCCGCACAGGCTGGCGCCAGCGGTTATGTCGTAAAACCGTTCACCGCAGCGACTCTGGAAGAGAAGCTCAACAAAATCTTTGAGAAACTGGGCATGTGAGGATGCGATGATGATGCAACCATCTATCAAGCCTGCTGATGAAGGCTCAGCAGGAGACATCATTGCGCGCATCGGTAGTCTGACCCGAATGCTGCGCGACAGCCTGCGTGAACTGGGGCTGGACCAGGCGATTGCCGAAGCGGCGGAGGCGATCCCTGATGCGCGCGACCGTCTGGATTACGTCGTCCAGATGACGGCGCAGGCGGCGGAACGCGCGCTAAACAGTGTCGAAGCCTCGCAGCCGCATCAGGATGCGATGGAGAAAGAGGCGAAAGCGCTAACCCAACGTTGGGACGAGTGGTTTGACAATCCGATCGAGCTTGCCGACGCCCGTGAACTGGTGACGGATACGCGCCAGTTTCTCAGGGATGTCCCGGGCCATACCAGCTTTACTAACGCGCAACTGCTGGACATCATGATGGCGCAGGATTTCCAGGATCTGACGGGTCAGGTGATCAAACGCATGATGGACGTGATTCAGGAGATTGAACGCCAGTTGTTAATGGTGCTGCTGGAAAACATCCCGGAACAGAGCGCGCGACCAAAACGCGAGAACGAAAGCTTGCTCAACGGCCCGCAGGTGGATACCTCGAAAGCTGGCGTCGTTGCCAGTCAGGATCAGGTGGACGACCTGCTGGACAGTCTTGGCTTTTAAGCTTTTTTGACCTGATGGCGCTGCGCTTATCGGGTCCGAATCCGTCAACCCGGCCGGATACGATACTTTCTTATCGTATCCGGCTATCTCTATTAACGCCATAAACCCCGCCTTTTTTACCGCTTACTCTGCCCATTGGCGTAAAGCGGTTCTGGCATCATTCTCGCTTATCAATCTATCCAGGGTTTGCTGCGTGGCAGAAGAGAGCGACGACGACAAAACAGAAGCCCCCACACCCCACCGACTTGAAAAAGCGCGGGAAGAAGGGCAGATCCCCCGTTCCAGAGAACTGACCTCACTGCTGATATTGCTGGTGGGCGTTTGTATTATTTGGTTCGGCGGCGAGTCGTTAGCGCGGCAGCTGGCGGGAATGCTCTCAGCAGGCCTGCACTTCGATCACCGTATGGTGAACGATCCTAACCTGATCCTGGGGCAGATAATTTTGCTGATTAAAGCGGCGATGATGGCACTGCTACCGCTCATCGCGGGCGTGGTGCTGGTGGCGCTTATCTCGCCGGTTATGCTTGGCGGCCTGATTTTTAGCGGTAAGTCGCTACAGCCAAAATTTTCTAAATTAAACCCGCTGCCGGGAATTAAGCGCATGTTTTCGGCGCAGACCGGCGCGGAACTGCTAAAAGCGGTGTTGAAATCCACGCTGGTCGGCTGCGTTACCGGCTTTTATCTCTGGCATCACTGGCCGCAAATGATGCGCCTGATGGCGGAGTCGCCGATCGTCGCAATGGGGAATGCGCTGGATCTGGTTGGACTCTGCGCGTTACTGGTGGTACTGGGCGTGATTCCGATGGTGGGATTTGACGTGTTTTTCCAGATCTTTAGCCACCTGAAAAAATTACGCATGTCGCGGCAGGACATTCGCGACGAATTTAAAGAGAGCGAAGGCGATCCGCATGTTAAGGGCAAAATTCGCCAGATGCAACGCGCCGCCGCGCAGCGCCGCATGATGGAAGATGTGCCGAAAGCGGACGTCATTGTCACTAACCCGACGCACTATTCCGTGGCGCTGCAGTATGACGAAAACAAAATGAGCGCGCCGAAAGTGGTCGCGAAGGGGGCTGGATTAATAGCGCTGCGCATTCGCGAGCTCGGCGCTGAACATCGGGTTCCCACTTTAGAAGCGCCGCCGCTGGCGCGGGCATTATATCGCCACGCCGAAATCGGTCAGCAAATTCCCGGGCAGTTATATGCTGCCGTTGCGGAAGTGTTGGCCTGGGTCTGGCAGCTTAAACGCTGGCGGCTTGCGGGCGGGCAACGTCCTCCACAACCTGAGAACCTTCCGGTGCCAGAAGCGCTGGATTTTATGAACGAGAAGAATACTGATGGCTAATCTGGTCGCGATGCTGCGCCTGCCCAGCAACCTGAAATCGACGCAATGGCAAATTCTTGCCGGGCCGATCCTCATTCTGCTGATTTTGTCGATGATGGTGCTGCCGCTGCCTGCTTTTATCCTCGACTTATTGTTTACCTTTAATATTGCGCTATCAATCATGGTGCTGCTGGTGGCGATGTTTACCCAGCGCACTCTGGATTTTGCCGCGTTTCCGACCATCCTGCTGTTTACCACGCTACTGCGTCTGGCGCTTAACGTCGCCTCAACGCGCATTATTTTGATGGAAGGGCATACCGGCGCGGCGGCGGCGGGAAAGGTGGTAGAGGCGTTCGGTCATTTCCTGGTCGGCGGTAACTTCGCGATCGGGATTGTGGTTTTTATCATCCTCGTCATTATCAACTTCATGGTCATCACCAAAGGCGCCGGACGTATTGCCGAAGTCGGCGCGCGCTTTGTGCTGGACGGTATGCCCGGTAAGCAAATGGCGATTGACGCCGATCTTAATGCCGGTCTGATTGGTGAAGACGAGGCCAAAAAACGGCGTTCGGAAGTCACTCAGGAAGCTGACTTCTACGGCTCGATGGACGGGGCTAGTAAATTTGTACGCGGCGACGCCATCGCCGGTATTCTCATCATGGTCATTAACGTGGTCGGCGGGCTGCTGGTCGGCGTATTGCAGCACGGAATGAGCATGGGCAGCGCGGCGGAAAGCTACACCCTGCTGACCATTGGCGACGGCCTGGTCGCCCAGATCCCGGCGCTGGTTATCTCCACGGCGGCGGGCGTCATTGTGACCCGCGTCAGTACCGATCAGGATGTAGGCGAGCAGATGGTTGGCCAACTGTTCAGTAATCCAAGGGTGATGCTGCTGGCGGCGGCGGTGCTGGGGCTGCTTGGCATGGTGCCAGGAATGCCTAACCTGGTATTTTTACTCTTTACCGCCGCTTTGCTCGGCCTGGCATGGTGGCTGCGCGGGCGCGAAGAAAAAGCGCCAGAGGAGCCGCAGCCGGTAAAAATGCCGGAAAATAACTCGGTGGTCGAAGCCACCTGGAATGACGTACAGCTTGAGGATTCACTGGGAATGGAAGTGGGCTACCGCCTGATCCCGATGGTGGATTTTCAACAGGATGGCGAATTGCTCGGACGTATTCGCAGCATTCGTAAAAAATTCGCGCAGGATATGGGGTTCCTGCCGCCGGTGGTCCATATTCGCGACAATATGGATTTACAGCCTGCGCGCTATCGTATTTTGATGAAAGGGGTAGAGATTGGCAGCGGGGACGCCTATCCGGGACGTTGGCTGGCTATTAACCCCGGCACGGCGGCGGGAACGCTACCGGGCGAGAAAACCGTCGATCCAGCTTTTGGCCTTGATGCCATCTGGATTGAAAGCGCCCTGAAAGAGCAGGCGCAAATTCAGGGCTTTACCGTTGTTGAAGCCAGTACCGTTGTGGCGACGCACCTTAACCACTTGATTGGCCAATTCTCCGCCGAACTGTTTGGCCGCCAGGAAGCGCAGCAACTGTTGGATCGTGTCTCTCAGGAGATGCCTAAACTCACGGAAGATCTGGTCCCCGGCGTCGTGACCCTCACGACTTTACACAAAGTCCTGCAAAACTTACTGGCGGAAAAAGTCCCGATTCGCGATATGCGCACCATTCTGGAAACGCTGGCGGAACATGCGCCGTTACAAAGCGATCCGCATGAATTAACCGCCGTGGTACGCGTGGCATTAGGACGAGCGATTACGCAACAGTGGTTCCCCGGTAATGAAGAAGTGCAGGTGATTGGCCTGGATACCGCGCTGGAGCGTTTGCTGCTTCAGGCATTGCAGGGCGGCGGTGGACTTGAGCCTGGGTTGGCGGATCGCCTGCTGGCGCAGACGCAAGAGGCGCTTTCTCGCCAGGAGATGCTTGGCGCGCCGCCGGTATTACTGGTTAACCATGCGCTACGTCCATTATTGTCCCGCTTTTTGCGGCGCAGTTTACCGCAGCTGGTGGTGTTGTCGAACCTTGAGCTTTCCGATAACCGTCATATCCGCATGACGGCGACCATTGGAGGAAAATAATGCGTAACTGGCTGGCGTTGTTGCTCTTTCCCCTGACGGTTCAGGCCGCAGGCGAAGGCGCGTGGCAGGATAGCGGTATGGGTGTAACCTTAAATTACCGGGGGGTTTCCGCATCGTCTTCGCCATTGTCGGCGCGTCAGCCGGTTTCCGGTGTGATGACGCTGGTCGCCTGGCGTTATGAACTGAATGGCCCGACTCCCGCGGGCTTACGGGTACGGTTATGTTCCCAGTCCCGTTGCGTAGAACTTGATGGTCAGAGTGGCACGACCCACGGTTTTGCTCATGTTCCCGCAGTCGAGCCGCTCCGCTTTGTCTGGGAAGTCCCCGGCGGCGGCCGACTTATCCCGGCGTTAAAAGTGCGGAGCAATCAGGTGATTGTGAACTACCGCTAACAGCCCCTTTCTTTGCCAGGTAGCAGACCTGACTCTCTTTTTGAATAAATGGAAACGCTGTTTTATAAAATGGTGAGGTAGGTTGCCGGACTCTTTGCGTTTTTGCCATTTACGCTCTGGCAATGGCAGAAACAAAAAGGTTTCCGCCCAGCTTAGCTTTTACTGTAGCGAATCGACTGCGTCGGCGGTAAAACTGCACGCAGCACTGAATTCGACATTACACAGAGGTTAAGCAAATGATGGTTTATCCAGTCAAACACAGTCCGCTATTGCGTCAGCCTGAGCATTTTATCGCCAGAGATGAACTAAAAGCCCTGGTGCAAAAGGTGACGCATAACCTGGTCAATATTAAAGATGAGACAGGCGAATTTTTATTGCGACTGGACGACGGACGCGTGATCGATACTAAAGGCTGGGCTGGATGGGAGTGGACGCACGGCGTGGGCCTGTACGGAATGTATCACTATTACCAACAGACCGGCGACCAGACGATGCGTAAGATCATTGATGACTGGTTTGCCGATCGTTTTGCGGAAGGCGCGACGACGAAAAACGTTAATACGATGGCGCCGTTTTTAACGCTGGCGCATCGCTATGAAGAGACGCGTAATCCAGCGTATTTACCGTGGCTGGAAACGTGGGCCGAATGGGCGATGAATGAAATGCCCCGTACCGATCACGGCGGAATGCAGCACATCACGCTGGCGGAGGAAAATCATCAGCAGATGTGGGACGACACGCTAATGATGACGGTGCTGCCGCTGGCGAAAATCGGTAAATTGTTGAACCGGCCGGAATATGTGGAAGAGGCAACCTATCAGTTCCTGCTGCACGTGCAGAATTTGATGGATAAAGAGACGGGGCTGTGGTTCCACGGCTGGAGCTATGACGGTCATCATAACTTCGCTAACGCTCGCTGGGCGCGCGGCAACAGCTGGCTGACCATTGTGATCCCGGATTTTCTTGAACTGCTGGACTTGCCAGAAAATAATGCCGTGCGCCGTTATCTGGTCCAGGTACTGAATGCGCAGATCGCCGCGCTGGCGAAATGTCAGGATGAAAGCGGTTTGTGGCATACGCTGCTTGACGATCCGCACTCTTATCTTGAGGCGTCGGCGACGGCGGGTTTTGCCTACGGTATTCTTAAAGCGGTGCGCAAACGCTATGTCGAACGGCACTATGCGCAGGTGGCGGAAAAAGCTATTCGGGGGATAGTGAAACATATCTCGCCGGAAGGCGAACTGCTGCAAACGTCATTTGGCACTGGCATGGGCCACGATCTCGATTTTTACCGTCATATTCCGTTGACCTCTATGCCTTACGGGTAGGCGATGGCTATGCTGTGTTTGACGGAATATCTGCGTAACTATTTCTGATGTATGCGGATATTCCGGTCGTATCCTTGTCTGATGGCGCTTTGCTTATTTGACTATGGCGCCTGACCCGACTGTGTGGTATCAGCCTGTGGATCAAACAGGTGGTCAAGGATTTTTCGCATGATGGGCGCGGCGGTAACGCCGTCGCTTCCGCCGTTTTCCAGAATCAAGGCAATGGCGACCTTAGGGTTTTTATACGGTGCAAAAGCGGTATAAAACACATGATCGCGCAGGCGAATGGGGATCATTTTCGCATTGTAGGTCTGATTTTCTTTCAGGCTAAACACCTGCGACGTGCCGCTTTTGGCCGCAATGCCGTAGGGCGCGGTGTGAAAGAACTTATAGCCCGTTCCGTTGGGTGCATTCGCCATGCCGTACATCGCCTGACGCACCAGTCCCCAGTATGGCGACGCCGGATCGGCTATCTGTGCCGGTGTTCCTGAAGGACGATACGGAACCACCGTTTTGCCGCTCTCTTCATTGAGTAACAGGTGAGGGGCAATCACCTTACCGTTGTTGATGAGCGCCACCATCGCTTTTACCATCTGGATGGGGGTGGCAATCCAGTAGCCCTGGCCGATGCCGACAGAGATGGTATCGCCCTGATACCAGGCTTTTTTATGGACCCGCTGTTTCCATGCGCGGCTGGGAAGCAGCCCGTCATACTCTTCATTAAGGTCGATACCCGTCGGTTTGCCATAGCCGAACTGAGACAACATCGTGTCGATACGGTCAATACCCATCATATAAGCGACCTGATAGAAAAAGGTATCCGCAGATTCCTCAATCGCTTTAGTGACATCCAGCATACCGTGTCCGGTTTTTTTCCAGTCCCGGTAATGCCGCTGCGTGCCGGGAAGCGTCCAGGTTGGCGCGCCAAAGAAGGTGGTTTGCGGCGTAATAATCCCGCATAACAGCGCGGACATCGCCATATAGGGTTTAACCGTTGACGCCGGGGGATAAAGCCCTTGCGTCACGCGGTTGATCAGCGGCAGATTTTTATCGTGCAGCAGTTTGCCGTAATCCTGATAGCTAATGCCTTTTACAAAGGGGTTCGGATCGTAGCTGGGCATAGATACCATCGCCAGCACTGAACCATCGTGCGGATCTTCAACCAGTACGGCAGCACGCTGCCCGGCCAGCAAACTTTCAATGTACTCTTGTAAATGGAGATCCAGCGTCAGGTGAATGTTCTTACCCGCGATGGGAGGAACGTCTTTCAGCAGGCGGACAATACGCCCGTGATTATCCACCTCGACCTCCTGATAACCGGTTTTGCCATGAAGATCGTTTTCGTAGTAACGCTCAATCCCCTGTTTACCGATGTTATGGTCCGCCGCGTAATTCTCTGCCAGCCCTTTTTTATCCAGCGCTTTAAGGTCGTTATCGTTTATCTTTGACACGTAACCGAGAACATGCGCCAGCTCCGCGCCGTAAGGATACTGCCGATCCTGATAGCTATTGATCGTGACGCCGTTGAAATGAAACTGATTGACCGCAAAGCGTGCGATTTCAACATCCGTTAGCGCGTTTTTGAGCACCACCGGACGATAGCGGCTACTGGATTTTAGCGCATGGCGAAAGTCGGCGATATCATCGGGGGAGAGATCAACAATAGGGGGGAGCTGTTTTAGCAGCGCATCCATATCGGCAATTTTATAGGGCGTAACCGCGATATCATACCAGGTTACGTTACGCACCAGCGGAATGCCGTTGCGATCGTAAATGATGCCGCGCGTGGGCGCGACGGGTAGCATCTTGATATCGTTCTCATTCGAACGGGTGGTGTAGTAGTGGTGCTGACGGATTTGCAAGTTATAGAGGTTGAAGATCAGGATACCAAAGCAGACAACCACTACACCAAACGCCACAATCACACGTCTCAGGAAGAGTTTCTCTTCCGCATCAAAGTCTTTAAAAGTCATTACCTGTACCTGAACAATCCGCTGCCTAATGATACGGGGCGGTCAGCGCCAGCACAGGTAAAAGATGTTCCATCTCTCTATAGAAATGTGTCATTCCTTGTGATTTGTTACAGATATACCGCTGTGGCAATAAAAAGGCCTGAGTCCGTTACCCGGAGTCAGGCCTGATGATATTAACGACGGCGCGTTTACATGCGTTCTACGGTTTCGATACCCAACGTATCCAGACCCAGTTTCAGCGTCTTCGCCGTCAGTTGCGCCAGTTTTAAGCGGCTATTGCGAACCGCGTCATTCTCGGCACTGAGAATAGGGCAGTGCTCGTAGAAGCCGGAGAACAGCCCGGCGACGTCATACAGATACGCGCACATGACGTGCGGCGTACCTTCACGCGCGACCACCGTCAGGGTTTCTTCAAACTGCAGCAGACGGGCGGCGAGCTGCGCTTCGCGATCTTCGCTAATGATAACCGGCGCGCTCGCCAGCGCCTGCTCGTCGATATCCGCTTTACGGAAAACAGACAGCACACGCGTATAGGCATACTGCATATAAGGAGCGGTATTGCCTTCGAAAGCCAACATATTATCCCAGTCGAAGATATAGTCAGTGGTGCGGTTTTTTGACAGATCGGCGTATTTCACCGCGCCAATACCGACGGCGTTAGCCAGTTTTTCCAGCTCGTCAGCCGGCATATCCGGGTTCTTCTCCGCCACCAGACGACGCGCGCGCTCCAGCGCCTCATCCAGCAGGTCCGCCAGTTTCACCGTACCGCCCGCGCGAGTTTTAAACGGTTTACCGTCTTTACCCAACATCATGCCGAACATGTGGTGTTCCAGCGGAACGGAATCCGGTACATAACCGGCTTTGCGCACAATGGTCCAGGCTTGCATCAGGTGCTGGTGCTGACGGGAGTCAATGTAGTAGAGCACGCGGTCGGCGTGCAGCGTTTCGTAACGGTATTTGGCGCAGGCGATATCGGTAGTGGTATACAGATAACCGCCATCTTTCTTCTGAATAATGACGCCCATCGGATCGCCTCCCTTGTTTTTAAACTCATCAAGGAAAACCACCGTTGCGCCTTCGCTTTCAACCGCCAGGCCTTTGGCTTTCAGATCGGCGACAATGCCCGGCAGCATCGGATTATACAGACTTTCGCCCATCACATCGTCACGCGTCAGAGTGACGTTCAGGCGATCATAGGTGATCTGGTTTTGCGTCATCGTGATATCAACCAGCTTACGCCACATCTCACGGAAATAGGCATCACCGCTCTGTAATTTGACGACGTAGTTACGCGCGCGCTCGGCAAACGCTTCATCTTCGTCATAATGCTTTTTCGCATCGCGGTAAAATCCTTCGAGATCCGCCAGCGCCATGTCGCCCGCGTTTTCCTGCTGCTGTTTTTCCAGCCAGGCGATAAGCATACCGAACTGGG
Organism: Salmonella sp. SAL00653; assembly: GCF_046552515.1. Classification (NCBI taxonomy): domain Bacteria; kingdom Pseudomonadati; phylum Pseudomonadota; class Gammaproteobacteria; order Enterobacterales; family Enterobacteriaceae; genus Salmonella; species Salmonella sp. SAL00653. The sequence goes on from NZ_JBGDTY010000003.1 coordinate 334,944, forward strand.
TACCCCAGTCGCCGACGTGGTTAGCGCGAATAACATGATGGCCCAGAAACTCCAGCGTGCGTACTGCCGCATCGCCGATAATCGTGGAGCGTAGATGACCAACGTGCATCTCTTTCGCGACGTTGGGCGCGGAGTAGTCAACGACAATTGTCTGACGAGTCGGCTGAGAAACGCCCAGACGATCGGAGGCCAGCGCCTGTTGCACCTGTTCAGCGAGAAAAGCCGGTTCGAGGAAAATATTGATAAAGCCAGGGCCGGCGATTTCAACCTTGCTGGCGATGCCGCTGAGATCCAGATGAGTCAGCACCTGCTCTGCAAGTTGTCGGGGGGCCATACCCAGTTTTTTCGCAACTGCCATCATGCCGTTGGCCTGATAGTCGCCGAACTGAACTTTGGCTGACTGACGAACCTGGGGCTCGCAATCTGCAGGCGCGCCTGCAGCAATCATGGCCTGACTAACTTTTTCTGAGAGAAGAGCCTGAATATTCACCGGAATACCTTACGTTTATGAAGCGGGCTGTATTGCCCGCGCCAGTTTAAGAATTAGGGCGGGAGTATACTGCAAATGCCCGTTGGCGTCAGCATTGCGCGCGCGGCGCGTCGCCTGAAATATACGCAACAATAATCTGCATAAGCATTCAATAAACGCCCAATCAAATCAAAGGTTGGTTGCCGGGGCGCAACAGCGTAAATTAGCGGTTTTCACAGCAAGAAGAGCGTCCTGATATGGCGAACTGGCAACACATTGATGAACTGCATGATATTTCCGCAGATTTACCGCGATTCACTCTGGCGTTCAGAGAACTTTCCACTCGCCTTGGTCTGCAGATTAGCGCCCTTGAGGCCGATCACATTTCATTGCGCTGTCACCAGAATACGACGGCGGAGCGTTGGCGTCGCGGTTTTGAACAATGCGGTGAGCTACTGTCGGAAAATATCATCAACGGCAGGCCGATTTGTCTGTTTAAACTGCATGAACCGGTATGTGTGGAACACTGGCGGTTTTCTGTTATTGAATTACCGTGGCCGGGAGAAAAACGCTATCCACACGAAGGGTGGGAGCATATTGAAATCGTGCTGCCCGGCGAGCCGGAGACCTTGAACGCGAGGGCTCTCGCATTGTTGTCGGATGAGGGGCTTAGTCAGCCGGGGATCGTGGTTAAAACCAGTTCGCCACAGGGCGAGCATGAACGTTTGCCAAACCCTACGCTGGCTGTGACCGATGGCCGCGTCACGGTAAAATTTCATCCATGGTCGATTGAAGCGATTGTCGCCAGCGAACAGGCGGCCCATTAACCTGCCGAGCGGAGTGAATATGGCGTTACTTGAGATCTGTTGTTACAGCATGGAATGCGCGCTCACCGCGCAGCGAAACGGTGCGGATCGTATCGAACTGTGCGCCGCGCCGAAAGAAGGGGGGCTTACGCCTTCTTTCGGCGTCTTACGCAGCGTACGCGAGCATATTACGATTCCCGTACATCCGATTATTCGTCCTCGCGGCGGGGATTTTTACTACACTGACGGCGAATTTGCCGCCATGCTGGAAGATATCCGCCTCGTCAGAGAGTTGGGGTTTCCCGGGCTGGTTACTGGTGTGTTGACCGTTGATGGGGATGTCGATATGTCGCGAATGGAAAAAATAATGGCGGCGGCCGGACCGCTGGCGGTGACATTCCACCGCGCCTTCGATATGTGCGCTAATCCCTTCAATGCGCTAAAGAATCTGGCTGACGCAGGCGTAGCAAGAGTACTGACTTCCGGGCAAAAAGCCGATGCGGCGCAAGGTTTATCAATAATTATGGAACTTATTGCCCAGGGGGATGCTCCAATCATTATGGCTGGTGCGGGGGTTCGTGCAAATAACCTGCAGAATTTCCTCGATGCCGGAGTACGGGAAGTACACAGTTCCGCCGGAGTCTTACTGCCTTCGCCGATGCGCTATCGCAATCAGGGGTTATCGATGTCTGCCGATATACAGGCGGACGAGTATTCTCGCTATAGGGTAGAGGGTGCGGCGGTCGCTGAAATGAAAGGAATCATTGTTCGCCATCAGGCCAAATGATTTTTACCGTTGCATCATGTCGCCCAATATGATGCTTGCTCGTACCAGGCCCCTGCCAATTCAACAGGGGCCTTTTTTTCTCCTTCATATTTCAAGCCGCAGCAGCGTTGGCCGCCTCGCGCACCCCGGTCACGTAGCTACCTACGTTCCCGGGGATTTGCTGCGTTGCCGCCTTGCTGCAACTTGAACTATTTTGGAGAAACGGTGCTATACGTAACGGTCATTCGGCAATCCATCACGGTTTACGCGCAATCAGCACCGCGCGCTGCGGGGCGGGGTAGCCTTCCACCGTCTTGCTGCGATCGTTCGGGTCAAGAAAATCGGCCAGCGACTCGGTAACCATCCACTCGGTGCGACGCTGCTCTTCGGTGGTGGTGACGCAAACGTCAGCGATACGCACATCAATAAAGCCGCATTTTTCCAGCCATTTTTTTAATGCCGGCGCGGAAGGAATAAAATAGACGTTACGCATCTGCGCGTAGCGGTCACCCGGCACTAGTACGGTATTTTCGTCGCCGTCGATGACCAGCGTTTCCAGTACCAGTTCACCCTCGTTGACCAACTGATCTTTTAACTGCCACAGATGTTCCAGCGGCGAGCGACGGTGATAAAGCACCCCCATCGAGAAGACGGTATCAAATGCTTTCAGCGCCGGGAGTTGTTCAATGCCCAACGGCAGCAGATGCGCGCGCTGATCGTTACCCAACAGTTTACGCACCGCCTCAAACTGGCAGAGGAAAAGCTGTGTAGGATCGATGCCGACCGCCAGATGTGCGCCCGCGCCAATCATCCGCCACAGGTGATAGCCGCTGCCGCAGCCGACATCAAGGATCGTCCGGCCGGTTAAATCTGACAGATGCGGCAGTACGCGATCCCACTTCCAGTCGGAGCGCCATTCGGTATCAATATCTACGCCATAAAGCGAGAACGGGCCTTTACGCCACGGCATCAGATTACGCAGCAATGTATCAATACGCTTTAGCTGACCTTCGCTGAGCGGCGTTTCGCTTTCCGCCGTGACGCTGTGCAGTAAATCCAGCCGCCAGGGCGTCATTTCCGGTAAAAATTCTACCGCGTTCGACCACTGTTTAAACAAGCCATGCTGCTGCTCGCGTTGCCAGGCGGCAATCTGCGCGGGCAATGTTTCCAGCCAGTGGGAGAGATGATTTTTAGCAATGAGCTGATAAAAGTTACCAAACTCGATCATGCGGCAACTCCGGCTTTTAACGCGACAAGCGACCCGAAATTAAAGCACTGGAACCACAGTTCACTGTGTTCGAAACCCGCCTTACGCAGGCGCGATTTATGTGTTTCCACCGAGTCGGTGAGCATCACGTTTTCCAGCATACTGCGCTTCTGGCTGATCTCCAGTTCGCTGTACCCATTAGCGCGTTTAAAATCGTGGTGCATGTTGAATAACAGCTCGCCCACTTTCGCGTCTTCAAAGCTAAATTTTTCCGACAGTACCAGCGCGCCGCCGGGATTCAACCCCTGGTAAATCTTATCCAGCAATGCCTGGCGTTCGGCAGGTTCAAGGAATTGCAGGGTAAAATTCAGCACCACCATCGAGGCGTTTTCAATAGTGATATCGCGGATATCGCCTTCAACGACTTCAACCGGCGTAGGCGCTTTATACGCATCAATATGACGGCGGCAGCGTTCAATCATGGCCGGGGAGTTATCGACGGCGATAATGCGACAATGCTCATGGCGGATATTACGCCGAACAGACAGCGTCGCGGCGCCCAGCGAGCAGCCCAGATCGTAGACCTGCGTGTTCGGCTGCACAAAGCGTTCAGCTAACATGCCGATCATGGAGATGATGTTGGAGTAGCCTGGTACCGAACGCTGAATCATGTCGGGGAAAACTTCGGCTACTCGTTCATCAAAAGTCCAGTCGCCGAGACGGGCGATAGGCGCAGAAAAAAGCGTGTCGCGGTGAGACATAACGTATACATCCGGGAAAAATAAAGGCGCATATTGTGCGCTAATACAGGGAGAAAACCAACTCCCAGGGCATATACCACAGGTTTGCCAGCACCATCAGCAACAATGCGCACCAGGTAGCGCTCATCCCCGCCCGCCGCCAGCGGAACAGGCGGTGGTGAAAACCGTAATAATGCATCAGCCGACCGGCGATTAAAATGATGCCGCAGATATGCACCATCCACGTTTCGGCGCCGTTCATTTCCATAAACAGCAGCAGCACCAGCGCGACAGGAATATATTCCACCGCGTTGCCATGAATACGGATGGCGCTTTGTAATTCGCTAAAACCGCCGTCGCCATAGGCGACACGGTACTGCATTCGCAAGCGAACGACATTAAAAGAGAACTTCATTAATAATAACGCACCCAAAACGGCATACAGCGCGCTTACCATACAAACTCCCTTTTAAAATGGCTGATGGCACTGTCTATGATAGGGGGCATTTTCAGAAAAGAGAAGATTGCTGTGGAATGGACGGAGCAGTGCCGATTTCCGGTAAGACGCTGCGTAAATCATGCCAAAGTGTATTCACCAGTTCCGGCGCCTGCGCGATATCCGGAGTATGTAAAAACAGAAAAGGCGTGGTGGTCTGCCGCCACTGCGGGAGTTTCTGCAACCAGGCGGCGAAAAATTCACGGTTTTGCGCCATATTGTCGCTACCGATAAAACGCACCATCGGATGGCTGGCCGTCACGACCGCATGTACCGGGACTTTGGGTTTTTTTCGCTGCGCGTCGCGGACGGCCTCGCTGTGGGGATGGGCGGCATGTACCGGACGACTATCCAGGATCACGCGGTTTACGCCGCGCGCGTGTAACCCGCGATTGAGCCGCTGTTCATCCTCACCCTTGTCAAAAAAACACGGATGACGAACTTCTACGCCATAGGTAAACGTGGCGGGGAGCGCATCAAGAAACTGCCATAAGGCGGGGAGATCGCGCGGTCCAAAGGCGGCGGGCAACTGCAGCCAGTATTGGCCAATACGCGTTTCCAGCGGCGCCAGGCGGGTAAAAAACGCCTGTACCAGATCGTCGCAATGGCGCAGCGCGGCCTGGTGAGAAATGGTGGCGGGAAATTTAAAGCAAAAACGGAAATCGTCCGTAGTTTGCGCATACCAGCGATCGACAATTTCCGCTTTCGGCAGCGCGTAAAGCGTGGTGTTGCCCTCTACGCAATTAAAGTGGCGGGCATACTCTTCCAGACTGGTGATGCCGAGCCGCGCCCATTTCGGGTGCGACCATTGCGGCAGGCCAATGTAGATCATAAGGCGTTTAAAATATCCTCTACGCTGCGTACCCGGCCAATGCGCGGGAAAATATGCGTCATACTGCTCTGATGCTGCTCACTGCTGGCGGCGCTACAGGCATCTTCGGCAATAATAAGGTTAAATCCTAACTCCCAGGCGTTACGCGCTGTGGATTCGACGCCGATATTGGTTGAGATTCCGCACAATATGATGGTGTCGATACCCCGGCGGCGAAGTTGTAATTCCAGGTCGGTGCCGTAAAACGCGCCCCACTGGCGTTTAGTCACTTCCAGATCGCTGTCCTTTTTACCCAATGCCGTAGGCCAGGTCCACCAGTTTTCCGGCAACGCGTGCGCAGGCGTTGCGGCATCCACCGGCTGTTTTAACGCTTCGGCATAATCATCAGACCATCCAACGCGTACCATATAACCACGGGCGAGCCGTTGGCACGACACTTTTCCGCCAGCCGCGCGGCGCGGGCGACCACCTCATTTGCCGTATACGGGCCGCCGGCAAACGGAAGAATTCCTTCCTGTAAATCAATAACCACCAGGGCGGTTGTGGTCGCGTTGAGTTTCAGCATGATAATCACTCTCCTAAAAATAGCGGATTTCACTACACCTTAAGCGCGATTAAAGAGGAAAGCGGCGACAAATATTGTTAATTTTTGTGAGCATACGCAATACCCGCGTGAAAAACCCGGGTACAGTCAGTATGAACCAAGTGTCGATACCGCATGAAACGGGCAAGTTATCGCTCCCATGCTGGATTGACTCTTATCGTGCGGCAGAATTTCCAGTATAATAGCCGCCTTTTTTCATCCAGTTGTGACATACAGCTAAAGCTGCGACTTCGTCGCCTGCATGGCAGGCAACAATCCGCCTGCGGCTAAGTTAAGGGATATCTCATGCGTACAGAATATTGCGGACAGCTACGTCTGTCCCACGTGGGGCAGCAGGTGACTCTGTGTGGTTGGGTCAACCGTCGTCGTGATCTTGGCAGCCTGATCTTTATCGATATGCGCGACCGCGAAGGTATTGTGCAGGTGTTCTTCGATCCGGATCGTGCGGACGCGTTAAAGCTGGCCTCTGAACTGCGTAATGAGTTCTGCATTCAGGTTACGGGCACCGTGCGTGCGCGTGACGCGAAAAACGTCAATGCGGATATGGCGACCGGCGAAATTGAAGTGCTGGCGTCCTCTCTCACTATCATCAACCGCGCAGACTCACTGCCGCTTGACGCTAACCACGTTAATACCGAAGAGGCGCGTCTCAAGTACCGCTATCTGGATTTGCGTCGTCCGGAAATGGCGCAGCGCCTGAAAACTCGCGCCAAAATTACCAGCCTGGTGCGTCGTTTTATGGACGATCACGGTTTCCTTGATATTGAAACGCCGATGCTGACCAAAGCCACGCCGGAAGGCGCGCGCGACTATCTGGTGCCTTCGCGCGTGCACAAAGGTAAATTCTACGCTCTGCCGCAGTCGCCGCAGCTGTTCAAACAGCTCCTGATGATGTCCGGTTTCGACCGTTACTATCAGATAGTCAAATGCTTCCGTGATGAAGACTTACGTGCTGACCGTCAGCCGGAGTTTACTCAGATCGACGTCGAGACCTCCTTCATGACCGCGCTACAGGTGCGCGAAGTGATGGAAGCGCTGGTGCGCCATTTGTGGCTGGAAGTGAAAGGCGTGGATCTGGGGGATTTCCCGGTCATGACGTTTGCCGAAGCGGAACGTCGCTACGGTTCCGACAAGCCAGACCTGCGTAACCCGATGGAACTGGTAGATGTCGCTGACCTGCTGAAATCGGTAGAGTTCGCGGTCTTCGCGGGCCCGGCTAACGATCCGAAAGGCCGCGTGGCAGCGCTGCGTGTGCCTGGCGGCGCACAGCTTAGCCGTAAGCAGATCGACGATTACGGTAACTTTGTTAAGATCTACGGCGCGAAAGGACTGGCATATATCAAAGTTAACGAGCGCGCGAAAGGTCTGGACGGGATTAACAGTCCGGTGGCCAAGTTCCTGACCGCCGACATCGTCGACGCTATCCTTGAACGTACCGGCGCGCAGGACGGTGACATGATCTTCTTCGGCGCAGATAACAAAAAAGTGGTTGCTGATGCGCTGGGCGCGCTGCGTCTGAAACTGGGCAAAGACCTGAGCCTGACCGACGAAGACAAATGGGCGCCGCTGTGGGTGATTGACTTCCCGATGTTCGAAGACGACGGCGAAGGCGGTCTGACCGCGATGCACCATCCGTTCACCGCCCCGCGTGACATGACGGCGTCTGAACTGAAAACTGCGCCGGAAGAAGCCGTCGCTAACGCTTACGATATGGTGATTAACGGCTATGAAGTGGGCGGCGGTTCGGTGCGTATTCACAACGGTGAAATGCAGCAAACCGTATTTGGTATTCTCGGTATCAATGAGCAGGAGCAGCGCGAGAAGTTCGGCTTCCTGTTGGATGCGTTGAAATACGGTACGCCGCCGCACGCGGGCCTGGCGTTTGGTCTGGACCGTCTGACCATGCTGTTGACCGGCACCGATAATATTCGTGATGTTATCGCCTTCCCGAAAACGACCGCCGCCGCGTGTCTGATGACCGAAGCGCCGAGTTTCGCTAACCAGGCAGCGTTGACGGAGTTGGGGATTCAGGTTGTGAAGAAAGCCGAGAATAACTGATATGAACAATGTACACGACATCATTCGCGTGATATCGCGGCGGCCCGCAAGGGAGAGTCTCATCAATGCGCGGCGTCACTCAACAGCCAACAACGAGGTCGCGTGAAGGATAAAGTGTACAAGCGTCCCGTTTCGGTCCTGGTGGTTATTTTCGCGCAGGATACGAAACGGGTGCTAATGTTGCAGCGACGCGACGACCCTGATTTTTGGCAGTCAGTGACTGGCAGCATAGAAGAAGGGGAGACCGCGTTGCAGGCCGCCGTACGTGAAGTCAAAGAGGAGGTCACGATTGATGTTGCGGCAGAGCAACTGACCTTAATCGACTGCCAACGTACGGTGGAGTTTGAAATTTTTTCACATTTACGTCATCGCTATGCGCCGGGCGTTATGCACAATACAGAATTCTGGTTCTGCCTTGCGTTACCGCATGAGCGGCAGGTGATATTCACTGAACATCTGACGTACCAGTGGCTTGATGCGCCTGACGCAGCGGCGCTTACCAAGTCCTGGAGTAACCGGCAAGCGATTGAAGAGTTTGTCATTAACGTCGCCTGAAAAGGCGCGCTTTTTTTGAGGAAATATTTATGGCAGGTCATAGTAAATGGGCCAACACCAGACATCGTAAAGCTGCGCAGGATGCCAAGCGCGGTAAAATCTTCACTAAAATTATTCGTGAACTGGTAACGGCAGCTAAATTGGGCGGCGGCGATCCGGATGCCAACCCGCGTCTGCGCGCTGCTGTAGATAAAGCGCTGGCCAACAATATGACCCGCGACACTCTGAACCGTGCCATCGCTCGCGGTGTGGGTGGTGATGAAGACTCGAACATGGAAACCATCATCTATGAAGGTTATGGTCCTGGCGGCACGGCCATTATGATTGAGTGTCTGAGTGACAACCGTAACCGTACCGTAGCGGAAGTGCGTCATGCTTTCAGCAAGTGCGGCGGTAATCTGGGTACCGATGGCTCAGTGGCGTACCTGTTCAGTAAGAAAGGGGTCATCTCCTTTGAGAAAGGCGATGAAGACACCATCATGGAAGCTGCTCTGGAAGCTGGCGCGGAAGATGTTGTGACCTATGATGATGGCGCGATTGATGTTTACACTGCCTGGGAAGAGATGGGCAAAGTGCGTGACGCGCTGGAAGAGGCGGGTCTGAAAGCGGACAGCGCCGAAGTGTCCATGATCCCGTCAACCAAAGCGGATATGGATGCGGAAACCGCGCCGAAACTGCTACGTCTGATCGATATGCTGGAAGACTGTGACGATGTCCAGGAAGTCTACCATAACGGTGAGATCTCTGATGAGGTGGCGGCGACCCTGTAATGGTGCTGTTAAACGCCGGCGGGCAGGGGGTATAGCGTGTCGATTATTCTCGGTATTGACCCCGGCTCGCGCATTACCGGTTATGGCGTTATCCGCCAGGTAGGCAGACAACTGACCTATCTGGGCAGCGGATGTATTCGCACCAAAGTCGATGATTTGCCGTCTCGTTTGAAGCTCATATACGCAGGCGTGACGGAAATCATCACGCAGTTCCAGCCGGACTATTTTGCTATCGAACAGGTGTTTATGGCGAAGAACGCCGATTCAGCCCTCAAGCTGGGACAGGCGCGCGGCGTCGCGATTGTCGCCGCGGTCAATCAGGAACTGCCCGTGTTTGAATACGCGGCGCGTCAGGTGAAGCAAACCGTCGTCGGTATTGGTAGCGCGGAGAAAAGCCAGGTTCAGCATATGGTGCGCACGTTGCTCAAACTGCCCGCTAACCCGCAGGCAGACGCCGCAGATGCGCTGGCTATCGCCATTACGCATTGCCATGTTAGCCAGAACGTGATGCAAATGAGCGAGAGCCGACTCAATCTGGCGCGGGGAAGGTTGCGCTAAATCATTCTCCCTCAGCCTCGCGTTGAGGGGTTTCAATTCCACAGGCACTAATTAATTCTAAATTGGGATGTTGCCACAGGCTGGCTGGCGTCACCGTCTTACGATCCCACGGGATTGAACCTAAAAACCAGAACTTCCAGAAGGCGAGTTTCGCATCAGGATTGCTGTGAAGTAATTCTTCGAATGTCTCAATATCGCCTACCGGAATACATAATGCTTCTTTATAGATATCAAACACAAATTTCGAGCAGAACTGGCGCGATGACTCGTATTTAAACCCCGTGTGATAAAACTTATTCAGCCGGGCGGGAACCTGTTCCATGATGGCGAGTTTCTGTTCGACCGCAGACCGCCGCACAGGCGACGAACCGCGTAACGTTGTCCAGCTGAACGTTGTATAAACAGTGACAGCGTGGTGACGGTTGAGAGGGGGACGCGACTTTCCGCCACCAGATAGTCATCACCATTATGACCAATAATAATCCCAACATGGTTGCTCCAGCACTGTGAAGCGGTGGATATCTGGCCGAAAAGCGCGGCACCTATACAGGTAAAGACGATATCCCCGGTTTCATATTGGACAGAATAATGTTTTTTCATGTTCATGTTCCATTATTACCTAAAATAATATCCTTTATTTTACGCTATTGGATAATTAGCATTATACTCACATAATGACAAGGTATTATTATCAATAAATATCCATCATGAATATTATAATTTACGGTGATAATGTTTTTACCTCTTTCCAGAGGTGAAAGTGAAAGGGAAGATAGACGAACGCAGGGAATAAGTGGACTGTCCTTTCCATATTATATAATTGTTTGTATCGCCATATATTTTTTTGAGTCTATGTTATTGTCTGGTTGTGTTTCTCTTCATGCTTATTGCTTATTGCTTATTGCTTATTGCTTATTGCTTATTGCTTATTGCTTTTGTTTTTAATAGGCATGTGAGGTGTGATCTGGCAAGAGTGGTTGGCGCAAATATTTGGCTGACTCTGCGTTATATTAAGCGCCAGGGGGAACAGGAGGCGAAAGTGCAAAAGGTTAGGTTGCAATGCAAAAAATATCGAGTTTGTACTGTTCATCAATCGCTGATTATTATTCTTGTAAAGGGTAAGGAAGTGATTAACAACGGTACCGTTTATCTCGTTCATGGTCCAGAGGTTGAAGGACATTTTCCATTAAACCACCTCTGCATATAACGGCTGAGGCGGCTTAATTCAATTAATGCTGTGCATTAAACTGTGATGGTAATCTGGCAATTATTGGAAGGACTGCTGGCACTCCCGATAATTTAACCCTTGTGGCCAGGTATCCCGCTCCGTTTCCCCTTGAATCATTTTATCTGCTTTCACAAAGGAGTCTTTATCGCGGGCAATGCAGGAAGTTATCAGAATATTATTAAGCGTGCGGGTTGATGGGAACTGTTTGTAGCGATCTCTCCAACCTTGCAGCATATCGTCCCAGGAGACAATCTGACGTTTATTCAGTAAAGCCATTAATTCAGGTTGGTAATGGATTGCATTACTCCAGATATAAGCGTAGTAAGAAAGTCCCGATTGATCTTTGTTTTTTTCTGCGGCCACTCTGGCGATTTTTTCGACTTCTTCCGGAGAACCACCCCATTTAGGCAAACGAGCGACCATGGCCTCGATATAAATATTTTGATAGGCGGGATATTTTTTGCTGGCTTCTTCCAAAGTGCTATAGAGCAGCTCTTTATCCTCAAGATTGCGTGCGACCATTTCCATTTCCTGATACCAGGTCACATCTTTGTCGGCAATATCTTTGTTCTTTAACAGATACTCTTTTTCCTGAATCATCAGCTTCTTATATTTCGGCCATATATCAGAGTCCACCGTGCTGGCCGCACCTTCACCGCGTAAATTCACGGCTTTAGCATCAAAAACCATTGCTTGCAGCAGCCTTGCACCCGTGGATTTGGGGTTTGCTTTAAGCCACTCTTTTGCCACGCCAGAAATACCATTGTCGGAAACATCTACTGAAAAAAGATTATAGATCCCTCCCCATGCGATAACCAGTTTATGAGTTCCGCCGCTGGTTGTCGGGAATCCGGTATTGTATTCCTGAAACATAGCGTCCAGCTTGTCCCACTTTTGGCTGACAGTATAGGCGATAGCTTGTTGCTCAATGGCCATTCTTTCCCGTGTTTCCGTGAGGCTATTAGCTGACGCCAGCGCAGGAATAGCCATTAATGCACCTATGACAATATTTTTCAATAACATTGAATTTCTGTCCTGAATGATTAAATAACAAGATGATTAAAAATGTTTATAAAGGATGTGCTTTCACCGGAGGAAATTCAAGCTATAGTGATAATGCGTATCTGGACTTTTTATTTATTATTCTTACAGAAAATGTTATTGAATTATATTTATTATAGACACTTATTATATCTCCACATCATGGGGCGCGGCGGCACCCGGTGGTGTTGCGCGACCGATTCGAAGGGAAGGCCATTGAGATAGGCGAATAACGTGTTTTTCATCTGGATAAACATCCAGTCTTTTTTTATGATAGTGCATTATCTTTTCAGCCCTTTACGCAGGAGCGTCATGTGATAGGCAGACTCAGAGGCATTATTCTCGAAAAACAACCCCCGATCGTGCTGCTGGAGACAGGGGGCGTAGGCTATGAAGTACATATGCCTATGACCTGCTTTTACGAGCTGCCGGAGGCCGGGCAGGAGGCAATCGTCTTCACCCACTTTGTGGTGCGTGAAGATGCGCAGTTGCTGTACGGATTCAACAATAAGCAAGAGCGCACGCTGTTTAAAGAGCTAATTAAAACGAATGGCGTCGGGCCTAAGCTGGCGCTGGCGATTCTCTCCGGCATGTCGGCGCAGCAGTTTGTGAATGCGGTTGAGCGCGAAGAGCTTGGCGCACTGGTGAAGCTGCCGGGTATCGGCAAGAAAACCGCCGAAAGGCTGATTGTCGAAATGAAAGACCGCTTTAAAGGGCTACATGGCGATCTCTTTACGCCAGCGGTCGATCTGGTATTGACATCGCCGGCCAGCCCAACCTCGGAAGATGCAGAACAAGAAGCAGTTGCTGCGCTGGTGGCGCTGGGTTATAAACCGCAAGAAGCCAGTCGGATGGTAAACAAGATCGCCCGTCCGGATGCAAGCAGTGAAACACTGATTCGCGACGCGTTACGCGCCGCGTTATGAGGTAAAGGATGATAGAAGCAGATCGCCTGATTTCAGCAGGCGCCACGATCGCAGAAGACGTCGCCGATCGCGCCATTCGCCCGAAGTTATTGGCGGAATATGTCGGCCAACCGCAGGTGCGCTCCCAGATGGAGATCTTTATTCAGGCGGCAAAACTGCGTGGCGACGCACTAGATCACTTGCTGATTTTCGGCCCGCCAGGGTTAGGTAAAACGACTCTGGCGAATATCGTTGCCAATGAAATGGGCGTCAATCTCCGAACCACGTCCGGCCCGGTGCTGGAAAAAGCAGGCGATCTGGCGGCTATGCTCACCAATCTTGAACCGCATGATGTGCTGTTTATTGATGAGATTCATCGGCTTTCACCGGTGGTGGAAGAGGTACTCTATCCGGCGATGGAAGATTACCAGTTGGATATTATGATTGGCGAAGGGCCTGCCGCACGTTCAATTAAGATCGATCTGCCGCCGTTTACGCTCATTGGCGCGACGACGCGAGCAGGTTCGCTGACCTCGCCGCTACGCGACCGTTTTGGTATTGTGCAGCGCCTGGAGTTCTACCAGGTGCCCGATCTGCAGCACATCGTCGGGCGCAGCGCAAGGCACATGGGGCTTGAGATGAGCGATGACGGCGCGCTGGAAGTGGCGCGTCGGGCGCGCGGTACGCCGCGTATAGCCAACCGTCTGCTCAGACGTGTGCGTGATTTCGCCGAGGTGAAGCATGACGGGGCTATTTCAGCGGAAATTGCCGCGCAGGCGCTGGATATGCTGAACGTCGATGCGGAAGGGTTTGACTATATGGATCGCAAGCTGCTGCTGGCGGTTATTGATAAATTCTTCGGTGGTCCGGTGGGACTGGATAACCTGGCGGCAGCGATTGGCGAAGAGCGTGAAACCATTGAGGATGTGCTGGAGCCGTATCTGATTCAGCAAGGTTTTTTGCAGCGCACGCCGCGTGGGCGTATGGCAACGGTGCGCGCCTGGAACCATTTCGGGATCACGCCGCCAGAGATGCCTTAGCGCCTGAAGTCGCTGCGCTCATCAGACCTGGGCGATTTTGTAGGCCCGGTAAGCGCAGCGTCACCGGGTAACACACGCTTAGCTTGCCTGCTTTTTCATCATACTGAAGATAAACAGCAGCGCGGCACACAGCACTACGGATGGCCCTGCTGGGGTATCATATAAGGCTGAGAAGGTCAGTCCACCTGTAACCGCTATCATACCTACACCAACGGCGACGCCCGCCATCTGTTCCGGCGTACGGGCAAAGCGACGCGCGGTTGCGGCGGGGATAATCAGCAGCGACGTAATGATCAGCGCTCCGACAAACTTCATCGCTACGCCGATAGTTAACGCCGTTACCAGCATCAATAACAGCTTCACGCGCTGTAACTTCACGCCATCGACAAAGGCAAGATCCGGACTGATAGTCATTGACAGCAAGTTGCGCCACTGCCAGAAGAGAATGGCCAGCACAATAACGACCCCAATAGCGATCGAGATAAGATCTTCCGGCGTGACGGCCAGCAAATCGCCAAACAGATAAGCCATTAAATCAACGCGGACGTTGGACATCAGGCTGACCACGACCAGTCCTAAAGATAAGGCGCTGTGCGCCATAATGCCCAGTAAGGTATCAATCGCGAGGTGAGGGCGTTTCTCCAGCCATACCAGACCGGCGGCCAGCAGCAGCGTAACGGCGATTACCGCATAAAAGGGGTTAACGTCCAGCAACAGGCCAAACGCCACGCCCAGAAGCGACGCGTGAGCCAGCGTATCGCCAAAATAGGACATCCGACGCCAGACCACAAATGAGCCCAAAGGACCAGCGGCGCAGGCCAGCATCATCCCGGCCAGCCAGCCGGGCAGTAATAATTCAATCATGAGTGACCATTTCCCCGGCGCAGTACAATACGACCCTGTAAATCGTGGCGATGATTATGATGATGGCGATAAATCCCTAATTGCTCCGCGCCTCGCGGGCCAAACATAGAGATAAATTCCGGATGCATAGACACCACTTCCGGCGCGCCGGAACAGCAAATATGATGGTTCAGGCATAACACTTCATCCGTCTTTGCCATGACCAGATGTAGGTCATGTGACACCATCAGCACGGCGCAATCGAGTTCGCGACGCAGCTGATCGATAAGGTCGTATAACGCGACCTGGCCGTTGACATCCACGCCTTGCGTCGGCTCATCAAGTACCAGCAACTGCGGCCTGTTAAGCAGAGCACGCGCCAGCAGTACGCGCTGTGTCTCGCCGCCGGAGAGTTTTTGCATGGGCGCGTCAATCAAATGTCCGGCCTGAACGCGTTTAAGCGCCGGGAGAATATCCGTTTTTTGCGTGCCGGGACGTAAACGTAAAAATCGGTTTACCGTCAGCGGAAGCGTGGTATCGAGATAGAGCTTTTGCGGGACATAGCCGATACGGAGTTGCCCGTTGCGCTTGATCACCCCTTCATCAGGGGCTACCAGTCCTAAAACCACGCGTACAAGCGTTGACTTCCCCGCGCCGTTTGGGCCGAGAAGCGTTAAAATTTTTCCGGGGCTCAATTCAAGCGACACGTCAGAGAGGACGCGGCGTTGACCAAATGAGACCGAGACGTTTTCCAGTGAAACTAAACTTGTCATGTTAATTTTAGGCTTGCAGAAGTGATATAATGTTATAATATCACATTTCACACATTCATTACGATGATTAGTCGCATTATGTTACAGAAAAATACGCTTCTTTTCGCAGCATTATCCGCCGCGCTTTGGGGGAGTGCAACCCAGGCCGCCGATGCCGCCGTTGTCGCTTCGCTTAAACCGCTTGGGTTTATCGCTTCCGCCATTGCTGATGGCGTTACGGATACGCAAGTATTACTTCCGGATGGGGCTTCCGAGCATGATTATTCATTGCGTCCATCAGACGTAAAACGCTTACAGGGCGCGGACTTAGTCGTCTGGGTTGGCCCGGAAATGGAAGCCTTTATGGAGAAGTCGGTCAGGAATATTCCTGATAATAAGCAGGTTACCATTGCGCAACTTGCCGATGTAAAACCGTTACTCATGAAGGGCGCGGATGATGATGAGGATGAACATGCGCATACGGGCGCCGATGAGGAAAAAGGTGACGTACATCACCATCACGGCGAATATAACATTCATCTTTGGCTCTCCCCAGAGATAGCGCGGGCTACAGCGGTTGCAATCCATGAAAAATTAGTGGAACTTATGCCGCAAAGTCGAGCCAAACTCGACGCCAACCTGAAGGATTTTGAGGCACAATTAGCCGCAACCGATAAACAGGTCGGTAACGAGCTCGCGCCGCTCAAGGGGAAAGGGTATTTCGTTTTTCATGACGCCTACGGTTACTACGAAAAACACTACGGACTCACCCCGCTCGGTCACTTTACCGTGAATCCTGAGATACAACCTGGCGCGCAGCGTTTACATGAAATAAGAACACAGTTGGTTGAGCAAAAAGCAACCTGCGTTTTTGCTGAGCCACAATTCAGGCCAGCGGTCGTGGAAGCCGTGGCGAGAGGGACATCCGTTCGAATGGGAACACTGGACCCCCTCGGGACGAACATTAAACTGGGTAAAACAAGCTATTCAGCGTTTTTAAGCCAATTAGCCAACCAGTATGCGAGCTGCCTGAAAGGAGATTAACGAGGAAGTGAATACGTGCAACAGATAGCCCGCTCTGTCGCCCTGGCATTTAATAATCTGCCCCGACCCCACCGCGTTATGCTGGGGTCACTTACCGTTCTGACACTGGCCGTCGCCGTATGGCGGCCCTATGTTTACCACCCAGAATCCGCACCAACCGTTAAAACTATTGAACTGGAGAAAAGCGAGATTCGTTCCCTCTTACCGGAGGCCAGCGAACCCATCGATCAGGCCGCGCAGGAAGATGAAGCTATTCCTCAGGATGAGCTGGACGATAAAACCGCAGGCGAAGTCGGCGTCCATGAATACGTCGTCTCCACAGGCGATACGTTAAGCAGCATTTTGAATCAGTACGGCATCGATATGAGCGATATTAGCCGACTTGCCGCTTCTGATAAGGAGCTGCGCAATCTGAAAATTGGCCAACAGCTTTCCTGGACACTGACCGCCGATGGCGATTTACAGCGTCTGACATGGGAAGTCTCCCGCCGTGAAACGCGTACCTACGATCGCACTGCCAACGGTTTTAAAATGAGCAGTGAAATGCAGCAGGGGGACTGGGTTAACAGTCTGCTGAAAGGTACGGTAGGGGGTAGCTTTGTCGCCAGCGCGAAAGAGGCCGGTTTAACCAGCAGCGAAATCAGCGCAGTGATAAAAGCCATGCAGTGGCAGATGGATTTTCGCAAGCTGAAAAAGGGCGATGAATTTTCGGTTCTGATGTCGCGCGAGATGCTGGATGGCAAGCGTGAACAGAGTCAGTTGTTGGGCGTGCGGATGCGTTCCGATGGTAAAGATTACTACGCCATTCGCGCCGCTGACGGTAAATTCTATGACCGTAACGGTGTTGGCCTGGCGAAAGGCTTTTTACGCTTCCCGACCGCCAAACAGTTCCGCATCTCCTCCAATTTCAATCCGCGCCGTCTGAACCCGGTTACTGGACGCGTTGCGCCGCATCGTGGCGTTGACTTTGCGATGCCGCAGGGTACGCCGGTGCTGTCGGTGGGGGATGGCGAGGTCGTGGTCGCTAAACGTAGCGGCGCTGCCGGTTACTACATTGCGATTCGTCATGGACGCACCTACACCACACGTTATATGCACTTGCGTAAGCTGCTGGTGAAACCGGGGCAAAAAGTGAAACGTGGCGATCGTATTGCGCTTTCTGGTAACACCGGGCGCTCCACAGGGCCGCATCTGCATTATGAGGTATGGATCAACCAGCAAGCCGTTAACCCTCTAACAGCAAAATTGCCGCGCACGGAAGGTCTGACGGGGTCAGATCGTCGTGAATACCTGGCACAGGTGAAAGAGGTTCTGCCACAACTGCGCTTCGATTAACAAATGCGCTGACAGAGCCGGTACGCGATGTGTGCCGGCTTTTTTGTTTTGTGTGCGGCGCAGACGTCGCTACACTATTCACAATTCCTTTTCGCGTCAGCAGACCCTGGAAAAGCATGGAAACCAAAAAAAATAATAGTGAGTATATCCCTGAATTCGAAAAATCCTTTCGCTATCCGCAGTATTGGGGCGCCTGGTTGGGCGCGGCGGCAATGGCGGGGATCGCATTAACACCGGCATCATTCCGTGACCCTTTGCTGGCGACGCTGGGGCGCTTTGCCGGACGGCTGGGGAAGAGTTCTCGTCGCCGGGCGCTAATTAATCTGTCTTTGTGCTTTCCGCAGCGTAGCGAAGCTGAGCGCGAAGCGATTGTCGATGAGATGTTCGCCACCGCGCCACAGGCAATGGCGATGATGGCTGAGTTGGCGATGCGCGGTCCGAAAAAAATTCAACAGCGTGTTGACTGGGAAGGTCTGGAAATCATTGAGGAGATGCGTCGTAACGACGAAAAAGTCATTTTTCTCGTACCGCATGGCTGGGGCGTCGACATTCCAGCCATGCTGATGGCCTCTCAGGGGCAAAAAATGGCGGCGATGTTTCATAATCAGGGTAATCCGGTTTTTGACTATATCTGGAACACAGTGCGTCGGCGTTTCGGCGGACGTTTGCATGCGCGTAATGACGGGATTAAACCCTTTATTCAGTCTGTTCGTCAGGGCTACTGGGGTTACTACCTGCCGGACCAGGATCACGGCCCGGAGCATAGTGAATTCGTTGATTTCTTTGCGACATACAAAGCGACGCTGCCTGCAATTGGTCGGCTGATGAAAGTGTGCCGCGCACGCGTGATACCGCTTTTCCCGGTGTATAATGGTAAAACGCATCGCCTGACTATCCAGATTCGCCCGCCAATGGACGATCTGCTCACGGCTGACGACCACACTATCGCCAGACGGATGAACGAAGAGGTCGAAATTTTTGTCGGCCCGCATCCGGAACAGTACACCTGGATCCTGAAGCTGCTCAAAACCCGCAAGCCAGGCGAGATTCAGCCGTATAAGCGTAAAGATTTTTATCCCATCTGACTAGTCCTGATATAGGTTGACAGTTTTTTGTCTGTAAAACGCCTGATGAACATCATCGGGCGTTTTGTATTTCA